>NZ_CP009962.1:2179151-2490458 GCF_000786695.1 Collimonas arenae | reverse complement strand
GCCTGGCCATCTTTGGCGTAGGACATCAAATCAAAATCGCCACCCTGTCCCGGCGAGCGGTATATATAGGCATTGCCCCAAGGGTCCGGCGGCACTTGCTTTTGCAGATACGGACCGTTCCATTTTGATTCGTCGTTAGGCTTTACCACCAGGGCATTCAAGCCCTGCTCGGTGGTCGGGTAGTGGCCGGTATCGAGACGATAGGTATCGAGCGCCTTGCCCAATCCTTCGATTTGCGCCTTGGCCGTGCCGCGTTCTGATTTGCCGAGCTGGGCAAAATAGCGTGGTCCGACGTAAGCCGCCAGCAAGCCGATGATGACGATCACCACCAGCAATTCCAGCAGGGTAAAGCCGCCCGTACGCCGCGACGATGATTTATAGGTGTTTGTTCTCAGAGGACCGTATATCATTTTTGCACCGTCACATTCCATTTAAAACCTATACCGAGCCGCAATATTTCCTTGGGAATCGGGAATCGTGCCCGCACCGTCACCGTGCTCTTGCTCTTGGCGGTTTCACCTGAATTGACCGCACCGAATTGCATGGTGTCTTCGCTGACCTGTATCCCAAAAGGCAATTTGTTCAGATGCGCCACCACGCCGGTGACGTCACTGCCGGTATTCGTCAATTCTGCGGTAAGCGAATATTCCCAGATAAAGCGGCCGACCTTGCGCTCACCAGTCACCGCCAGGCCGCATATATGAATGGTGGCGCTGTTGGTGGTGCGATTGAAGTCAGAATTGTCCTGATTGGTGATCTGCACCGGTGCGCCAGACAAGCCAATATAGTTCGGATCGACAGTAACCGCAGCTCCCGACAGCACCTGATACACCTGCGATCCATCCGGCGCGCAATCGTTTTGCCCCGTGACAGTCACGGTCTGTGTAGTCATCCAGTTCTTCGGGGTAAAAGTCAGGCTGGCAGGCATGGCGATGCCCTCACGCGGGCTGGTGCTGCTGACCGGCACAATCACGTCGCTGGTCGGTGCGCCGCCCAGGCGCACCACGAAAGCAGTCTGCTTGCCGCTCTCCGACGTCACCATGTGATTACCTGCAATGACTACGACCTTGCCAGTCTGCTTCGCCGGTGGAATCACCACTGCGCCTGCCGCATAAGCCTTGCCGACGCCTTTGACGTCATAAATCATGGCGTAGACGTAATACGCGCCCGGCGCCAGATCGGTCACATCCCAGACATAGCTGCCGGACTGCTTGCCGGCGCTCTGGCGCAGGCCGTCAACGATCAGGTTGCCAGCGAAACCAGTGCTGCTGGTACCGTAGTACAGCGCAACGGTAGGTTCGATATTCGGGTCAGTGCCTTCCCAGCGGATGGTGGCCTGCTTGCGGTCGCCGGTTGGCGTCGCAACTAACGTCGGCAAGACGGGGGTAGCCGGCGCTGTCACCTGGATCGAGGGATCCTGATAGGGCGCAGTGCTGACATACATGACCGCCAATGCCGACCAGGCGCTGCTGGCGCCCTGCGGGTCGAGCGCCCGCACGCGCCACCAGTGTGTGGTCTTGTCGGCCAGCGGCAGCGCTACGATCCAGCCGGTATTGGTAGACATGCCATCCACCACCTTGTTGCTCATGGCCGCATCACGATATACCTCGAACTGATACCGCACCGGATCGCCTTCGGGATCGAGCACCGGGTTCGCTTCCAGGCTCGGCTGCTGGGTCGCCGTCCAGGCACCATTGCCTGGATTCTTGACGGTTGGCGCTGGCGGTGGGTCATTGACCGCATTCATCAGGAAATTCGCCACTATCCACGCCGATTCGGCGCGACCGTCCTGGGCCTTGACGCGCCAGTAATAACGTTTGTTTTCAACCAGGTTGCTGATCGTCCAACTGGTCATCGCGCCAGCGCTCTGGATCACCTGGCCGGAGGCATGCTTGTCGCTGGAATCGAAGGTATTGACCGTATCGATCTCGAACACATAGGTAATCAGGTCATTTTCTGCATCGACGCTGTTCTGGATCGTCAGTGCGGTATTCGGATTAGCGCTCTGGCCGCCTACCGCCGGGCTGACGATCATGGGCGCCGATGGCGGCGTATTGCCGGTGTTGACCACGAACGGCCTGGCAATCGACGGCGTCTGCGCGCCCAGCGCATCCTTGGCGATCACCTTCCAGTAATACTTGCCATGATTGAGCAAGGGTACGGCCACGGTCCAGCTGGTGCTGCCGTCTGTTCCTTCCGCCAAATCAGCAACGGTCGTCACCACCTCGGTCAACGCGGCGTCCTTGTATAGCGTGACGCTATAGGTCACCACGTCGCCATCCTTGTCCAACGCATTGGTCCAGGTCAACACAGGCTGTAGCAAAGCGACCTCGGCATTCGGCGCCGGGCTGGTCAGGTTGAAGCTGTCTGGCGGATCGTTGAACAGATTGACGAAGAAGCGGCCGTTGACCCACGGGCTGTACATTTTGCTACCGTCGAATGCACGCGCACGCCACCAGTAATGCGTGTTGTCGATCAGATTGTCGGGCGGCTGCCACGAAGTAGGCTGGGCCACATCTCCGGCCCCATTACCAGCACCGGGCACGGCCTTGTCAACTAACGCGCTGGCGACCAGTTGGGTCAGCGCCTGATCCTTGTAAACCTCGAACTGCACCTTCACGGTCGGATCCTGCGCTGCCGTTGCGGCCTGCACTCGCAGCACCGGCGTCAGCGTCGTCACCTGGCCGCCCGAAACAGGACTATCGATAGTCGGCGTGCCAGGTCCGGGCGGCGGGCTATTGGTTTCCACCTTGATGCTGGCCGAACGGGTCGCGCTCAAGCTGCCGTCCGTGGCGGTATAGGTAATCAGATAGTTGCCCGCCGCACCCTTGGCCGGCGTCCAGTCGAACACGGTGCGCGAAACGCCAGGCGCCTTGGGATCGCTCGCCTGCGCTGTAAATCTGGCGCCCACTGGCAGCGGCACGGCGCTCACGGTAACTGCCTTGCCATCGGGGCTGCTGGCTTCGACCAGAAACGAGACCTGCTGGCCTTCCTTGGTGACGTGGTCCGGGATGAACTGGATTTGCGGCGGCCGGGCGACCGCTGGCGGCGCATCGAAGCCGGCATCGTAAACACCCGGTGTATTGACGTCGAAAAAATTGACCCAGTATTCCCACTGTTTGCTTTGCGTATTGCGCGTACGGGACAGCCATACATTTTCCGGCAGCATGATCTTTGCATCGGACCGGACGATCTGGCCAAGCGCTTTCTGGCCATGGAAGGGATCCGGCAATTTGACATAGATAAAGCCAGCCGTAGGCGGTATCAACAGGTGATAGCTGGCAGTGTCCGGCGGTGCGCCCGGCACGGCGGCGCCGACCGTGAGTTGCGCGACGGCGCTATGATCCGTGACGACGGTATCCGGACCGTCTGATTCATAGACGCGGATCACGTCGCCGTCCTGGGCCAGGAAATCACGCACGTAGTCGCGGCCTGGCAGGTCTACTCGCACGTCATGGATCAGGAAATGCGCGTTGGCGGCTTGCAGGATCGAGGTCAGCGATCCACCCAGTTCATCGGCGTGGCTGAACTTGGCCGTGAATTCCGTAAATGTTCCTGCCAGCGTACTTTCCATGATCCAGCGCGCCATTTTGCTGGTGCCGGGGGCGACGTCGCCGAAATTCGCCAGCAAGGTATTTTGTACCGGAGCATCGTTGATGTAGCTGCCGGTCAGCTTGAAGTTGATCAGCAAGCCTTGTTTGTTCTCAATGATCTTTGGCTGCGCGGAATCGATTTTGAGATTCTTGGCAATCGCCATCCCGTTGTTCTTGATGCGTACACCGAGCGTGAATGGCACCACGGGTTCAATTTCGGGGGTCAACGGATCGTCGCCCTCGACATTCTTTGTAAGGAAATAATCGAGCGTAAGCAATGGCAACGGCTTGACCGTGATCACTGCCGGCGACACGTTCAGGGTCTGCTCTTCGCCGCCAAATTTGTACTTGAGCGTAGCTCCGACCAAATATTTCTTACCCAACGGCGTATTACCGGCAGATCCTGGCGCCGGAATCAGCAGCCAATTGATGGATGCGGTAGTGGCCGGACTTACGCTGCCAGTGCCATCGACGTTGGAAATGTTTTTCTTGTTCGAGATTCGGACAAAGAACTTGGCGCTGCTGCTGTTTGGATCATCGGTGATCTCCACGGGCGTGCCCTGCTCGTCAGTCACCTTGACCACCACCGAGACGTTTTCAATCAGACCGGTGTCGGTCGTGTTATTGATTCGCATCTCGGCGTCGAAGGCTTGACGCTCCAGCGTCAGCTCCTGCTTGATCTCGATCTTGACGCTGGCGCAGACGGTTTCCTGAGCATTCGTTCCTTGAGGAGTAACGCTGATCGCCGCAAAAAACGCAACTACCGGCAAGGTAGTAATAGCTTTTTTCAGAATCAAATTGACGGCCTTAACCAATCGGCAATTGAGCCTATTCTTCGCCGCACAAGCATGCATCTCTTGCTCAGTTGTTCGTTGCGTATTCTTCATCTGCGGTCAATTGAGGTATAAATTTCAGATTAATCAGATCATCCAAATCGAAAGGATTCTTATATCAACTATCAAACATTAACTATTTCCACCATTCGCCAATTCGCGTACAAGAATCATCATTACGTCCGACTGCGCCATTCCCCAAACCGGATCAACTTCAAATTTCCCTCTCAAACAGGATGAATCCACTTTTGCTCTATCACGTAGGTCAAATTCAACAGGAAACACCTCGTCAATTTTCTTTCCCAGGAGATCACACAAAATCTCAGGGCCTCTAATTTCTTTCAATTCACGACTATCAAAATATTGTGCGAGACGAAACCAGCCATAATTGTCGATTGCAATTATCAGTTCCTTGTTATGTTTTGAAAATTCCGGAGTCTCCACATTGATCCCTTCAATCAACGCCCACATGCTGCTCCCGTCGGCGAGCGTCACTTGGCACCCAGCCAAGCGCTGGGAAAATTTATCCGTCTTCTTTACGTGAATCGGCTTCACCCAGAGTTCACCGTCCTTTGACGGCACATATTGCCAAAGCCAATTCTTGCAAATATCGTCCGGAGTCACGTCACGCAATCGCATGTACATTGTCGTCATTTTGGAAACCCATTACTGCGTGCACCATTCAATAAATCGGTGCCGTGCGTTTTATCGAATCCCTCGGTGTAATCTTTAAATTTATCCAAAACCTTGTCCTTTTCCGCAGCAGGCAATCCATCGTAATGTGCCTTTCCCTTCCATCGAGGAGCAACCTGATCAAGCCCCTTGTGATAGAGCTTGTGCAAATCCTCAGAGAGCTTTGTCAATTTTTGCTTTACAGCGCCGCCAAGGTATTTCGGGAAACAATGATGGCCATGCGCGTTATGTACTAACTCTCCGTCTACTCCAACAAAGTAAGTGTGCGCATTCGCAACTTCAATATTGAAAACAGGTAAAACTTTTTGTTCGGATTGAACATCAGTGATGATAGCAAGCGATTTAGCGTCTGAATCACCCCCATCTCCCATCAGTAGCAACCTGCCCCCTTTTTTGAGCAAGATGGCATCGCGCCAACCGTCTGTAGTCTTGAAGGGATGGCCTTCAGTCGCTGTAATGGATTCCCCGCTGTCCAAGAAAATATGAACTAAGGTTTGCGATTTGTTACTGACGAATACATTAGTAACCTTCTCATAGCTCAAACGCGAGTCAAGTTTGGGATTAGCACCCTTGGATTTAGACTCAGAAAATGCTAGAACTTGATCCCCTACCTGAATCTTATTTATGGGTCTAACATTAGATTTAGCCTGTTGAGCACTAAGCCTATTCGCATTAGCAGGCTTCACATGCACCAAAGTATCCGAAGGAAAGCTATTAATGGCGCAGGCAGCTTCTTCACCACGCTTAAACCATTTTCCGAGCCTTCCAAAAGGCCCCACTAAGCAACTCAACGCGCAGCTCTTTGCGCTTTTCCCAAAATTATTGCATTCACCTGTAATTGCATTGGCTGCAACATCCTCTAACATGCACTCCGCGACGCACCAAGCATAGGCTGCGCACATCGGGCACTCACCCGTTGGATCGCTCAAGTTCGCAGGATTGGCATCAGCATAACGGTATTGATTATCGCCGCCAGCTAAGCCGATCGGATCCTGGGTAATATAGCGCCCTGTGCTCGGGTCGTAATAGCGTCGATAGTTGTAGTACAGCCCCGTTTCCGCATCTTCGATTTGCCCTGGCAGACGCAGGTTGCTAATGATCGTAGGCTTGTCTGCAGTAGCTACAGGTGTGGTGATCGCAGCCTGACCAAACACATTGTAATTGGCCGACCAAACTACATTTCCTTGTTTGTCCGTGGCTTGAATTGGCGTACCGAGCTGGTCAAGATGGTAGTAGGCAATGGTGTCTTGACCATTGCTGCTCTTTGTTTTTATAAATAAATTTGCTGTGCCAAAATCGCTATTCGGTCTAGGTCCATATTCCGTGACAATATGCGATGGGCCGCCTGCACTTACGCTCCCATCAGCATTCAATGCGATGTCTTGCTCGCTTTCGGCAATCAATCCTTCGTCGCTGTACAAATAGATCGTGCGTTTGGCTTGTGGCAAAGATTGCGCTCGCACGTCGCGATATTGCTCTTTCCAGATGCGACGGTCTTGCGGATCGTAACCATATCTTGCTATGACGCTGCCATTACCATCGGCGACTTCGATCAGACGGTTCTGCGTGTCATAGCTGTATTGCGTTATCTTATTTCCGCCTTCTATTTTCTTTATCAGATTGCCGGCCGGATCGTACTCATAATTGGTAGCGTTGCCGCCAGTTCCGCGCTGCGTCAATCTATTATTGGCATCGTATTGCCAGGCGCCGTTGACCTTGCTGTGGGCAATCCGGTTACCAGCAGCATCCAGCGTAAAATTTTCCGTATCGCTGCCGAACAAGCCGCCGGCGTCAGTAGTTACCTCGGTCAACCTGGATTCGTCATCGTAGGAAAAGCTGCTGGCTCTTGTAGTGCCGCCCCCTCCAGCACTATCAGTACGTACGCTTTTCTGCAGCTCTTGTATCTTGCCAAAGAGATTCTGGACGCTGAGCGTGGTTTGCTGTCCTGGGCTCCTGACCTTGACACTTTCAAGATTCAATAGGCCGTCGTACCCCAATTCCTGCGTTGTACCACCCGGCAGTGTTACTTTAGCAGGCGAGGTCCACTTAAATTGCGTAACACTGATCAGCCCCTCTCCTGGTACGTTGACACTCTCCAGCTCATCGTGCGCACTGTAGCCATAGTCGAGACTGACGCCGTCTGGCCAGGTCAACCGCGTTTTGAGACCAGCGGCACTGTACGCATAGGCATACCCAAGGGTGACACCATTTGGATAGGTAACTGTTTCAGTTGTTTTGCGATCAGCGTCGTCAAAAGTCAAACTGCTGCTGGCGGTCTGATTGCGGATATGATCGGTGTCTTTCCAGCCGATCGCATTACTTTCATTGTCCCAAGTTATTGACGTGGTCCGTGCCAGCAAGCCAACTGCATTGGTTTGTTTTACTTCGATGAGACGATCCGCCGCATCGTAAGTAAAGACGCTCTTATTTCCATTGGGATCCACGCGGCTGGCCAGATTGCCTGCCGCGTCGTATCGATACGCTGTCACCTGCCCCAGCGGCAGAATTTCCTTGACAACTCGATTGTCGCGATCATATTCAAAATTATTGACATTTCCCCTAGCATCTTTGATCTGCAGAAGATTGCCGCGGACATCGAATTTGGCACTGGTCTTGTTTCCCAAACTGTCAGTACTTTCGACCAATTGACCAAATGAATCGTATTTTGAGAAACGAGTTTTGCCGTTGGCATCCGTATCGCTGCTGACCTGGCCACGTTTGTCGTAAACGCTGCTGCTGACCAATGTTTCGATTCCCAATGCATTTGGGTTGAGGAGAGCCTCCGTCGTTGGGCGTTCACGGGCATCATATTTGGTTTGCTGAACAAACGTTGGATACTTGACTTGAGTGGCGGTTGCGAGGCTGCCGAGTTGTCCCGAGCTACTGCCATCAGGAATCTGATAACCGTATTGGGTAGCATTACCCAAGGCATCAATCTGCTTAACGACACGCAGGAAATTGTCAAATTCAGCCTGACTGCCATGCCCGTCCTCATTAGTTTCCCGAATCGGCAAACCTTGAGCGTTATACTCGATTTTATAACTGCCGCCGGCAGGACTATTGATCTGAATGCGGCGATTCATCGCATCGTATGCCGACTGGGTAGCCTTGCTGCGGGCGTCGGTAAAGGTAACGAGATTCCCTACCTTGTCATATGACATGTGGCGCACATTGCCGAGTGCATCAGTAGTCTGCAATAGATTTCCCATTGCATCGACTTGATAAGCAGTGCTATTGCCGCGTGCGTCCGTTCTATTGACCAGGTTGCCATTGCGGTCATACACTGTTTTGCTGAGATTGCCCTCAGGATCAATGGTTTGCGCCAATTGCCCCGTGCCGTCATAGGTGAATTGCCAAACCGCGTCTTGCGTTACAACGCCATTTTCTTCCGCACGACCTCGCAAAGTCGCCCGGCTCACACGTCCAGCATTATCGAGCTGATAGTCAGTAACTCGCTCATCCGCAGTACCTGCGGCCTGAGTACGTTGGATCAGATTGCCTTTGGCATCGTAGGCAAATTGATTCTTGATGCCGGCTTCATCGACAGTTTCAATCGGATTCAGATTGCGAGCGTCGAACTGGGTGCTGGTGAAGGTGCCGTCTTCATTTTTTACCTGCACCACTTGCTCGAATTCGTTCTTGGTCAGCACCGTTGTGAAACCGCGTGCATTAACGCGCGTTTCTGTACGTGCTCCCGGATCCCGGGTGACCGCAACGTCAGTGCGACCGTTCACCTCATACTTGACCAAATCTCCGGCACGATCATGCGTGTAGTCTTCAACCCGGCGACCACTTGCTGTAACTGGTCCCTGCAGTTTGCTATAGAAGAATTTTTTGGCGTCGTCGTAACTGAAAGAATAGTCATTCTGACCGCCATCTGCAGCAATCAGCTTGGAGACGCTGCTGGACTCGCCGTCGTAGCTGATGGTCGACGCTCGCTGCTCCGGGTCGGTGATCGTACTCAGCCGGTGCTGTGCGTCATAATTGTAGTTCGTGACAAAACCACGAGCGTCGGTGACGCTTATGAGTTGACCGTCAGGGTCATAAGCATACTTGACGCTACGTTGAGGTAAATCAAGCCCATTGCCTGTCAAAGAATAATCTCTGATTTCGACCAGATAACCAGCGCTATTATAGTGCAAGGTAAATATCGTCTTGCCACTGCTACCCTCGATGAGGCGCTCTATCCGCCCTTGGGTGTCGCGCTGCATCCAAACGACGTTGTCGTTTTTATCGCCATAACGCGAAATCTGTCCCTGACTATCATATTCAACCCAATCGCCCTTGCGATCTTGCCAGCGCCAGCCTTGTACCGTGATAGCACTCGAAACACTGACACTCCCGCTTTGTGGATTTCCACCTGGCACCGTAGCAGTAATCGGCAGTTTAAGGGAAGACTGCTTTTTTAATGTGTAGCGATTCTTGAATACATAGCTGCCGTTGCCCCCCACATACAGGCCGGACAGGCGCCGATAACCTTCAAATATTTCCGAGCTGGCACCTAACGAAGCACAGGAATTTACATTGAATACCTGAAGCGGTTGCCCCTGTTGTGAGTAGACTTGATTAAACGGAATGTAGCTGATGGCGTCAACCTTAAATGCGCCACCGGCCACCGCAGCCCCCGGACTCCAGTCTTCGTCAACCCATACCCAGCATCCGGACTGTCCACCGCCAGACATATTGCTACCTGCGCCACCGCCGGTACTTTGCGTTGACAATGGCTTATAACTTGCGGAGATGCCATCCCAATGGCGATTGAAACGCCAGCCTGTGCCATTAAAAACCCTGCGCCAACTGACTTCACCTGCTGGAGTCTGCACCTGCAAATCAACAATTTCCTGGCTGAACGTGCCGTTTGGCGGGCTGACGACACCAACTGATGGTGTTTGTGCCTGCGCTATCGCACAAGCCATCAGGAAGCCCAGGATTGTCATGCCGACCCGAGAGCCGATTCTCCGCGTGCGCCAATGCTGCACAAATGATATTGCCATGTTTGTTAATCGCTTTGTGATAGTCAAATCGGTATTTGAAAATTGATGCGGGCAGGTACGATTAAGCATTAGCAGTCGCCTCCCTTGCCATCTGGTACCTTTACACACTTCTTGCCTTTGATACTGATAGGCGTGGCTGGGGTGCCTGTACCGCCACCGCCAAAGCCACCGCCAAAGCCACCACCGGCTCCGCCGCCCCCCACCCCGCCGCCGGCAGGGCAGGAACTATTGCTGACAGCAAACCATGAGGCCGAAGCTCCGCAAGAAGACTCAGCACCGTTGGCACAGGTGAACTGGCAACTCACACTCGTCGTGCTGCTATAGTTGTAGCAACCGCCTCCACTGGCACTTCCGGTGCTTGCCGCAGCGTCCAGTGCTTGCAGCGCAATAACGCGATATGGGATCGTCACGCGCTGTTTGGCGTTGAGAACAGGAGGAACTTCAACCAGGAATTCATAGCGGAAAAATGTGTCGCTCTGGGGCAGCTTCTGACGCACATTGTCGGCACGGATCAAACCATAATTTTGCAGGGCAAGCTCACCGTAATACACGTCGCCTGAATTCATTTTTGGCAAATTGATGCTGGGTGGCTGCATCACTACAACTGCCGCCGGGACATCTGTCTCGAACGTCGCATTGAGAGTAACGTCATAGCGATCCTGGATCGACACTTCACTGACACTCCATTCCACTTTGATCAGGTTGTAGTCCAGGAACACCGATTGGTTTGTAGTGATACCCGGCTTGATCTGCAACCTGCCGCCCAGTTCCTGATGATTGTCAGCCTTGGCGCGATAGGTGTAGCGGCCTGATGGCAAGTTCTGGAACAGTGCTTCGCCCAGACTGTCGGTGACCAGCTCTTGCGTCACCGTGATGACATCTTCGTTCTGCAAGGTGACGCTGGCGTTCGCCAGGCCTGGAATCAGCTTGCCTTGTTTGTCGACCGTGGCGGTATAGAGATCGCTGGCCTTGAACAGCACGTTGCCCTTGCCGCTTTGCGTCAGGCTGACGTAAACGTTGAGCGTCTGTTGTGGCACGTTGTCGCCTTGCACCTTGAGCTTGAACTCGTACACGCTTTCCTGCGTGCCTGCAGGCGGTGTGAAGGCTAAGTCGATCGAACGCTTCTCGCCGATTGCCAGCGTGCCGTTGGCCTGGCTAGCGATGCTGGCCCAGCTTGGCGCAGCGGAACCGTCGGCCTTGGTGAACGAGAATTGCAGATTCAGCGCTTCTTGCAATCCCTTGTTCTCTACAACCACCGATTCGATATCGCTACCGCCTTGTGCCATACCTGTTTGCACAAAGCTCGGGATGGTGATCAAGAACGGCTTTGCCTCGGACAAGGTGTAGTCAATCTTGACCTGCCCTATCGGGGAGCTTGGATGATCGTCACTCATGACATTAAGAATCAAATTACCGGAAGGCTGAGCGTCGTTGTTCGCACTGAAAACCACTGGAATGTTGAGGGTCTGTTTTTCTGCTAAAGATACCGGCGCGGACAATTGCGCTATGACACCAAGCGGCAACTGCCCGGTCGACTGACTACCGGCATCAAGTATCAAGCGGAGGTTGGTTGCGACAGTGCCAACGCCAGCCTTGGCCGTGAACGGGATCGTGAACGGATAGTTGCGCGGAATATCGAGCTTGTACGGCGTTGGGCTGACCGTCACGCGGTTGATACTGAACGCCTTCTGCTCCGGACGATCCGTAATATCAGGATGCACGGCCGACACCTTGTACAAGCCTGCATCAGTGACGGTCGGCTTGAAGTTGTAGTTGAATTCGCCGGATGCGTCGGTCAACACGCTGAAGGTGCGCTCGAAGCCCTGCTGGTTCAGAATCAGCTTGAGCCGTGTATTAGGCAAGGCGGCATTGGTCTTGCGGTCGAACGCACGGCCGCCGATCAGGATGTCCTGGTCGCCGAACGAGCTGATCGGGTTGACCTTGGTGACTTCACCGACATAGGCGCTGTCGACCAGCGACACGGTCTTCTCGGAGCCGCGGCCGCTGATCAGGATCTGGTCGTCCTGGCCGCTGTGATAACGCAGCTGATCGACGTCGAGCCTGACCCGGATGCTGTTCGGGCTGGACGCCGGCACACTCAGGTTGAACACGTCCGAGGTATAGCTGGACCCGGCAGGAATCCGCGCCACGGTCTGGCCGTTGGTCAGCGTCACCACGTTGGCGCCGAATACCTGTTTGTATGCCTGGGTTGCCAATACGTTGCCGTCCGCATCGAGAATTTTGAAACGCAGTTCCGACGAATCTGCGCTGCCATTATTAGTGGCAGTCAACAGCTCGATATCGACTTCGGTCGTATTCTCAATGGTCAGCTTCAGTTTGCCGATGCCGCCGCGCGTGAATTCATCGGTCGCCATGCCCACCACCAGCGCACTGTCGCCGACGGTAATGCTGTCGTTGTGGCTGAGGCGGACCAGTTCGCCATCGTTAGGACTGATCTCGACCCCGACTTGTGCCTGCGCCTGGCTCGGCAAATCGGCATAGCCGCCGACCACCACGGTCACCAACCTGGTTTCATTGGGCGCGAGCGTAAAGACTTCCGATTTATGAATCTGGAATTGCGTAGCGTCCTTGTTGACCGGCAGACGAACGGTTACCCGTACATTGTCTTGGGCGCCGGCCGAGGTGTTGACTACTTGTACTTGCAGCTTGTTCATGATGCCGCGTTTGATCGGCAGGCCGGAAGCGATTTGCGTGACCACATTCGGCAAGGTCAGGCTGCGCGGCATCTCGACGCCGTTAGCATCCACCGTGGCAATCGTATAGCGCCGCTCGCCGCTGGTGTAACCGGTATCGGTAAAGTTGAGGCTAGTGATCGGCCGCGGCGTCAACTTGGTCTTGCTGGCATCAGGGCCGACATAGACCAGGTAACCGGCAACGTTGCCGTTCGGTGCATTCCAGCTAATCACAGGCAATTCGTTACCCAGCTGCTCCACCTTGAGATTCGTCACTGGCAGCAGGCTGGCATTGAGATAGGCGGAGTTGGAAATCGCCGATTCATTGCCTGCCGCATCCAGCGCGGTCACTACATACGCCCCTTGGGTTGACGACGGACTAGGATCCAGCGCTAGCGGTGCCTTGATGCCTGACTTCAACGGCGTCAAGCCTTCGATCGTGGTGATACTGGTGCCGCCGGCGCGGTACAGATTGTAGCTATCGACCACGCTCGCCAGCGGCGGTTGCCAGCTAGCCTTGATGCCCTGGCCGGTCAGCGCCAGCGTCAGGTTTTGCGGCGAACCCGGTGCAGTTGCGCTTACCAGCACATCGACTGCTGCGCTTTGCACCGAGAACGATTCCTGGCCGTTCGATTGACGCACGGTTGCAATGGCGTATTTATAAGCACCATCTTGTGTAGTCTGATCAACATAGGCTTCGCCGCTAGCACGCGTCAATGTCTGCAATGCGTTCTGGCCCGGGCCTTGCCGGTACAGCTGATAACTGCTGGCGTCAGCCACCGCTTGCCAGCTCAGCTTGACCTTGCCGCCCGGCTGCGCTTTGGCGCTGAAGCCAAACGGGACATTCAGAGGCGGCAGATTGCCTTGATACACCTGGAAGCGATTGAATGCGTTTACTTTATTGGAAATATTATCTAGGTCATCGGTCGCCTGGCTGCTAAAGACCAGCATCTCAGGACTGGCCAAACCAGCATCGCTAGCCAGAGTAAAACTGGCCTGCCAGGTGGTTGGATTAACCTGGTTCAACGATACCGCTTCCGGTGAGCGGACCGGCCCAGACAACAGGTAACTCACTTTTGGCATGGTCTTCGGCGCTTTGCTGAAAGTCAATGTCGCCTGCACAAGTTGCGCCTTGTCGTTTTTGATTGGCGACGAAGGCGTCAGCACAATACCGGATAGCGCAGGACCTTCGGTATCGATCTTCAGCGTTGCACCAACATCAATATCGGTGCCGCGATTTCCCACTGCATCGCGTGCCGAGAACAAGGCATTCGCCACGCCCGACGGCGTGCTGGCGTCGACCATGAAATTGCCGCTGTAGGTGGTGTCGCCGGTTTTGAGCAGATCTACCGGAATCGGCGCGCCGCCTTGCGGTACGATCGACAGGTACGGCGTCGCCAGCAAGGCTTCACTGACTGTAACAATCAGGTCGATACGGCCCTGGCCGGTACGGCCGCTGACCGGATCGACCTTGCCTGTCGGCTTGTACACAATGGATAGAGCCTTCGGCGCGATGCTGTCGGAAACGATCTGTACCTGGTTGGACGGCAATGACGGTGTGCCAGCACTGTTGACGGCGACTACCCGATAGTACCAAGCACCGTCCTGTGGCGGCAGATCGTCATAGCTGTTGATGCTCAATGCGCTGCTGTTGATCTTGACCGCTTCGGCAATGCCGTTGAAGGCCGTCGTGGCGCGATATACATCATATCCGGTGACGTTGACGTCACTAGAACGGCTCCATACCAGCTTGACTTTACCTTGGGCCTGCGCGGTCGCACCAAGGTTGCCGGGACTGCTAGGAACGTTGGTGTCGAGCGTTACCAGCAATACGGCAGACAACGCGCTGCTGCCGTATTGATCGCTAGCCGTGGCCTGGATCTGGTTGGCGCCGGGATTAAGCGTCACGTTGCTGACAAAACGACCGTCCGTCCCACTAACGACGACTGCACCTGCGGCCTTGCCGTTGACCAGGACCTGGATATTGCTACCGGCTTGTGCGCTGCCGTTCAATGCCAGCGCGGCCGTGCGGGTGGTCGTGCCGCTGGCGGGGTTAAGCCATTGCGGCGCATCCGGAACGGCGTGCGACACGCTGATGCTGTAGCTGTTGCTGGTGACGTTATTGAGCGAATCGAAGGCGCGGATCGCCAAGATATGCGCGCCATTGGCGGCAGCGGCCAAATTGAGGGCAGCGCTGTAGCTGCCCGAGCCGCTGGCGGTTGCAATCAGCTGGCCGTCAAGCAACAGCTCAACCCGCGAAACTCCGCTGCGGTCGCTGGCATCCAACGTGATATTGGCATTGCGCGTCAGTACTGCGCCGTTCGCCAGCGCCACGCCATCCGCTTTAATATTGCTCAGCTGCGGCCCTTCTGTGTCTGGAGTCACCGGTGCATGCGACAGGGTGACGGCTAGGCTTTGTTCGGTATTGCGGCCGACCTGGTCGTAAGCAATCACCAGTATCTTGTGGCTGCCTTCGGTGCTGCTATCGGTGTTCCAGTTATAAGTGTAAGGCGCGGCGGTACGAGTCGCCACCAACTGGTTGTCCAGATAGAATTCAACGCGGTTGATGCCAGAGGCATCGGTGGCGGTTGCTTCGACTACGATAGGCTTGCTGATCACGCTGTCGGCGGCCGGATTGACAATCGCCAGCTGCGGCGCCTGGGTATCGATCAATACTCCGCCGGCCAGCGTCGCCGTCGTGATGGTGCCGCTGGCATTACGGAATTGCACTGTGACCGGCTTGTTGCCGTCGCCGGCGGAAACCGTGTAATCGAGCGCGGCACGGCCGTTGGCCAGCGCCTGGAACGGTATGCCGACGAAGGCGCTGCCTTCGGCGATGCGGTATTCGGTGGCATTGACGCAAGAGATTTCCAATGCGACGTTGCGTTGCTGGTAGTACGCAGCGGGTGCCGCCAAGCGTACTGATGGATTAAGCAAGGGCGCCGATGAAAGATAGCCGCTGTAGTTCACACCACTGGACACGCCATCGCCTTGCCCTTGCGGATTGCCAGTCAGGTCTTTCGGACCGCTGGCATGGCCCCACCAGTTACTGCCGGCCTGGATGATGGTAGCCGGCGTCCGGTTCAGAATCGCCAAGTTAGCGCTTTGAGAAAACTGCGTACTGACAACTGTCGGCGCGCTATTGCCATCGGCATCTATGCCGACGCCGTTGCGCAGAAAACTGGCGCCTGTGATGGCCGGCGAAGCAGCATCAATCAGACGCAGGCCTGTCGTGCTGTCCGTGACTTGCAGGTATTGCAGCGCCGGGCTGATGCCGCGTAGCGTCAGCGCCGCGCCAGGATTGGCACCAGATGCGCCGGCATAGCGCAACGTCAAATCGTTCAGCTGCGTGCTGGCGTTAGGATTGACGGCGGACGATTTCTCCATGCGCACGCCTCGCCAGTCGCCGGCTGCGGGTGTTTGCGGCAAGGTATTGCTCTGGCCGCCGGCAGCATCGTCGTTCTGACTGGTGAACGTGACCCCTTGCCCGTTCAACAACTGATCGCGCACCACCATGCCGGCGTCAGCACCGAATTTGACGACCACACCGCCATCGATGCGCAACTGACCTGCATTGACAGGCATCGATGCCGCCAGCATGGACAACGCGGTCAGCGCCGCCACCACGCGCCGAGCGGTCGAAACCGCCGGCCTCAGGACGGCTGAGCCAACAGCCGCGCCACGGAATGCGGGATTGTGCGCTAGTTGACGCGGTGCGTGCTGCGATTTGACTTCAGTGGTCATATGTCATCGTAAAACGGTTGATATCCTGGCGACGGCCGTGGAATGGTTACGGTCAGCTGCAAGAACCTGCGCGATGAATCCGGTCCGGACAGATCCTGGCCGGTACTGCAAGGATTCTGGAATCCCCATGCAGCGCTGCTGGATTCATCGCGTTGCGTCAAGCTTGCTTATGTGCGGCTGGAGCTAACGATCACCCCTGGAATCCGGCTGCACGCAAAGTCGCATAGGACACCGGGTAGATATTGCCATTGGCGGTCAGCAGGCGAGCCTTGGTTTCACCGACCATCGATACGGTTACTTCGACTTTTTCCACTGCTTCGTTTTGTGCGAAGCGAGAGAGGTCGATGGTGCCGGCCACCACGATGGTGTAGGTGGTGGTGGCCTGGAGCGTGCTGGGGCCGGCTGGTAAAGTCACCGAGACAGTGGCACTACCAGTACCAGTGCTACCGGAGATCGCTGGGCTCAGTGCTTCGATCGGTTGACCATAAGCGGGAACCACGCGTAAAAGTACCGTATTCCCAGCTGGTACATTACTGGTCTCAAAAGTAACATCAACCGCGCCAGTGGTAGTTGCGGGCAGCGTAATATCGGCATTACCAGTTGGATTGGGCGGCACAACTTGACCAGCGACCGACGCGATACGCATACTTGGTACGCTACTTATGAACACCGGCCCGGGAACATCTTTTGAGTAAGCAGGTTGAGACGTTCCCGAGAAAGTAATAGCATCAGCTTCTATTCGAATTCGCCCGGACGAACCCCCATATTGATTGTAAGCCCCATCAGAACCGCAGAATTGGCGACGTTGATTGTTGGAATTGATACACCCACCATTGGCCAGCATCGCCCCGTTACCCGAAATCGATGACGCGACTATACGGATCGCGCCGCCGGAACCACCTGCGCCATTGCCTCCGGCTCCGGTTCCAGCGTTCCCGCCTCCGTCACCACCTGTGGCATCGATGGTTCCAGTAATATTGAATGCGCCTGAAGACGCAATTAAAATAGCTCCTGCCCCACCACCTCCACCACTGCCTGGATAACTTATCCCCCCTCGCCCTCCGCCGCCACCGGAACCGCCTATCAACGGTTGCAACAAGGCTGAACCATACGCTTTAAACGTCATAGCCTTGATGCTCCCACATGTCCAAATAGAAAACGGCGGATGCGTATCAGTAGCATAGGCCCCGCCGGATCCGACATATTTATAGTAACTATAGTAAGGAGCGCCTGAACAATCGTCCGGGCCTTCTATACCCCCTTGCCCACCGCCAGGTCCGAGACCGCTTCCTCCGCGGACAACTTCCCCACGTAATGCCGCGTCACTTCGACCACCACGGCCACCGTCATAACCGCCGGGGCCGCTCGTTCCCGGAACTCCATCATCAGCCAATGCGCCATCACCGTATGTACCTGTAGGTTTTGCATCATTTCCTGTAATGTCTATCTTGCCGGCTATCGTCACATTGCCACTGGCGAGCAGAAAAACAGGGGTGTTAGCAACGTTTTTTTTGAAAGTTACTGTAATACCGACAGGAATATTGATGCTGGTGTAGTTAAACACCCCCGATGGCGGCAGCACAATTTCCGTATTGACGGTCGGGCTAAACGCACCGTCGGCACCCGTGCTACCGCTACTGAACGCATGCGCGGACATCGCCGCAATCGCAGAAATCAGGAAGACCAAGCTACGCTTCGCCGGTAGCGGGACAGTGCGCGTCGATGCCTGCTTCAGCGCTGGATATTGGGTATGCATGGATGAAGTCCTCAAACTAGGATAACGGGAAAGAAATGCTGTGCGGTCGCCCGCGTGCTTTGGTGCTTTTGCAAAAATAGTGCTGATAGTGTTTTCAATTGCCATGACGGCTCCTTGCCTGCGGCGGTTATTCAGTTTCGTACTCATTGCGCGACAACATTGATGGTGTTGGACGGCGTCGGCGTAGTGGATGTACTGCCGCCCGGCACATCGAAGCGGATCGCCCTGCTGCCCAGCGCGGCATCCGGATCGGCATAGATCGAAACCGTCAGCAATTCGCCCAGGGCATCCTGCGACCAGATCAGATCTGAGCCGACATGCACGCCGCTGGCGGGCAGGAAGACAAGACCGTTGACGTCCTTCAGGTTAGCGCCGCGCACGGTCAGGCTGCTGCCCTTCCCTTGCGACAGGACAATTGGCGACATCGAACTGACGCTAGGCAGCATGCCAATGCCGAAGCGCCCGGTGGCAGGATCTGCGAACGGTAGTTCGGCGCCGCTCGCAGTCGCCAGGATTAACCGGCGCAGTACTCTTGGCGCATCCGGCGCAACAGACAAGGATACCGACAATTGCGTACCGTCGTCGCTAATCGCCTGCGTGCCTAACAACAACCCTGTCGCCGGCGTCACGCTGACGGCAGTGACATTGTTCAGGCCACGACCATTGAGGGTGATATTGCCGTTAGCGCCTTGCAACCAACCGTTCGGACTGAGCGTCAGCGCACCACTGCCAAGCAACACGCCGACCGGCATGCTGGAAGCACTGCGCACTGCACTTTGCGGCGGCGATGCACTGCCTACCAAGACACCAACAGTTGACGATGCCAGCGTGCCATCGATACGTTGCGGCGGCGGCACGATCACGGCGCCGTTCTGCACCCCGACCACCTGCGAAGGTAAGTCGGCGTAGGTAACGCCGCTCTGGCTGGCGACATGCACTGTATTGCCAGGCTGCGGCGATGAAGAAGAATCGCCGGCAGCAGATGTCACAACCACGACACGGTCGCCCGCTGGCGCGCCGGCAGCTACCGCAACAGAGAAACTCAGGACCGTGGCATCAGGATTGGTATCAAGCGGTCCGGTCACGGTTACGCCTTGCGCCGGATCGAGGCGCACTGCTGCGACGTTCGAGAAATTGCGGCCACGCGCTGTCAGCTTTACGGCCGGCTGGCCGATCTGCAGCACTTGCGGCGTCACCGAAATCAGTTCCGGAACACGGGCGCTGATCAGGAAATTGGCGCCGCTGGCATTGACAAATGTCACCGGTCCGTTAGCCGTCGCCAACACCAGTTTCCGGGTGCCCAATGCCGCATCCGCATCGATCCGCACGGTGAAAGACAAGTCGGTGCCCAAAGGATTGACGTTCGGTGTTCCAAGTATCGTCACGCCAGTCGCAGGCAACAGGCTGGCGGTGGTCACGCCTTGCAATCCTGCGCCGCGTACTGTCACGCTGACATCAGTGCCGATCACACCGGTATTGGGCACCACCTCTGTGATGCCACTGCCCAGCACCACGCCAACCGACTTGGCATTCACCAGATAGGGATTGGTATTTGGACCTGGAGCCGCGCCCACCATGACTCCGACCAACGGCGCAGCAATCGGCGACAAGGTGCCGCTGACAGAGCTGACCACCGTGAATGTATTGGCGATCGCAGCAGTCGCTGTCGAACTGCCGGCCGGCGTGGCAATCTGTATCACGCGGCTGCCTGTCGGCGCATCGGCCGCAATCTGCAGGTAGGCCGTCAACGTTGTGCCGTCGGCATTCACCTGCGGCATGCTGTCGATACGGATGCCGGCATCGTTCAGGACACGGACCTGGCCTTGCTGCAGATTGCGCCCCTGCACCACCAACTTGACAGTCGAGTCGCGCGCGCCGAACAGCGGATCGATAGAGACGATCTGCGGCAAACCGCTCATCAGTTGCACGGTAGTCTTGGCCGGATCGGCGAAAGTCAATTCCTTGCCGGCAGCATCCTTGATTACTAGCTTGCGCGGACCGAGCGGGGCATCTGCGGCAGTGTCGAAGGTGGCGCTAAGCTGGCTGCCATCGTCGCTGACAGTTACCGCGCCAAGCGTCACGCCAGTGTTCGGCACCAGTGCCAGTTGTGCGTTGGCAGGAATTCCGGCACCACGGATAGTGACAAGCGGTTTGCTGCCGACAACCCAGGCGGCTGGCGACACATTGCTCAGCACGGCGCCGACGGCGACGCCGACATTGGCATTCACCAGCGTGATCTGACGCGTCACTGGCACCGCATTGGACAACACGTTGACGCCAACTGCTGCTGCGTAGGCCGTATTGGCGCCGCGGAAATCGGCGGTGATGAACACCGGCACGCTGATCCCTTGCAAGGTGTCCGAACTGACGCTCAGGCTGACCGTCCCAGTTGCCAATGGCGTAATCGTGACCTGAGCGGTAGTCTGGCCGGCAGGAATCAGCACGCTTGCCGTCACCGACGCCTTGCTCGCATCGGAAATCGAGAAGCGCAATGTGTTGGCGCGATAATCCGCTTTTGACAAACGCACAGTGATATTGCGCGCCTTGCTGTCTGGTGGCAAAGCAATCGGCGTCGGCTCAACGCTGACGGTAGGCGGCACTGGTGCCTGGACGGCGAGTCCCACCTGATTCGACAGCAGGAATTTTCCGACTTGCTGAGCATCCGGCCAGCGCACCTGCGCCTGCAAGGTCCCTATCACGGTCTGGCTTGGCAAGGTTGCGCGCAGTTCAGTCGAATTGACAAAGCGCGTCGGCACCGCGGCGCCATTGAACAATACTTCAGACACATTGCTGAAATTGCGGCCAGTCAGCGTGATCTCGGTTTCTC
The DNA here is from genome assembly GCF_000786695.1 of Collimonas arenae. Classification (NCBI taxonomy): domain Bacteria; kingdom Pseudomonadati; phylum Pseudomonadota; class Betaproteobacteria; order Burkholderiales; family Oxalobacteraceae; genus Collimonas; species Collimonas arenae. Next base: position 2,469,325 of record NZ_CP009962.1, on the reverse strand, counting down.
CTCCGCCCGCTATGATGGTAGTTGGCGCTACCGTGCTGATCACCGACATCGGCTGCGTTACGCTGATCGCGTTTGCAAGAGTGAGCAAGCCCGCATCTACCTGCATTTCCAGGTTGGCGCTTCCAATAGCAGCCTTGGGATCCACTTTGACTTGTACGAATATCTGACTGGCGGAGCCACCGCTAAACGGCGTCAGCGCCAGTCCGGCTTTATCAAAAGCCAGCTTGCCGACGCCTTCGAGCCGGCTACCACTAAGTGTCAAAGTCACCGTCTGCCCCTGCTCTACAGTGTTCGGCGTGACGCTTTGCAGCGTCGGCGACGCTCCCACCGATACGATGCCAGACGTGACTATGTAGGGAATGCCGCGCAAGCCCCATTTGACGCTGCCGGCAATATCCCCGGCAGGAACCGCGACGCCATTCAAGCCGTTGCCGCTGGCTTGGTTAGCGATGCCGGTCGGAGAAGCTGACAGATCGATTGCGATCGCCGCGCCTTTGTGATTGCGAAGATTGAGGTAGTTGAACACGGGTGCTGCGCCATTGACTGCCAAACCTTTGCCATGTTGAAACAGCACGTGGTCGAGTTGTGTGTTGACGGTGCCGGCATTAAAAACCCATTGATTCCAGTCGCCCGCAACAGCAGCTTGTCCCTGCCGGGACTTGTCAGATAACACGCGGATCGGATTGGCCGCGGTGCCCGCAGCGCGAATTCCGCCGGCCTGCACTGTTAGCCCGGCATTCGCCGTCATGTACACGGTAACGCCGGCATCAATCGTCAGCATGGCGCCGCCCTGCACGGTAACCTCGCCATTAATCACGTATGGGCTGTTGGCCAGGGTCCAGTGAGCGTCAGCCGCAATCGCTTCTGACACCATGGTCTGCGCCGTCGCTTGCGACATGCCGTACAGCAGGCACAGGACGCCTGCCGCGAACAATCCGAGGTGCGAAAGCCTGGCCAGAATTACCTGCGCCAAACGACTGGCCGACAGCCATCCGCCCTCTATCATTGGAAGGGCAAACAGTGACGTCGACTGACATCTGTAAGTGTGTCGCAGGAAGGCAAAAGGCGGCATAAGATTGATTCAGTGCTAGTGAAAACGCGCATTGCAGTCCTGCCAGTCGATCCCTTGCGGGACGAGGCCAATCAGGATCTGCTCAAGGCCTGCTGAAAACTATTTGGGAAAATCGGCGACAAGGAAACGAATCGATTGTTATTGACCCAGCGCCAGATATTCGTTTCCTGACTTGCAACTATCCAGGCAAACTATCCCCGACAGTTTCAGGACACTTCGGCGGGCGGCAAATTCGGAAGACGGGTCCGAGCGCGACCATTTCGTGATACAGAAACAGGAACGCAGCAGGATTTCAGCGCGCAAGGACGCGACGACGAGCCGCATGGCGGCTGCAACGTAATTTGATAAGAAAACAAGGAATTCCCCCCCTGGGAAATAATGTACTTACATTTAGTTACTATTTGTACGTTTTGTTACATTATGTTTCGCATTATCTATATATCAATGTGGAAAAGCAACTAATTTCTGGAGGGTAATTGGAAAATGTTGCATTAATTTCAGCAGGGACTCGCGGGCACCCGATTCTCAGATGGCAATATCGATGTCTTCGCACAATAAATACGGACGTAAACTAAAATGCTCCCTTGCTTGGCTACGGCATCGTGCGCCCCTCTATATTCACCAGGACGAAATTTGCTCATGAACACCCCCTCCGCATCACCAATACCACGGAGCATCGATACCCTCACTGTCAGCAACTCCTTCGCTACTCTGCCCGCACCTTTCTATACCCACCTGGCACCCAGCCCTTTGCCGTCGCCTTATCTAGTCGGCACCAGTAGGTCCGCAGCGGCATTGATTGGATTACCCCAAACAACTTTGAGCGACGAAGAACTAGTGCAAGCTCTGGCCGGCAACCGCCCCCTGCCCAACTCAGCGCCGCTGGCAGCGGTCTATTCCGGCCATCAATTCGGCGTCTGGGCTGGGCAACTGGGCGATGGCCGGGCAATTCTGCTGGGTGATGTCGCCGCCCGCGACGGCGGCCGGATGGAATTGCAACTTAAAGGCGCGGGAGCTACGCCTTACTCGCGCATGGGCGATGGCCGCGCCGTACTGCGTTCGTCGATCCGTGAATATCTGTGCTCGGAGGCCATGGCGGCGCTTGGCATCCCTACTTCCCGCGCGCTAGCTGTCATCGGCTCCGATCAGCTTGCGATGCGCGAGCGGCCCGAGACCACCGCGGTAGTGACGCGTATGGCGCCAAGCTTTGTGCGCTTTGGGTCGTTCGAGCATTGGTATTACAACAACCAGCCTGAAAATCTGAAAACCCTGGCGGACTATGCCATCGCCGGCTTTTATCCTGAATTGCTGGCGGCCGCCAATCCTTATCAGGCGCTGCTGGCCGAAGTAACGCGCCGTACCGCACATCTGATGGCGCAATGGCAGGCGGTGGGCTTCATGCATGGCGTAATGAATACCGACAATATGTCGATCCTGGGCCTGACGCTGGATTACGGTCCGTACGGCTTCATGGAAGCCTACGATCCGGGCCATATCTGCAACCATACCGACCAGCAAGGTCGTTATGCCTATAACAAGCAACCGCAGATCGGCCATTGGAATTGCTTTGCGCTGGGCCAGGCTCTGCTGCCTTTGATCGGCAGCGTCGAGGCGACCGAGGCGGCGCTGGCCAGCTATCAGGCGCATTACGACAAGAAGCTGGATGAACTGCTGCATGCCAAGCTGGGCCTGGCTACGCAACAGGCGGATGACGATAAATTACTAGACGCCATGTTTGCCATCATGCAAGCCAGTCACGTCGATTTCACGCTGTTTTTCCGCCAGTTGGGCAATTTGCGGCTGGACGACGCAGGCGGCGATAGCGCCCTGCGCGACTTGTTTATCGACCGTGCGGCATTCGACGCCTGGGCGTTACAATACCGCACACGCCTGAAATTGGAGAATAGCCAGGACCAGAGCCGCAAGCTTGCAATGGATGCTTGCAACCCCAAATATGTGCTGCGAAACTATTTGGCGCAAACTGCAATCGAACAGGCGCAAAATAAAGACTTCTCGGAAGTCGGAAAACTATTGGAAATCCTTGAAAACCCGTTTGACGAACAACCGCAACATGCAAAATACTCCGCATTGCCGCCGGACTGGGCGCGCGGGCTGGAAGTCAGTTGTTCGTCCTAGGAACTGAAAACATGAGCACGACCAAAATCAGCAAGACCGACGCCGAATGGCGCGCCGAACTCGAACCGATGGAATACGAAGTTACCCGCCATGCGGCGACCGAACGGGCTTTTACCGGCCGCTTCTGGGATCATCACGAGCACGGTATCTATACCTGCGTGTGCTGCGACACCCCATTGTTTGAATCGGATGCCAAATTCGACTCCGGCTGCGGCTGGCCTAGCTATTTCAAAGCTATCAATCCAGATAACGTAGAAGAGCGCGTTGACCGGACTCATGGCATGATGCGCACTGAAATTTTATGTAAAGTGTGCGACGCCCATCTCGGCCACGTGTTTCCGGACGGGCCGCCGCCCACCGGCTTACGTTACTGCATCAATTCGGCGTCGCTGCGGTTCGAACCTGCCGGCTAAGCACACCGGACCGATCCATCTACAACCATTTACCCTGACTGAAAGCACCGCAAACACATGAAGTTCTTGTTCGACCTTTTCCCGGTAATACTTTTCTTCGGTATCTTCAAATGGAGCGAAGGCAGTCCGGACGCAGCACAATCGCTGGTCAGCCATTACTTGTCCGGTTTCGTTTCCGGCGGCGTCGTCACCGCTTCCCAAACGCCGGTACTACTGGCGACAGCAGTGGCGATTGTGGCCACTGTGGCGCAGATTGGTTATCTGCTGCTGCGCCGGAAGAAAGTCGACGGCATGCTGTGGGTATCGTTCCTGATCATTACCGTATTCGGCGGCCTCACTATCTATTTCCATAATGAGACCTTTATCAAATGGAAGCCGACCGTCCTTTATTGGGCGTTTGCGACCGCATTGCTGATCAGCCAACTGCTGCTGAAAAAGAACCTGATCCGCACAATAATGGAAAAACAGCTAGCCCTGCCTGATCCGATCTGGCTGCGCGTAAGTTTTGCCTGGGTAGCTTTTTTTGTTTTCATGGGCTGTCTCAACCTGTATATCGCTTTCAACTTCCCTACCGCAACCTGGGTCAATTTCAAATTGTTCGGTGGCATGGGGCTGATGTTTGCATTTGTCATCGGCCAAAGTATCATGCTCTCCAAATACATCAAGGATCCAGATGAACCCAAGGCTTGATACCATTCGTAACAAATTGACGACTGGGCTTGCCCCGCTGGAATGTATAGTGGAGGATGAATCGGCGCTGCATGTGGGACACGCCGGTGCGGCTTCAGGCGGCGGGCATTATCGGGTACGGATAGTTTGCGCGGTTTTTGAAGGACAAAATCGCTTAAAACGGCATAGGCTGGTGTATGATTGCCTCGCTGATATGATGCACGCCGAAATTCATGCACTGGCTATCACTGCACTGGCTCCATCTGAAACAAAAGCTGCTTGAATATATGCACCTACATATTTATATGTAATCGGAAAGAATAATTGTCGTTCAAATTTACTTCGGTTATTCTCTTCTGATTCCGCATTGATTAATTTATTAACAACCTCCCCAATTTAGGATTTGATAATGACATTTAAACCTTCACGTTTACTGGTGGTACTTTTTGCAGCTGCTGCATTGCCTGTTATGGCCCAAAACCTGGCAGTCGTGAACGGTAAGGCCATCCCATCGTCGCGCGCCGACATGATGATCAAGCAATTGTCGGCTCAAGGCGCTCAAGGCGGCCAGCCTGACACCCCTGAACTGCGCGCCATGGTCAAGGACGAGCTGATCAACCGTGAAGTGCTGATCCAGGAAGCCGACAAACTGGGCCTGGGCAACAACCCTGACGTCAAGGCACAAGCCGACATCGCCCGCCAATCGATCCTGATCCGCGCCCTGGTCGCCGACTTCATCAAGAAGAACCCGATCAAGGATGCTGACATTCAGGCTGAATACGACAAGTTCAAGGCACAAGCCGGCGACAAGGAATACCACGCTCAGCACATCCTGGTTGAAAACGAAGCCGATGCAAAAGCCATCATCGCCAAGCTGAAAGCCGGCGGCAAGTTTGAAGATCTGGCCAAGCAATCGAAGGATCCAGGTTCGGCAGCCAATGGCGGCGATCTGGGTTGGGCAACGCCTGCTTCGTTCGTGAAGCCTTTCTCCGATGCGCTGGTAGCACTGAAACCGGGCCAACTGACTGACACTCCAGTCAAGACCCAGTTTGGTTACCACGTCATCAAGCTGGACGAAGTACGTCCAGCCAAGATCCCTACCCTGGCAGAAGTAAAGCCACAAATCACTGAAGCGCTGCAACAGAAAAAACTGCAAGCGTATCAGCAAGATTTGCGCGCTAAAGCCGTGGTCAAGTAATACCGAGGCAAAACATCCGCCAACTAAAAAAGCGCTCTTCGGAGCGCTTTTTTTACGTCGGTATTTTTATCACAATGACAGAAAAACGCTCCATTGATGTTGAGCGGAATGAAACAAACAATTACAATTGGGCAACTAAAAACCGGGATAGCGCGATGGCAACCATGCTGCTCAATGTATCCAGCCTCACCAAATCCTACGGCGACAGACGGGCAGTCGACGGTATTTCATTCCAGGTCCGGCAGGGACTGACCCTGTACCCGAATTAGTCCCGATCAGAAGTAGAGATTTCCGACGTTTTGACCCTGTACCCGAATTAGTCCCGATCAGAAGTAGAGATTTCCGACGTTTTTGTTTGCCCAGAAATGACGCTATCCCTTGCCATCTGGGCATACTCTGCGGGTGTTGCCCATTGTAATGCAGAGTGGGGTCTGCTCTCGTTATACTCCTTGCGCCAGGCTTCAATTTTTTGTTTTGCATCGTCCAACGACATGAACCAGTGCTCGTTCAGGCATTCCTGCCGCAGGCGGCCGTTGAAGCTTTCACACTTGGCATTATCGGTCGGCCGCCCAGGCCGACTGAAATCCAGCTCGACACCACGCTCATAGGCCCAGCGATCCATCACTTTCGAAATGAATTCCGATCCATTATCCGATTTGATCGTCTCAGGTAATCCCCTGGTAGCGGCAATCTGGTTCAGCGTCATGGCAACATTCTCTCCCTTTAGGCTTTGCCCGACCTCAATCGCCAAGCACTCACGCGTATGGTTATCGACGACCGTCAGCATACGGAGTCTTCTGCCGTCAAATAGAGCGTCGGCTACAAAATCCATGCTCCATATTTGATTCATGGCCGTCACCAGACTCTTTGGCTGCCTTAGTCGCGCTGTCCGATTACGGCGGGGGCGTTTGAGGCGTAGCGACAGCCCTTGTTCGCGATATAACCGATAGACGCGTTTGACATTGTCTTGCCAGCCTTCCCGTTTCAACATCACATGCACTCGACGATAGCCATAGTGAATGCGTGTTGCCGTTATTTCCCTAATACGCATTGTCAAGGCAGATGAATCACGCGCCACGGACTGGTACCGATACAACGCCCGAGACGTACGCAACAGTGCACAGACTTTCGTCAGGCTGGCCCGGTAACGGTCGCATAATTCATCGATCAGCGTACGGCGACGGGAAGGCTTCAGAGCTTTTTTGACAGAACATCCTGAAGCATGACTTTGTCCAGACTCAGATCTGCAACCAGCTTCTTGAGCTTCGTGTTCTCTTCTTCCAACTGACGAAGCCGTCGTAGCTCGGAAGGCCCTAGGCCACCATACTTCTTCTTCCAGTTGTAAAACGTCGCCTCAGATATCCCAAGCTTGCGGCATACCTCATCGACCGTCGTTCCCAATTCCGCCTGCTTCAGTGCAAACGCAATCTGCTGTTCTGTAAATTTGCTTCTCTTCACGGCTACTCTCCTGTCTATTGTCAGAAAATTATGCCGGATTCTTTACTTTTAATCGGGACTGTTTATTGGGACAGGGTCAAAGGACAAACACTAGGTTTGATTGGCCCCAACGGCGCCGGAAAATCGACCACGGTGAGCATGATCTGCGGCCTGCTACGGCCCGACGCCAGACAGGTTCTGCTTGATGGCGAAGTAGTCAGCGCCGGCAACAGCAGCGCAAAGCACAAGATCGGCCTGGTGCCGCAAGAGCTGGCGCTCTATGACGATTTGTCAGCCAACGAAAATCTGAAACTGTTCGGCGCGCTCTATGGCCTCACTGGCAACCAGCTAAAAACGCGTTGTCGCGAAGTACTGGCGCTGGTCAACCTGAGCGATCGCGCTGCCGACAAACCCAGTAGCTTTTCGGGTGGTATGAAACGGCGGCTCAACATCGCTGCCGCGTTGCTCCACGATCCGCAACTGTTGATCCTGGACGAACCAACTGTTGGCGTCGATCCGCAAAGCCGCAATGCGATCTTCGACAGCCTGGAACAATTGAAGCGCGAGGGCCGTTCGTTGATCTACACCAGCCACTACATGGAAGAAATCGAAAGGCTGGCCGACCACATCGTCGTCATCGACCACGGCAAGGTGCTGGCCGACGAAACCCCGGCCGCCTTGCACCGGAGGCTCCCAGCGCAAGCGGCGCTGCAGGTAGACCTGGCGCAACCGGCTGACGCCGTCTTGCTCGAACAGATCCGCCGCCAGCCAGGCGTCATCGACATCGCTGGCAAAGACAGCAACTTGCAGATCGGACTGCGCGTAACCGAGGATGCGCTGCCGCTGCTGCAATGGTTGACCGCGAACGGCCAGCCACCGCTGCATTTCATGACCGCCAAGGCCAAGCTCGAAGACATTTTTCTAGGTCTGACCGGACGTAGCCTGCGCGACTAAGCGCAGGCACTCACGCTGTACCTCCCACCTCTTCCGTTTCGGAGCACCACCCATGAGCGCCTTGATCGCCCTGGTCCGCAAAGACCTGATCCTGTACCTGAGCAACCGTCGCGCGCTGCTGATCAGCTTATTGATGCCCATCGTGCTGGGTAGTTTCTTCGGCTATCTGTTCGGTGGTTCCGGCGCCGTCAGCAACGGCAAGATCGACATCGCACTGGTTCAGCTCGACAACAGCGGCACCAGCAGCAAGATCGCTGCCGGGCTCAAGGGCGACAGCGCCCTGAACGTACAGGAACTACCCCTGGCAGTCGCTCAGGACAAGGTCCGCCACGGCAAGCTGAGCGTAGCCGTGGTGCTGCCGGCTGGTTTCGGCGCCGCCGCCAAAAATGCCTTCTTCGGTGGCCACCACAAGCCAGAGATTCCGGTCTACTACGACCCGTCGCAGGCAGCGGTGCTAGCGATGGTGAAAGGCATGCTTACCCAGTACGTGATGCAGAACGTCAGCGCCGAGATGTTCGACATCAAGGCCACCGACTCCTATCTGAACAGCAGTATCGAGACCTTGCAGCGCAACGCCTCGCAGAACCCGGCCTTGCTGAAGATGTTGAGCAGCATCAAGGAATACCAGTCACGCGCCGTCAAAAAAGAAGAAAACAACAAAGATGAGGCGCAGACAAAACCAGAGCAGGCCGGTTTGTCGGTACCCTACTCCACTAGCGACCAGGCGCTGACTTCAGGTTTGCAGAAATACAATGGCTACGCCCACGCCTTTGCCGGCATGAGCGTGCAGTTCATCCTGTTCATGGGCATCGACGCCGGGATTGCGGTGCTGCTGTGGCGCCGCATGGGCCTGTGGAACCGGCTATTGGCAGCGCCTATCACCCTCAACACGGTGCTACTGGCGCGCGCCCTGTCCAGCGCGATCATCGCCTTCGCCATCCTGTGCGTGATTTTCCTGTTCGCGATGCTAGTGTTTCACGTACAGATTGCAGGCAGCCTGGCTGGCTTCATCGGCGTCGGCATCTGCTTCTCTCTGGTCACCGCCAGCTTTGGCCTGCTGATCGCAGCCTTCGGTAAAACTCCGGAAGCGGCGCGCGGGTTAGCCATGTTCTCCACGCTGATCATGGTGATGCTAGGTGGCGCCTGGGTGCCGACTTTTCTCTTTCCCCAGTGGCTACAGACGTTCACGCTGGTGGTGCCGACGCGCTGGGCGGTGGACGGCCTTGACGCCATGACCTGGCGCGGACTGGGATTCGATGCAGCGCTACCCGCGATAGCCGTCCAGCTCGGATTTACCGTGCTGTTCGGTGGCACGGCCATCTGGAAATTTCGGCGCGACGCGCAGCGCGAATAAGAGAAAAGAGAAAAGAGAAAAGAGAAAAGAGAAAAGAGAAAGAGAAAGAGAAAGAGAAAAGAAAAGAAAAACCCGGCCAAGGCCGGGTTCATCTATTGCACAAACATGCTGGCGCTCTCTTGCGGAACGCCAGCCGGGGATTTACCCCACCCACTTGCGCGCATTGCGGAACATGCGCATCCAAGGCGAATCCTCACCCCACGATTCAGGATGCCAGGATTGTTGCACAGTGCGGAACACGCGTTCGGCGTGCGGCATGCAGACCGTGAAGCGGCCATCCGGCGTAGTGACCGACGTGATGCCTTGCGGCGAACCGTTCGGATTGTAAGGATAACCTTCGCTGACCTGGCCCTTGTTATCGATGAAGCGCATCGCGACCAGCGCTTCCTTGATATCGCCGGTTTGTGAGAAATCGGCAAAGCCTTCGCCGTGGGCGATGGCAATGGCGCTTTGGGTGCCGGCCATGTCCTGGAAGAAAATCGACGGCGACGATTCAACTTGCACCATCGAGAAGCGTGCTTCGAACTTTTCCGACTTGTTACGGGTGAATTTCGGCCATGCCTGTGCGCCAGGGATGATCGCCTTCAAATTACTCATCATCTGGCAACCGTTACAGACACCGAGTGCGAAAGTGTCGCTGCGCTGGAAGAATAGCGAGAACTGCTCCGCCAGTTTCGCATTGAACAGAATCGTCTTGGCCCAACCCTCACCAGCTCCCAGCACGTCGCCGTAGGAGAAACCTCCGACGGCGATGAAGCCCTTGAAGTCATCCAGTCTGGCGCGACCGGCAATCAGGTCGCTCATGTGGACGTCCACAGCGGCGAAACCCGCCTGGTGCATCACATAGGCGGTCTCGACATGCGAGTTGACGCCCTGCTCACGCAGTATCGCAACGCGTGGCTTGGCGGCCAGATTAAGAAACGGGGCGGCGATATTCTCTTGCAAGTCGAACGGGACCTTCGGCGTGATGCCGGGATCGGCGGCGTCCAGGATACGGTCGTATTCGGCATCGGCGCTGGCCGGATTGTCGCGCAAGCGGGCGATGCGCCAGCTGGTTTCGCTCCACAGGCGCTGCAGGTCGATACGGGTCTGGCTGTAGATGGTCTTGGCGTCGCGGCTGAATTCAATTACATCGCGCGTGTTCGGCTTACCGATGATATGGCTGCAAGCGCCCAGATTGAAGCTGCGCAGCACATTCATGACGTCCGATTTCTGCTCGGCGCGTACTTGTAGCACTGCGCCCAGTTCCTCACTGAACAATGCGCGCAACGTCAGCTCATTGCGGCGCTCGGCCACTTGGCCGGTCCAGTTCTTGGAATCGCCCCAGTCCGCCGCGTGTTCGCTTTCCATGGTCAGGATATCGAGGTTGATCGACAATCCGCTATGACCGGCAAAGGCCATTTCGCACAAAGTAGTGAACAGGCCGCCGTCGGAACGGTCGTGGTATGCCAGCAGTTTTTGTTCGCTGTTCAATTGCTGGATCGCGGCGAAGAAGCCTTTCAGATCTTCCGCGCTGTCGACATCCGGCGTTTCATTGCCGATCTGCTGCATGACTTGGGTCAGCGCCGAGGCGCCCATGCGGTTCTTGCCGCGGCCGAGGTCGATCAGGATGATCGCGGTCTCACCGGCATCGCTGCGCAATTGCGGCGTCAGCGAACGGCGCACATCGCTCACCGGCGCGAAGGCAGATACGATCAGCGACACCGGCGAAGTCACCGACTTGGCTTGATCCTGATCTTTCCAGGTGGTGCGCATCGACAGCGAATCCTTGCCTACCGGGATGCTGATGCCCAATGCAGGGCACAATTCCATGCCGACTGCTTTCACTGTATCGAACAGCGCCGCGTCCTGGCCAGGCTGGCCGCAAGCCGCCATCCAGTTGGCGGACAGCTTGACGTCGGAAATATCGGCAATCGCCGCAGCGGCGATGTTGGTCAATGCTTCGCCAACCGCCATGCGGCCCGATGCGGGTGCGTTGATCACGGCCAGCGGCGTGCGCTCGCCCATCGCCATCGCTTCACCCAGGTAGCCTTCAAAGCTCATGCTGGTGACGGCGCAATCGGCGACCGGGATCTGCCATGGGCCGACCATCTGGTCACGTACCGACGTGGCGCCGACAGTGCGGTCACCAATAGTAATCAGAAAGGATTTGTCGGCGACTGTCGGCAATTTCAGTACGCGCTGCGAGACTTCCAGCAGGTTCATACCGGTCAGGTCGACCGCAGGTAATACAGGATTGACGTGCTTGACGTCGCGCAGCATCTTTGGCGGCTTGCCGAGCAAGACATCCATCGGCATATCAACCGGATTGTTATCGTGCTCAGGATCGATCACCTTCAACTGACGTTCTTCGGTCGCGGTGCCGACGACGGCAAACAGGCAACGCTCACGCTGGCAGAAATACTCGAACAGGGGCAGGCTTTCCGGCGCAATCGCCAGCACATAACGCTCTTGCGATTCATTGCTCCAGATTTCCTTGGGCGCCATGCCGCTTTCTTCCAGCGGTACTTTGCGCAGATCGAAAATCGCGCCGCGCTTGGCGTCGTTGGTGATTTCCGGGAAAGCATTCGACAAACCGCCGGCGCCGACGTCATGGATAGACAGGATTGGATTGTTGTCATCCATCGCCCAGCAGGCGTTGATGACTTCCTGCGCACGACGTTCCATTTCCGGATTGCCGCGCTGGACCGAATCGAAATCGAGGTCGGCGGTGTTGGAGCCGGTCGCCATCGACGACGCCGCGCTGCCGCCCATGCCGATGCGCATGCCAGGGCCGCCCAGCTGCACCAGCAGGCTGCCGACCGGCAAATCGTTCTTCTTGGTATGTTTGTCAGAGATGCTGCCGATGCCGCCGGCGATCATGATCGGCTTGTGGTAGCCCTGTACATTACCGCCGACGTTTTGTTCGTAGGTACGGAAATACCCGCCCAGGTTGGGACGGCCGAATTCATTGTTGAACGCGGCGCCGCCAAGCGGGCCGTCGATCATGATTTGCAAGGCGGAGGCGATGCGTTCCGGCTTGCCATATTGATCCGCGCTTGTTTGCCCGGCACCTGTGACGTCGGCAGCGTTCTCCCATGCTTGCAGTGCATCCGGCAGCGACAGGTTAGAGACGGTGAAACCAGTCAGGCCAGCCTTCGGCTTGGCGCCACGGCCGGTAGCGCCTTCATCGCGGATCTCGCCGCCGGCGCCGGTGGAGGCGCCAGGAAATGGTGAAATCGCGGTCGGATGGTTGTGCGTCTCGACCTTCATCAGGATATGCGTCAGCTCTTCCGAGGCGCGGTAGGCATTGCCTTCGGCAGTCCCACGCGCATAGAAGCGCGAGACAGTGGCGCCTTCAATGATGGACGAATTGTCGCTATAGGCGACGATGGTGCCCTTGGGTTGCAACTGATGCGTGTTCTTGATCATCGCGAACAAGGATTTGTCTTGCGCTTCGCCGTCGATCACCCAGTCGGCATTGAAAATCTTGTGGCGGCAGTGCTCGCTGTTGGCTTGCGCGAACATCATCAGTTCGACGTCGGTCGGGTTACGCTTGGCAGTGGTGAACGCGGCCAGCAAATAATCGATCTCGTCGTCTGACAATGCCAGGCCCAGTTCGCTATTAGCGCGCTCCAATGCGCCCTTGCCGCCTGCCAGCAGGTCCACAAAAGCCAGCGGCTTGGCGTCCAGTTCACGGAACAAACCGCCTGCATCTTCGGCGCTACGTAACACGGTTTCGGTCATGCGGTCGTGCAGGATGTCGGCAATCGCCCGCACGCTGTCGTCGCTGAGTTTCTTGGCGCCGCCGAGCAAACCGCTCTTGAGCTTCACCTGATATGCAATGCCGCGCTCGATGCGCTTGATATGCGCCATGCCGCAGTTGTGGGCGATATCGGTGGCCTTGCTGGCCCACGGGGAAATGGTGCCGAAACGTGGAATGACGATGAACTCTTCGCCGCCCTCGGATGCGGCAAACGGATCGCCGTAGGTCAGTAAAGCGTTCAGACGGCCGATATCGTCCTGGCTGAGCGTGGTCGAGGCATCGACAAAATGATCGAAACGGCCGCTGACTTCGACGACATTGCTATCGATCGCTTGCAGCTGGGCCAGAAGGCGTTGGGAACGGAAGGCAGGGAGAGCGTTGGAACCGGGCAAAATCAACATGGCGAGGGGGGAGTTGATGCAGCGTGGCTGCGGGTTAAATCAGAAGCCGTCATTATACAGTGCTGACCAGCCCCTTGCCCCTGCAAGTGATGACAAAATCACCTTGCGGCTTCCTCTAAAAGCGTTGTGGACCGGAAAAGCACAAAAGCTCCCGCTCCACAATCGCATTTGATTATCGTTAAAACAACTTACACCTTAAAAATCCTTGAGCACGATCTTGCCGATCACACGCCCGGTTTCCAGCGTCGCATGAGCCTGGCGCAAGTTGGCGGCGTTAATCGGCGATAAAACCTGGCTTAGCGTGCTGACAATTGTCTTGTCGTCGATCAGGCCCGCCACTTTATCCAGCAAGTTACCCTGCTCTTGCATGTCGGCAGTCTGGAACATCGAACGGGTGAACATGAACTCCCAAACGAAGCCGGCGCTCTTGGCTTTCAACAAGCTGACGTCAAGCGGCGCTGCATTCTCGACGATGGTGCAAATCATGCCTTGCGGAGCAACCGCGGCGGCGGCGGCCGGGAAATGGCGGTCGGTATCGTTCAGGATCAGTACATAGTCGACGTGATCGAAGCCGCGCTCCTTGAGTTGTGCCGGCAGATCGCCGAAATGGTTGATCACATGCTGCGCGCCCAGTTCGCGCACCCATTTTTCCGACTCGGGACGCGACGCGGTCGCAATCACACTCAGGCCGGCGACCTTGACGGCGAGTTGGATCGCGATCGAACCGACGCCGCCGGCGCCACCGATGATCAGGATCGATTTGGCCGGAGTGCCGGAGCCAACAGGTACTTTGAGACGATCAAACAATGCCTCCCAGGCTGTAATTGCCGTCAGCGGCAAGGCAGCAGCCTGCTCGAACGACAGCGATTGCGGCATGTTGCCGACAATACGCTCGTCCACCAACTGGAATTCGCTGTTGCTGCCGGGACGGGTGATGTCGCCGGCGTAGAACACGCGGTCGCCTACCTTGAAGCGACTGACATCCGGCCCCACTGCGTGTACCACGCCGGCGGCATCCCAGCCCAGCACGCGCGGCGACTTTTCAACCGCATCTTTCGGTGCGCGCACCTTGACGTCGACCGGATTGACGGCGATGGCCTTGATTGCGACCAATACGTCATGTCCTGCCGGACTCGGCCTGTCGAGCTCGATATCGATCAGCGACTCGGGATTTTCGATAGGCAGGTAACGGGTTAAGGCGATGGCTTTCATATATATAAACTCCTGGAATGGTGGCCCCTTCAAACTGAATCCGGCCGGTGAATTGGATTAACTGGTCACCATTATGATAATGTTGAATTATTTTATAAACAGATCATTATTTGATTCACTTTCAATTGAAATTTGATAATGTACTCAACCACGGACCTCCAGCTTTTCATTCACACGGCCGATCTGGGCAGCCTGTCGAATGCGGCGCGTCAGCTGGATCTGCTACCGGCGACCGCCAGCGCCAGCCTCAAACGACTGGAGCAGCAACTCAACACCCGCTTGTTTGTGCGCTCCACCCGCAGCATGCGGCTGACGCCCGAGGGCAGCGTGTTTCTCGACTACAGCCGCCAGGCATTGACCTTGCTCAGTGAAGGCCAGGCGCTGCTGAATGCCGGCGGCCCGGTGAGCGGCCATTTACGGCTATCGATGCCATCGGACGTCGGCCGCAATGTGCTGCTGCCGTGGCTCGACGCCTTCCAGGCGCTCCATCCACAGGTCACGCTATCGCTACAGTTTTCCGACCGGGTAATCGACCTGTTCCGCGACCCTGTCGACGTCGCCTTCCGCTATGGGCCGCTGGACGATTCGACGCTGGTGTCGCAAGAGTTGGCGGCAAGTCGCCGCGTGGTGGTGGCCGCGCCTGCCTATCTGGCAAAACACGGCAGGCCGGCGACGCCCAAAGACCTGGCGACGCATAACTGCCTGCTGTATTACCTGCAGCACGGCTTGTTCAATAACTGGCGCTTCTACTCAGGTAATCCTGGCAAAACGCCGATCGACGTCAAGGTACGTGGCGACCGCATGACCGACGATGCTGCAATTGCTCGTAGTTGGGCGATTGCCGGCATCGGTATCGCCTATAAATCCTGGCTCGATGTGCGGCAAGACGTGGCTGAAGGCCGTCTGGAGATTTTGCTGGAACAGTATGGCGGCGAAGAAACCCCGCTCAACATGGTGTATCCGCATCGCAGCAGCATGTCGCCTTCGCTACGGGCTTTGCTGGCGTTTTTGCGCGCGCAGTTTGCCACCCTCAATTTGTCGCAGTAAAAGGCGGCGCATCGCGTCCGAAATGTTCTACGACAAACTCGATGAATGACTTCAGTTTGGGCGTCATCTTGCGGTTCGACGCCACCACAAGGTGCATCGGCCGGTGTTCCGATGCGTAATCGGCCAGCAGATGCACTAGCCGGCCGGCGGCGACCGCGTCGCGCAGCAAAGCTTCCGGTTGCATGATGACACCTATTCCTTGCAAGGCGGCGGTGCGCAAGGCAAGGCCGCTATTTGCGCGGAAATTGCCATGCACTTCAATCTCCTGTAACGCACCATCCACGGAAAACGGCCAGAGATTATAGCGACTGCCATGAACAAAACTAAGGCAGTTATGGGCTGCCAGTTGCTGCGGCGTTTGCGGAGTGCCACGACGTGCCAGGTATTCCGGCGAGGCGCAAACCACCGAACGATACGGCTGCAAAGGCCGCGCAATCAGGCTGGAATCGGGTAGCGGGCCGATCCGCAGCGCTACTTCAAAGCCCTCTTCAACCAGGTCGACCACACGGTCATTCAAGGACAGGTCAAGTTCGACATCCGGATAACGCTCCAGATAGCCACGTATCACAGCGGTCAACATCTGGCCGCCAAAAGTCGCCGGTGCGGTAACGCGCAATACGCCGCGCGGCAACAGCTGCATTTGCTTGACCGATGCATCGGCCGCCTCGATTTCCAACAGCGCCTGCTTGCAACGCTCGAAATACAATTGGCCGATCTCGGTCAGGCTCTGACGCCGCGTGGTGCGGTTTAGCAAACGAACACCGAGCTGTTCCTCCAGCTGGCGCACATGCTTACCGACCATGGTGGGAGAAATCCTGGCTTCCTCCGCTGCGGCGGAAAAACCACCCTTTTCTACCACGCGGACGAAAATCTGCATGCTGGTCAGTCTATCCATACCTCATTAAACACCAGGAGTTTTAAGTAAAAGTAATAATATGATATTTATCCACCAATAGGAAGCAATCATAATCAAAGCCTGATTTCACTTCTCTCGGAGCACAGCATGAAAATCGCAGTTATCGGCGCCACTGGCACAGTCGGCAAGGCAGTTGTGACACAATTGGCAACTCGCCATGACATCATCGAGGTCGGCAACAGCAGCGGCCAGTATCAGGTCGACATGACCGACATCCACAGCGTCGAACGCTTGTTCGAACAAATCGGTAAGGTCGACGCCGTAGTCTCCACTGCCGGCAAATTGCATTTCGGACCTTTGCAAGAACTGACCCCGGAAAATTTCCAGGTCGGACTACGCGACAAGCTGATGGGCCAGATCAACCTGGCGCTGGTGGCCCAACATCGCCTCAACGACGGCGGCTCGATCACCCTCACCAGCGGTATCGTCGGCGAAGAACCTATCCTGCAAGGCGTCAACGCTACCACCGTGAATTCGGCTTTGGACGGCTTCGTGCGCGCGGCTGCAATCGAACTGAAGCGTGGCATCCGCATCAATATCGTCAGCCCGACCGTACTGGAAGAATCGCTGGCCAGTTACGGCCCGTTCTTTTACGGCTTTGAGGCCGCCCCTGCCAGTCGCGTCGCCCTGGCCTACAGCCGCAGCGTCGAAGGTGCGCAAACCGGCCAGGTCTATCGAGTCTGGCGGTAAGACATCATCTCAGGGGGAACTGCGTTATTTTTGTCAGGTTTTGATCAAGATGATGCAGTAAGATTGGCGGCAAGATTAATGCAAGCAGTCTTATCCCCGAGAGGTTTTTCATGGTCAGTGTAGTAAAACGCATCCAGGAGTACAACGCCGGCCGCGATCCGCAGCGGCTGCGACTCAAGTACAAGAACATGCGCAGCGACCCGTTTACATTCTTGCGCGGCACCTGCCATCTGTTTTACGAGCGCCTTCCTTACAGCGGCTTGATGCGGACCGCACCGCTGGCGTGGATATGCGGCGACCTGCACCTTGAAAACTTCGGCAGCTACAAAGGCGACAATCGCCTGGCTTACTTCGACATGAACGACTTCGACGAAGCCATGCTGGCGCCGGCCAGTTGGGAGCTAGTGCGCTTCCTGACCAGCGTGCTGATTGCGGCCGACGGCACATCCGCCACACCAGCCGATACACGCTTGCTATGCCGCAGCTTTATCGACGCCTATGCCAACGTGCTAACGCTAGGCAAATCGCGCTGGATCGAGCGCGATACCGCTTCAGGCATGGTCGGCGATCTGCTCAACGGCTTGCGTGGCCGCCTGCGTTCTGCCTATCTCGATACGCGTACAGTGCGCAAAGGCACCAAGCGCACCTTGCGGGTGGATGGCAAAAAAGCACTGCCGGTCACCGACAAGCAGCGCGCCAAGGTCAGCAAATTCATGCAAAAATTCGCCAGCGAACAGCCGAATCCGGAGTTCTACAAAGTGCTGGACGTGGCGCGCCGCATCGCCGGCACCGGCAGTCTCGGCGTCGACCGCTATGTCATTCTGATACAGGGCAAGGGCTCTCCAGACGGCAACTTCTTGCTGGATCTGAAGCAGGCCCTGCCATCTTCCCTGACACCGTTTTTGAAAGTGGCGCAACCTAAATGGAACAGCGACGCGCAGCGCGTGGTGTCGCTGCAGCGACGCTGCCAGGCGGTTTCCATGGCTTTCCTGCAACCGGTCATGCTCGGCAAGACTTCCTACGTGCTGCGCGGCTTGCAACCAAGCGAAGACCGGGTGACGCTCAAGCAGCCACACCACGGCGCCAATGAAATCCAGCAAGTGATGGCCACCATGGGCAGCATCGTCGGCTGGGCACAATTGCGCAGTGCCGGCCGCCAGGGCTCGGCGATTGCCGACGAACTGATCGCTTTCGGGCAAAGCAAGAAATGGAAAAAACAGCTGCAGGATGCGGCCGAGGCTTGTGCGGTACAGGTACGCAAGGATTGGCAGACGTATTGCAAGGGATATGATGCCGGAGCGTTTGAATTGTAATTGCCGCACGTTCAGACCTGCCCTCTGGCGATGCGGATTTTCCGTCATTTCCACATCGATTGCGCAGTACGTCAGTAACAGTTTGAAAACCGGTGCGCAATCGCTAAAGTGCTGCATTCACAGGGGCGATAACGCCCCGCCTCTGTAGAAAAATGTAAAAGCGTACTGTGCTGTCCTGTTATCAAGTAATTCAAGGTATGATTCTGTTCGCTGCATGACATTGAACGCCTTTCACGCACTTCCGTGGAAGACGTTCCGGCACGCAGATCAATAAGACGTCCTGTAGCAATCGCCCGGATATCTTCGCAGAACCCCCTTGAGAACAATAGTGATACAGCACCAGACACAGAAACAAATCGTGGTTATCGGCGGCGGCGTGATGGGAGTCTGCAGTGCCTATTTTCTAGCCGAAGCCGGACACCAGGTGGCAGTGGTTGAAAAACGCAGCAATGTGGCCGAACAATCGACGCTGGGAAATTCCGGCATCTTGTCGGCCGGAGCGGCAATGCCCTGGTCGGTGCCAGGCATGCGCAAAAAAATCCTGGCTGGAATGTTCAATCAAGAGGCCCCTAACGTCCTCAACGCCCGCCTCAGCCCCTCGCTCTGGCGCTGGATGCGGCGCTGGATGGCCGAATCCGAGATCCAGCGGTTTCGCGCCCATACCCATCAGATGCAGCGATTGGCATCGTACAGCCAGGATCTGCTGGAGCAAATCCAGCAACATTTCCAGCTCGATTTCGAGCAGAACCCAGGCCTGCTGCGCTTGTTTCGCAACGAAGCCGAACTTGCCGCGCTGGCTCCCGTCCAGGAACTGCTTACAGAATGCGGCGTGGTTCACCGGTTGCTGGATGAAGCCGCAACACGGGCGCTGGAACCGTCCCTGGCCAGCGCCGGAAAACTTGCCGGCAGCCTGCACTTCCCGGATACGGGCTCAGGCAATTGCACCTTGTTTACCAAGCAGTTGAAAGCCATCCTGCAAGGACTGGGCGTGCAGTTCCATTTCGACAGCCTGGTCACCGCGATCGATCCGCACGGCGCCAAGGTCGGCTTGCACATAGGCGGCGAGGTCTTGCACGCTGATGCCGTCGTCTGCGCCGCCGGCAGCGCCAGCGCCCAGCTGTTGAAGCCGTTGGGATTGCGCTTGCCGCTACACGCCATCAAGACCTATACCGCCACCGCCAGCGTCAAGAATTACGAAGTGGCGCCGCACATGGCAGCGCTGGACGACAAATACCAAATCACCATGGCGCGCATCGGCGACCGCATGCGCCTGGCCGGCATCGCCGAGTTCGGCGCCAAAGACATGGCGATCGACGACAAGGCGCTGCGCACCTTGCTCAAAGTCGCGCACGACTGGTTCCCCGACGCCGCCAATTTCAACAGCGCCAGTTTCTGGTGTGGTCACACACCTATGCTGGCCGATGAAGTGCCGTTGATTGGGCCTACCGGCGCCAGCAATGTATTCGTCAACATCGCCCATGGCGGTTCAGGCTGGAGCATGGCGCTGGGCGCAGCCAAGGTATTGGCAGACCAGATCTCAGGACGGGCGCCCGAAGTCGACCTGGATGGGTTGACGGTAACCCGCTATCGCTGACCCTTGCTCAGGGTTGATCAGCGTCACAGTGACGTGCGGCCAGTTTTTTTTACGACACGCCTTATCGTCGTAAAATTGCTATAGCCAAGTGTCTATGGCCACGCGGCGCTGCCCCAGCTAACGGACCACGGAGTATTCCATTACCATGAGCGTCATCTACACAGTAGCCGAAGTCAGAAAAATCGAGCAAGCCGCCCTGCGCGATCTGCCAGCCTACACTCTGATGCAACGCGCCGGCCAAGCTGCAGCGCAAGCAGCCTTGCGGCTGCTACCCTGCCCGCCCCATAGCGCCGCGATACTGGTCATGGCCGGCCCCGGCAACAACGGCGGCGACGCACTGGAAGCCGCAGCCGGCCTGGCCAAAGCCGGCGCCGAGGTCGTCGTCCTGCTCAAAACACCACCCTCGCAATTACCATCAGACGCCGCGCAGGCATTGGTCCGCGCCCAGAAACAGGGCGTGCACCTGATGCCGCCCGAACAATTCCCTGAAATCGACGCCAGTCAATGGACCTTGGTCATCGATGGCCTGTTCGGCATCGGCTTGAGCCGCCCCCTTGACGGCGAGTGGCGCAACCTGGTGCTGGCAATGAATGCCATGCCCTGTCCGGTGCTGGCGCTGGATGTGCCAAGCGGCCTTGACGCCGATACAGGCACCGTCGTCGGCGGCGCCAGCGGCATTGCCGTGAAAGCCAGCCACACCATTACTTTCATCGCCGACAAAGCCGGCTTGCATACCGGCGACGGCCCCGATTACGCCGGCATTGTCGATGTAGCGGCACTAGCGATTGCCGAGCATTACTTGCCCGCGCCGAATATGTGGCTGAACCAGCCGGACCTGTTCGGCGAGTATTTGCAACCGCGCCAGCGCAACTCGCACAAAGGCAGTTTTGGCGATGTCGCCGTGATCGGTGGTGCGCCGGGCATGGCTGGCGCACCGATCCTGGCAGCGCGCGCAGCCGCCAAATGTGGCGCCGGACGCGTGTTTGTCGGCTATGCGGACAACCCGCCGGCGTATGACAATGCGCAGCCGGAATTAATGTGCCGCCATGCCGCCGATCTCGATTTCTCATCCGCCGTACTAGTTGTCGGTACTGGTTTAGGGATGGCTGATAGTGCGCTGGCGCTGCTGACGCGGGCGCTGGATGCGCTCAGCTGGCTGGTGCTGGACGCGGATGCTCTCAATCTGCTGGCGCGCCAGCCACAGTTACACGCCCAGGTGGGGCAACGTCAGCACGCTGTACTCATGACACCACACCCGCTGGAAGCGGCGCGTCTGCTCGGCGTCAGCACCAGCGAGATCCAGGCTAGTCGGGTAGCGGCGGCACGCAGCCTTGCCTACCGCTTCAATGCAGTCGTGGTGCTCAAGGGGGCCGGCAGCATTATCGCTCGCGCCGATGGCGCAGTAGTCGTCAACTCCACAGGCAATCCGGCGCTGGCGACTGCCGGAAGCGGTGATGTCTTATCAGGCATTTGCGGTGCCTTGCTGGCGCAGGGCTGGCCGCAGTGGGAAGCTGCACTGGCCGCAGTATGGTTGCACGGGCACGCCGCCGATCAATTGGTGGCGCAAGGCGTCGGGCCGATCGGCTTGACTGCCAGTGAACTGATTCCTGAAGTCCGGCTGCTACTGAACCAACTGGTGCAAGAGCGCCGACAGCCTGCTCTATAGCTGCTTCCTGTCGCGGCGAACCACGCCGAAATGACTTGACAGGTAAAGTCCCAAAATGAGAAAGCCGGCAATGAACAAGCCAAATTCCAGGCTGACGCCCATCGTCACCGCTGACCACACATACAGGATTGCACCGGCCAGCAGATTTGCCGAGCCCCAGAGAAAATTCAGCGCCGGCGACGAATCGCCCACCCCGCGCGGCTTGGCGAAAGGCGTGGGAAACGCGTCACCGCGCAAGCCGCTGGCCAAATGCGGAATGCAATTGCACAGGAACGCTCCGGCGAAAAAAACCGCCACATAGTGTAGAAAAGTCATGTTCACCTAAAATAAGATTGCGCCACCGGCCCACCGGAACTTGCTATACACCCCAAGGCACCACCGCCACGCCCATCAACTGGCGATGAAAAGTCATGACCAGCAACGCCAGCAGCAAACCCGAGATAACGGCGATCACGTCAAACTTTAGCGCCGGTACGAATGGCTTGTATGTTTGACGCCTGATGACTGAAATCAAATCAAACACGACGTAAGCCAGGAACGCGGAAAACAACACCGTGGCTTTGGCATGGCCGTTTGCCAGCAAGTGCACCAGAGCCCAGATGCCTATCCCCAGCAACATCGGATGTTTTACCCATGCGCGGATATGCGTCTTCATATTTGCCGCCGCAAGCAGGATGAAACTGATCACCATTGCCAGCGGTGCGCCATGGATCGCACCTATGAATGAATTGAACAGCCGAGGTTCGGCCGGGGCCCTGGCATAGCCGAAGATAATCAGAATCAGTCCAAGCGCGGACAGGATCGCAAACATGCCTTTGTAGCGATTTTCACCGGCACTCTGGACCAACCTTGCTTTCAATAATGGCAAGGTGGGAATCAGATGAAGACCTAGAAAGAGAACCAGGCCAAGAATTAATATTTCCAAATCACTCTCCTTCATGATGGGCTATCGATGGGAGCTGCAATGAAAAATCCCTCCGGGCGTTTCCGCCGGGAGGGATTTATTATAGAAGACTTATCCGTTTCAATGCGCCAGGATTTCCTTGGCCAGTTCCTCGCCGCCGTAGACATTTTTCAGCGTTTCCAGAATCGCACCGCTATGCACAGCAACCGACCTGTTGTAGCGCGGGTCGAACCAGAACGCGCCACCCAGCGAATGGATATTGCCGTCGAAAATCAGGCCGACGATCTCACCGTTGCGGTTGATCATCGGGCTGCCGGAATTGCCGCCGATGATGTCGTTGGTTGTGACCAGATCGTAGCGTTGCGCCAGGTTCAGCTTGCCCGCTGCCTTGGCAGCATGCCAGGATGCCGGCAAGGCGAACGGGTCGGCGCCGGTGTCGCGCTCAAACGCGCCGCCGATAGTGGTAAACGGCGGGATCTGTTTGTCGCCCTCTTTCCAGCCCTTCACTTCGCCATAGGACAGGCGCAAGGTGAACGTCGCGTCCGGATAGGCGCTGGTGCCTTGTTGCGCAAAACGCGCCTGGGCAATCAGCTCCGAATTCTTTTGCTGGACTGACTCCACCTCTTTTTCATAACGGCTGCGAATTGCCCGCGAGGCCGAATCCAGCGCCAACTCCATTTTGATGAAAGGATCGTTGGATTTCAGGATGGCTTCCTTGCCGCCCTGCCACAGCGCCTTGCGTACCGCCGGGTCGCCCAGCTTGGTGTTATCGATCAAAGCGGCGCTGAGCTGGTCCGGCGTTTGCTTACCGAGTACCTGCTTGACGAAAGCATCGTCGGCGCCGAGGATTTCACGCATCTTGGTGAACGACAGCCCAAGTGTCACTTTTTCGAAATCAGGGTATATCGGCGCTGTAGAGAACAGCTCCTGCTCGACCTCAGGCAGCTTGGCATCGGCATATTCCGGCAGCCGTTCGCCATTCGGTTTGGCGCGTTCTTCTGCTCCACGCACCAGGTCGCGTGCGTAGCTGAAGTACTTGCTGTTGAAACCGCGACCGCCTTCGATCATGCCGTAAGGCGCTTCGATCTGGCGATACGCTTGCTGGGAAGCGGCGATCGCATCCCAGGCGCCGCCCACCTTGGCTTGCAAGGCTGGATTTTGTGCGACAAATTTACGCAGTGCAGTTTCATCGTCTTGCTTTTGCTGCATCAGCACCGGGTCTTGCAAGGCGCTGAGGCGGCCACGCAGGGCCTTGTAGCCGTTTTCTACGCCGAACAACATTTGACCCGCATTGCGAGCCGCTTCCGGGCTGCTCTTGCTGTATTGTTCCAGCACGCCGCGCAATTCCGACAAGCGGATCAGGGTGTTGACCAACGTCAGGTCGCGTAAAGTAGTCAGCTGCGATACGGTCAGCTGGCGCTGGGTCGAACCCGGCTGGCCAGTGACGAATACCATTTCGCCTTCTTCGGCGCCATTTTTACTGAACGGGAAATAGTTCTCGATCTTGGCAGGCTTGCCGTCTTCATAGGCACGCAGCAAGGTGATATCGAGATCGTAGCGCGGGAAATTGAAGTTATCAGGATCGCCGCCGAAGAAAGCCGCGGCTTTTTCTGGCGCCCATACCAGGCGGGTGTCCTGGAAGCGATGATATTTGTAAACCTGGTACTGGCCGCCATGATACAAATCGACGACGTCGCAGCGCACGGTTTCCTTATCGTTGCCGACGCATGCTGAAGTCAGTTTGGCTTTGATCGCGTTTTGTGCATTCTTGAAGGCCGCGCCATCCAGGCCAGCGGTCGCGCTCTTGACTTGGGTGGTGACGTCGGTGATCTGCTCCAGACGGTTCAGTTCGATCTCAGGACAGCTCAGTTCCTGCTCACGATTCTTGGCCAGGAAGCCATCCTTGATCAGGTTCTTTTTCGCCGTCGACATTTGATCAAGGCATTCGGATGCGCAATGGTGATTGGTCATCACCAGGCCGTCCTTCGATACAAAGGATGCCGAGCAGCCGCCGGCAATCCGCACCGAACCCAGCATGGTGCGCTTGATCCACGCATCGTTCGGAGTAAACCCGTATTCGGCCTGCATCTTCGCCTTCGGTAAATTGTCCAGCGTCCACATCCCCTCCGCTGCCATCGTCATGCCTGGAACCAGCAGTGCGGCAAAAAGCCAATGAATTCGCATCGTCTTCCTATCATTAATAAATTTTTAGGAGTGGAACATTACCACATCAAAATGAGAATCGTCATCATGTATACATCGCCGATTCCACAGGAACAATTAGACATTTACTCGCCTGTAGCTAACGTATTGTTTGACATTCGGAAGGGAGATATTTGTACCGGCTTGACCCGGTGCTAGGCTGCAGCCATAACTAGCCGGCGCATTGCACGCCGGCCATTGTCCTGCTCTGCGCTTATTGCAAATGTTCCAGCAAAGATGGCCCAAAGACTTCCTGCTGGATCTGTTGCTCGGCGACGCCGCGCTCCAGCAAAGCCTTACGTTGCGCTTGCATGAACGGCGCAGGTCCGCACAAGAAATACACGGCGTTCTGCGGCAACAAGGCATCCGGCACCGCCGCCAGCCGCAGATAACCTTGTTGCTGATAATCCTGCGGCACACAATCGTTCGCCGCCGGCCGCTCATAAGCAACATACGACTGCATCTGCGCATGCTGCAACAGCAGCTTGTTCAACTCATGCTTGAGCGGATGGTGCTGGCCGTCGAGCGTGGCATACAGGAAATTGACTGGCCGTTCCGGACTGTGCTCCAGACTACTGTGCAGCATGCTCATCATCGGCGTAACGCCGACGCCGGCGCTGATCATTACCAGCGGCGTGACGGTACTCTCCGGCGACAAAACAAAGTCGCCGCAAGGCGGGCTGACCCACAGTACGTCGCCTTCCTGGTACTGGTCATGCAGCA
This sequence comes from Collimonas arenae, assembly GCF_000786695.1. NCBI lineage: Bacteria > Pseudomonadati > Pseudomonadota > Betaproteobacteria > Burkholderiales > Oxalobacteraceae > Collimonas > Collimonas arenae. Next base: position 2,443,679 of record NZ_CP009962.1, on the reverse strand, counting down.
GATTCGATACCAGGCCCGCCGGACTCCCCTCTTCGCGCTTGACGCTGATACGCCAATAGCCGGTGCCGGGCGCATCGGACAGACTGTACTGCCGCAACTGGCGCAATGACAGTTCCGCGACATTGACGGCGACGCTAATGTACTGGCCGGGCTGGAAGGACGGCAGCTCGGAACCGTCGCTCGCTTGCAAATAAAAGGACGTGACCGTTTCGCTTTCTTTCTGCTTGCGTATCACAGTCATCGAACGATACTCGCCCGGTTCGACGCCATGCGCCTGGTAAAGCTTACGCTCTTCCGCGATCAGGGCATCGGCCAGCAAGCCATAGGCTTCGGCCCATGCAGCCAACAGTTCCGGCGTGGCCGCAGCGCCGAGGATCTCTGCAATCGCATCCAGCAAATGTTTGCCGACGATCGGATAGTGCTCAGCCTTTATTCCCAGGCTCACATGCTTTTGCACGATGCGGCTGATAACCGGCGCCAGCGCATCGGGATTATCGATATTGGCAGCGTAGGCAAAGATGGCCGAGGCCAACGCCTGCTGCTGGGTACCGGATTCCTGGTTCGGCATGTTGAAAATATTCTTCAACTCAGGGTGGGCGACAAATAAACGCTGGTAGAAGCAACGGGTAATGGTGACGCCATGTTCACGCAAAACAGGGACGGAAGCGGCGATATAGGGACGGGAAGCAGTGGAAAGCATAATCAACTCCTATTGTGACATTTAAAATACTACAATTAGATTAAAAAAATGCGCCGCCAGGCGGCGCTCCGGCCTTCAGTAGAATCAGGCAATTGCCATCGGCTGGAAATGCATGCGCGCAATCACGGTAGAGGTAGGCGGCGAGACCAGTTCGGCCAAGCTGTGCCGGTTCATGCCAGCGTAGAATTCCCGCTGGCCGATATCCAGCACGCGCTTCAAATGACAGCTGCCGCGCAGTACGCAAGGCGGCTCATCGCAATCTACCAAGCCCTTGTCTCCTTCCAGCGCACTCAGGATATCGCCCAGATGCAGGCTGGCCGGCGCTTGCGCCATCCGCAAGCCGCCGTTGCGGCCCGGCGTCGCACTGATCCATCCCAGCTTGACCAGGCGATTGACGACCTTGTTCAGATGGTTCTTGGGAATATCGAACTGGACGGCCAGCTCGCCCACGGTAATCATGCCCTGCTCCGGAGTTGCCGCCAGATACATCAGGACGCGCAAACCGAAATCAGTGAATTTGGTGAATTGCATGGCTCTGCTCCCTGCTGAATGAAGGCGGGGAATATTTCCGCGATGGGACCATTATATTATTGTTGCATTACAAATGCAACAATTAACTGCCAGCCTTCTCGCATGATATTCATTGACTCCGACAAGAAATTTTATAATTTACTGGCACTCATATGTTTTCAATAAAAAACCAAATGTTACTTGACGACGCTTCCTTTAAGGCCTCAATATAATCACAAGCGAATATTTCACTGAGGAAAATATCTAACGGTGAATGTTCCACAAAAAAATATCCAAGTTATTGCAATGGTGGCGAGCTGGAAAACTGATGCTAGTTCGAGGTTTTTCTTAAAAATACCCATTGGGAGATGACGTCATGTCGTGCAACAAGATACTGTTTGCCTCCGCTTTACTTGTCACTGGTGGTTTTGTTCTTCCTGCCACTGCCGCCAGCCCAGCCACGGCCACCTTCCAGGTGTTGATCACAATCCAGAAGGCATGTTCCGTGACGGCTGGCGCCGCTTCCAACATCAATTTAGGCACAGTGAGTTCCAGTGCCGTGAATACTACCGGCACCAACACTATCAGCGTGACATGTTCAAAACTTACGCCGTACTATGTTGGCCTTGCGCCGTCAGCCGCCAACGGCGGCACCACTACCGGCAGTGGCGCCATGAGTACGACCGATGCGATTTCTGCTGACTTGGTGCCGTATCAACTGAATCAAACTAGCGCCACGGGTCCTGTGTGGGGCAACACAGCCACCTCGACCACGGTCGGCAATGGAGTAGCCGGCACCGGTACCGGCCTGCCGCAATCGCTGAACGTCTACGCCACGGCTGCCAGCGCCAATTTCACGCCGGACAGCTATGCCGATACCGTCACCGTCAACGTGAACTTCTGATTTCTTCCATAAAACACGCCTGGTTGCGATATGCATTGTGCGGCAGTCTGCTGATCTGCCTGCTAGCTGCCGTCGGAAAAGTTGACGCCAGCGGCTTGCAGGTAGCACCTACTACCGTCAGCCTGAAGGCTACGCAAAACGCCGACGGGCTATGGCTCAGCAACACCGGCGACAACGTGGTGCATGCACAGGTACGCGTATACCACTGGACGCAAGACGGCCAGGGCGATCAGCTTACGCCGTCTCGCGGCCTGGTGATCAGTCCGCCGATGCTCGAGCTGGGAATTGGCGAACGCCAGCTGATCCGGATCATCCGGACCGGTGCGCCACCCAATGGTGCCGATGCGGTGGAAGATGCCTACCGGCTGGCGATTGACGAACTACCGATCGACACGTCAGGCAAAAAAGAACAGCAGTTCGACACACCAAGCAAGAAGGGACTGCAGTTTGTGTTGCATTACTCGGTCCCCATTTTTGTCGAACCTGTAGCGACTTCTATTGCTCCATCGCAGCTGCAATGGAGCCTGGAACGCGATGGCGATCATGTGATGCTGGTGGTCAGCAATCGCGGTGGCAGCCATGCCCAGCTGGCCGGATTGAATTACGTCGATCCCACCGGTCGTCGCACTGAAATCACCCCAGGCTTGCTTGGCTACGTTCTACCCGGCGCAACCATGCGTTGGATGCTCAAGCCATCCGCAGCAGTCTTTGCCGCTGGCGGCACTCTCGAGGCGATGATCAATGGTGCGAAGAGCGCGCAACATCTTTCGCTGGCCGACCGCTCTCGCTGAGCTCATTCTGCTGCAAAGCTTGCTTGTTTCCGGCAGCTATGCCGCCGATACGGCCACAGCAGACCAGGTAGCACATACCAAGCTTATCTCCGTCAATAGCGATAGCGTAGTTCGTCTCGGCGGCACCGATCTGTACCTTGAAGTCACTCTCAATGGCGCCGACGGTGGCCTCGTACATTTCGGCTACCTTAACGGTGAACTATGGGCCAGTACCGAGACTCTGCGCCAGATTGGTTTCGTCCTGCCGGCCAATACACCGGATCCGGTACGCCTGGGCGGCATGCAAGGGGTGGAAGTCAACTATGAAGCCAGTCGCCAGGCCGTGACGATCAATGCGCCCTTGCAAATACTCAAGCTGGACACGACAGTGCTCAATGCGCCTGAGAACAACCGCCCACGCGCCACAGCCTCGCCCGGCGTCCTGTTGAACTACAACATCTACGGCACCGGTGGCCAGAACGGTAGCAGCAGCGTGAGCGCGTTCACCGAAATACGCGCATTTAACGACAGTGGCGTACTGAGTTCCACTGCCCTCTCACAGGCTACCCGCAGCGCTGGCGATCACTGGCAAAACCGTTCCGTGCGCCTCGATACCAGCTGGAGCACTTCGTTTCCGGACAGCCGGTTGACCCTGCGGATCGGCGACACATTGACCGACGCATTGTCTTGGTCGCGCGCCACCCGCATCGCAGGTGTACAACTGGGTACCAATTTCGCCTTGCAGCCCTATCTGATTACGGCGCCGCTGCCGTCATTCATCGGTTCCGCCACTTTGCCGTCCAATGTGCAGTTGTATGTCAACGGCATCCAGCAATATAACGGCAAGGTACCGGCCGGACCGTTCCAGCTCAGCACGATTCCCAACATCAGTGGCGCAGGCAACGCGCAGGTGGTACTGACCGATACACTGGGCCGCAGCACCACACTCAATTTCTCGTTGTACGACGAACACCGGCTGCTGCAGAAAGGGTTGTCCGACTGGTCGGCGGAATTCGGCGTAGTGCGCGAAAACTACGGGCTGGAATCGTTCGGCTATAGCCATGACCCCACCGGCAGCGGCACCTGGCGCTACGGCGTCAGTAACAACATGACGATGGAAGCGCATGCTGAAGCCACCCGCGGCCTGATCAACGCGGGCGGCGGCGGTGCCTTGTTGCTGGGCAGCGCCGGCGGCGTGGTTTCCGGATCGCTGGCCCGCAGCGACCATGCAGGCCAAAGCGGTACGTTGTACTCGCTGGGCTACAGCTGGCGCAACGACCGCTTCAATTTCAGCGGTAGCGGAATTCGTACCACAGGCGACTACAGCGACGTGGCCACACTCTACGGCCCGCCGCCGCCCAGCGTCAGCGCGCAGATGGCAGCCGGTTACAGCACCAAACACCTAGGCAACTTCAGCCTTAGCTACATACACCTGCGCTACCCGTTGCAGGACGCCACCCGCTATGTCAACGCAAATTGGTCCAAATCCATGGGACAGTCAGCGTCGCTGAGCCTGAACCTCAATCAGAATCTGGATAAGGCGGCGGAACGAAGCGTCTTCCTGGTCGCTACCTTCTCGATGGAGCGCAATGTGACGGTAAGCAGCAGTCTGCAGCACGATAGTACTGGCACTGGCCTGGTCCTCAATGCGAGCCAGTCGCCGCCGAGTGAGGGCGGCCTCAGCTGGCGCGCAGCATTGCGCCAGGGTGATAAGCAGAACGGCGGCCAGGGCGAGCTGGACTACCTGGGCCGCTATGGCCAGGTGCAAGCCGGCGTCAACGCCGTTGGCAACACGCGCTACGGATATGCAGGCGCCGACGGCGCGCTGGTGTTGATGGGTAGCGATGTCTTTGCGGCGCGGCATATCAATGATGGTTTCGCCGTGATATCCACCGATGGCGTCGCCAAGGTGCCGGTGAAACTTGAGAACAACCTGATCGGCACAACCGACAGCCGCGGCATGCTGCTGGTCTCGCCGCTGAATGCCTATCAGAACAACCAGATCAGCATCGATCCCATGGATCTTCCTGCGGATGTACGGATCGATCGCGTCAAGGCGCTTGCCACGCCGACCGACCGCGCCGGGACTCTGGTGCACTTTGGCATCACGCCGATACGCGCCGCCTCGGTGATTCTGCATGGCGCCGAAGGCGAGCCGTTGCCGCTCGGCAGCCAGGTGACCATCAACGGCCAGAGCAGTAACGGCGCGATAATCGGGTTCGATGGTACGGTCTATCTGGATACGTTGGATGAACACAACACGCTCATCGTGCATATGCCCGCCGGGGATTGCCGGGCAAGCTTCGATTATCACAACGAGAGCAAGACCATTCCTGCGATCGGTCCTCTGCTTTGTCACAAGGACGCATTGCCATGAGCAATCACTTTAAACGCATGATGCTGTTCGTTCTGCTGCTACTCGGCAGCGTCAGCCTGCCAAGCTCGGCCCTGGCCCAGTCAGTCAATTGCCCCAACCCCACCATCGCTAACGTTCAGTTCGGCACCATCGATTTCGCAACCGGAACCGTCAATGTCAGCGGCTCGGTCGCTTGGTCCTGTACTAGCACGGGAATCTTGGGACTTATTTTGTCTCCCCAGGCTAACATCGCGATGTGCCTCAATCTTAATACCGGCACCGGTGGCGCGCAGGCCAATCCACGTTTGCTAAGTAGTGGCAGCAATACGCTGAACTACCAGATATACACCAATGCTGGAGATAGCCAAATATGGGGTTCCACCGCAACGCCGACAACGCCGACACCGCTGCTTATTCCAGTGAGCATTCCGGCCGGCCTGCTCTTCTCAACCACTGTCAATGGCAATACGCCGTTCTACGCACAACTACCTGGCACACAGACGAGCGCGCCGGCGAGTACTTATAACAGCACGCTGGGCGTCGCGGTCAGTGGCTCTTACACTCTCAACGCCAACACGCCACTGAGCTCTTGCTCGAGCGGCACAACCGTACTCAATACTGGCAGCGCCACGTTTGTCACGTCCGCGACAGTCCAAAAATTCTGTCTTGTCACCACCAATAACGTCAATTTCGGTGCAATTCCGTCGACTGCGGTCAACACCACTGCCAGCAGCAGCATCAACGTGACGTGCACCAATGGCACGCCTTATTTCGTAGGCCTTTCACCCTCAAACGCCAACACCGCTGGAGCTGGCGTCATGTCGGGTTCCATCGGCGGCAACACCGACAAGGTGCCTTACCAGCTCAGTTCCACGCCAGGCCCCAGCGGAACGGTATGGGGCAACACAGCGACTTCGACGACGGTGGGTAATGGCAAGGCGGGGACGGGAACAGGTCTGGCCCAGCCACTGAATGTCTACGCGACCGTACCGGGCGCCAATTACAGGCCCGACAGCTACTCCGATACCGTTACCGTCAATGTGAATTATTAGACACCCTGCTCTCACTTGGCCAGGCAAGTTGGATTGCCACGTTCATTTTTTCGCACACAAATGGTGTCGGACAGCTACTCGAATCAAAATAAAAAAGCCGGTCGTATGACCGGCTTCTTTCTCAGGCAAACGGCTCACCGAGCCGCAGGGCGGATTTAGATTTCTTCGTACAACGGCAACGTCAGGAACTCTGCAAAAGAAGCCGAAGTCGACATTTCCTCAAAGATCTTGGCTGCGCGGTCATAAGTAGCGCCTTCGCCCACCAGCGCCTTAACCTTGAGCAGTTCTTCCGGAATCATCGCAACGACCATCTCGGCTGTCACCTTACGGCCATCCTCCAGCACACCCTTGGTCGAGCGGATCCATTGCCAGACTTGCGCGCGGCTGATTTCGGCGGTAGCAGCATCTTCCATCAGGTTGTGGATCGGTACGCAACCGTTACCGGCCAGCCAGGCACCGAGGTAGTGGATGCCGACGTTGATGTTGTAGCGCAGGCCGGCTTCGGTGATTGGCGCTTCCGGCTTGAAATCGAGCAGGTCGGCGGCGCTGACATTGACGTCTTCGCGCTGCTTGCTGATCTGGTTCGGCTTGTCGCCCAGCACTTTCTTGAATTCGGTCATGGCCAATTCAACCAGTCCAGGATGGGCAACCCAGCCACCGTCGTAGCCGTCGGTCGCATCGCGCGCCTTGTCGGTACGAACGCCGCCCATGGCAATATCGTTCTTTTCCGGATCGTTCTTGATCGGGATCAGTGCGGCCATACCGCCGATCGCCGGCGCATTGCGCTTGTGGCATGTCTTCAGCAGCAGCAACGCATAGGAGCGCATGAACGGCGCAGTCATGGTGACCTTGGCGCGATCAGCCAGGCAGAAATCCTTGTCCAGCTTGAACTTCTTGATGCAGGAGAAAATGTAATCCCAGCGGCCGGCGTTCAGGCCAGAGCTGTGCTCGCGCAGTTCGTACAGGATTTCATCCATCTCGAAAGCAGCCAGGATGGTTTCGATCAGCACGGTAGCCTTGATGGTGCCTTGCGGCAGGCCGAGTTCGTTTTGCGTCATCACGAAGATATCGTTCCACAGGCGTGCTTCCAGATGCGATTCCATCTTCGGCAGATAGAAATACGGACCGGCGCCGCGCGCCAATTGCTCCTTGGCGTTGTGGAACATAAACAGGGCGAAATCGAAAATACCGCCCGAGATGCGCTTGCCGTCGACCAGCACATGTTTTTCATCCAGGTGCCAACCGCGCGGACGCACCACCAGAGTCGCGACCTTGTCATTGAGCTTGTAGGATTTACCGTTCTGTTCCAGCGAAATGGTTTTGCGTATTGCGTCGCGCAGATTGATCTGGCCGGTGATCTGGTTATCCCAGACCGGCGAGTTGGAATCTTCGAAGTCGGTCATATAACTGTCAGCGCCCGAATTAAAGGCGTTGATGACCATCTTGCGCTCGACCGGGCCGGTGATTTCGACGCGACGGCATTCCAGCGCTGCCGGGATCGGTGCGATCTTCCAGTCACCGTTACGGATATGCGCGGTTTCAGGCAGGAAGTCAGGACGCTCGCCAGCATCCAGGCGCTTGGCGCGCTCGACACGCACAGCCAGCAGTTCCTGGCGGTGTACTTCGAAAGCACGGCTCAGCTTGGCGACCAGCGCCAGCGCGTCCGGGGTCAGAATTTCCGCGTAGCCAGCTTCGATCGCGCCGTTGATTTCCATTCCTGCTGGCAGTGTCAGTTGCGTCATGCTCTACTCCTGTTAGTTCTATGAATTGTTCAGTTTCTTCTACCGCTCACACAACTTAGAGGCTGTTGCAAACACACCTGGAGTTGTTGCTCCTCCTAGCCGTACTACTCGTACTGTCTTCGTCGGAGCGCCTAGCCATCTGTGTTTGCAACAACCTCTTATATTGTGCGGCGCTACATTCCGTTTTTTACCATGTCGGCTATGCAAAATCCCGAATGGCATTATCTAATTTTTACGCTATATAGTATATTTAAACTAAATCATCATAGGTTGAACGATTTATCATTTGATCTATGCGTTTTAGTCACAAGTGGGCCGCAATGAGCTTATCACAGCACTGACTTTCCACAAATCGAGGCAACCGTACGCAGTGGACCAATTCAAGCAAATCTCAACGTTTGTCGAGGTAGCCGCCAAAGGCAGCCTGTCTGCCGCGGCCCGCGCCGAAGGCATCGCTCCAGCCATGATCGGACGCCGCCTGGATGCGTTAGAGGAAAGGCTCGGTGTGAAGCTTTTGCAACGCACCACGCGCAAGATCGCGCTGACCAATGAAGGCGAAGCCTTCCTGGAGGATTGCCAGCGCATCTTGTCCGACCTGGAAAATGCCGAGTCCGCCGTCTCCGAGCGCAGCGCCCACGCCAGCGGCCATCTCCTGATTTCGGCCCCGGCGGGTTTCGGACGGCAGCACGTGGCGCCGCTGATGCCCTCTTTTCTCACCGAACACCGCGACGTCACCCTGACCCTTAACCTGAACGACCGCGTGGTCGACCTGATTGGGGAAGGCATCGACGTCGCCATCCGCATTGCCTCCTTATCGGATTCGTCGCTGGTCGGCGCCAAGCTGGCGGACAACAAACGCATCGTGGTGGCCTCTCCCGCCTATATCAAACGTCATGGCAAACCGGGAACCGTAGATGACCTGCAAAAGCATAACTGCCTGGCGATCAGCAGCGAAGGCAGCCAGCGCGGCTGGAGCTTCCGCCAGAACGGCAAGATCGTCACCGTCAAGGTAGAAGGCAACATGGTCTGCAACGATGGTCAGGTGCTGCACGACTGGGCGCTGGCCGGCAAAGGCCTGGCCTGGCGCTCGATGTGGGAAGTCGGCAGCGAGATCGAATCCGGCAAGCTGGTGACGGTGCTGGACGAATTTGCAGCGCCGGGCAACGATATCTACGCGGTGTTCGCGCAACGGCGGCACCTGCCTCTGCGGATCCGGGTATTTGTCGACTTTTTGCGACGCGCTTACGCCCAGCCGGACTATTGGCGCAAAGGTTGAGCAAAAAATCCTTTCGTCTCTACGGATTGATATATAATTTGCGGTCGTTGCACAGCTTCTGGCGTGCAACACCCTCTCAAAGGGGAGTAGCTCCTAAACATTGCACTGGTTGACGGATATCATTCACCGGCCGCCCCAATGTTTTGCAAGGTAGTCGTCATCACGGAACAGGCACACTGCCTGCACCCGGTTACCTTGGCAGCAACGCTGTTGAGCAAGACCTTTGTCAGCATGGATACCATGCAGGCAAAGTGTCGCAGTCCTCGCCACTCCTGTTGTTATCCATGCTTGAGGTTATTCGCTAACCCTGTTGGAGACTTTATGGATTTTTCTGGATTACTTTCAATGCTCGGCATGGCTGACTGGACGTTGGGTTCATTCTTCACCGCGCTGCTGGCAATTATCATTATCGATCTGGTGCTGGCGGGTGATAACGCCATCGTCATCGCGATGGCTGCGCGCAGCCTGCCTGAACATCTGCGCCGCAAAGCCATTATCTGGGGTACCGGAGGCGCAGTCATTGCCCGCGTGCTGATGACTATCGGCGTGGTCTGGCTACTCAAGGTGCCTGGCCTGCTGCTGGTCGGCGGTCTCGCCCTGCTCTGGATCGCCTACCGCTTATTGACCCAGTCCGATGACGGCGAAGCCCATGGCGTGAAAGCGACCACCATGGTCGCAGCATTGAAAACCATCATCATTGCAGATACCGTGATGGGTATCGACAACGTGCTGGGTGTGGCGGGCGCCGCCAAAGGCAGCATGGCGCTGGTGATTATCGGCCTGCTGATTTCAGTGCCTATCATGGTCTGGGGCTCGACCCTTGCGCTGAAACTGATCGAACGCTTCCCGCTGACGATCTTCATCGGCGCCGCGATCCTGGTGTACACCGCGATGCACATGATCGTTGCCGAGCCAGTCCTGCGAGCATTCTGGGATAGCCTGCCAGGACTCAACTATGCTGCTTACGTAGTGGGTTTTGTGGTTGTGTTGGGCGGTGGCTGGCTGGCCTCAAAGCGACGCGGCGATACCAAGGTCGCCGAGTAATATCGAAGGCAAGATTGAAAAATCAAGAAGGACTGTCTTGAAAACTCCGCCCGACCAGGCGGAGTTTTTTTTCGACTCATGATTCTGCAGAAAGTATCTTATGGTGAAAAGCCAGATGATCCTCGGTCAGGGTCGAAATGAAATAATAACCATGGTCATAGGCCGCGTGGCGTCGCAGCGTCAAGCGCTGCCCCGCCTGCGCGCAAGCCGCCTCAAACTGCTCCGGCAACAACTGTTCAGCCAGGAATTTGTCCCCCAGGCCCTGGTCAATCAGAATCTCTTGTGGAAACGGCTTGGACAAACCCAGCATCAGTTGCGTTGCATCGTAGTCACGCCAGCCGGCCTGACCTGCTCCCAGATAGTTGTTGAATGCCTTTTGACCCCACGGACAAAGACTGGGCGCTGTAATTGGCGCAAACGCCGACACGGAACGATATACATCCGGATTGCGCAACGCCAGCACCAATGCGCCGTGACCACCCATCGAATGGCCGAAAATGCCGATGCGGTCCGCCCGCGCCGGGAATTCTCGCACTATCGTTTGCCGCAGCTCATGCAACACGTACGAATACATCCGGAAGTGCGCCGCCCATGGCGCTTGCGTTGCATCCAGGTAGAAGCCGGCGCCATTGCCGAAATCCCAGCTATCGCCCACACCTTCGATCCCGGTATCGCGCGGACTGGTATCCGGCGTCACAAGCATAATGCCGTGTTGCGCCGCATACCGCTGCGCGCCGGCCTTGACCATGAAGGTCTCTTCGGTGCAAGTCAGTCCGGCCAGGAAAAACAGTACCGGCACCGCACCAAGTCTGGCCTGCGGCGGCTGGAACACGGAAAACCGCATCGGCAAGCCGATCTCCGCCGAAGTGTGCCGATAGAATCCCTGCGTACCGCCGAAGCAGGCATGTTCGCTGACCAGCTCCATCTTAATAAATCACTACCGAACGGATCGATTCGCCACTCTTCATCAGGTCGAATCCTTCATTGATGCGCTCCAATGGCAAGCGGTGCGTAATCAGGTCATCGATATTCAACTTGCCGTCCATGTACCAGTCGACGATTTTCGGCACGTCGGTACGGCCGCGGGCGCCGCCAAACGCCGAGCCTTTCCAGACACGGCCCGTCACCAGCTGGAACGGCCGGGTGCTGATTTCCTGCCCGGCGGCGGCCACCCCGATCACGATCGACTGGCCCCAGCCCTTGTGGCAACATTCCAGCGCCTGGCGCATGGTGGTGGTGTTGCCGATGCATTCGAAGCTGTAATCGGCGCCGCCGTCGGTCAGGCCGATGATGGCATCGACCACGTTTTTTTCTTCCTTGGCATTGATGAAATGGGTCATGCCGAACTTGCGCGCCATCGCTTCGCGCGCCGGATTGATATCGACGCCGATGATCTTGTCGGCGCCGACCATGCGTGCTGCCTGGATCACGTTGAGGCCGATGCCGCCAAGGCCGAACACCACCACATTGGCGCCTGCTTCCACCTTGGCGGTGAACAGCACCGCACCCACGCCGGTAGTCACGCCGCAACCTATATAGCAAACCTTGTCGAACGGCGCATCTTCACGGATCTTGGCCAGCGCGATTTCCGGTACCACGATGTAGTTGGAAAACGTTGACGTTCCCATGTAATGGAAAATCGGCTTGCCGTCGATCGAGAAACGGCTGGTGGCGTCTGGCATCAAGCCACGGCCCTGGGTCGAACGGATCGACTGGCACAGATTGGTTTTTTGCGACAGGCAGAATTTGCACTGACGGCATTCCGGCGTGTAGAGCGGAATCACGTGATCGTTCTTTTTCAGACTCTTGACGTCGGGACCGACATCCACCACCACGCCGGCGCCTTCGTGGCCCAGGATAGACGGGAAGATGCCTTCCGGATCGGCGCCGGACAAGGTGTAGTAATCGGTGTGGCAAATCCCGGTGGCCTTGATCTCCACCAGCACCTCACCGGCGCGCGGGCCACCCAGCTCGACTTCTTCGATAGTCAGTGGCTGACCGGCTTTCCATGCAATGGCTGCTTTGGTTTTCATGTTCTGTCCTTGGTTATCTTGATGGATGCTGAATCGTGTCCGTACTTTGTCCGCACTTTACGCGGGCAAAACTTCTCTCATCATGCCTTCAATCAAACGATCTTGCTCATTATTCAGCGTCGCGTATTTTGCTCAAAGCGTCATCGATGCGTTCCACCGAGATCACTTTCAAACCTTCAATATCTTGTTTCGGGGCATTCGATTTCGGGATCATGGCGATCGAAAATCCCAGCTTGGCCGCTTCCCGCAAGCGCTCCTGGCCGCGCGGCGCAGGGCGGATTTCTCCGGCCAGGCCGACTTCGCCAAACACCACCAGTCCACGCGGCAACGGCCGGTTGCGCATCGACGAATTAATCGCCAGCAACACTGCCAGATCGGCGGCCGGTTCGGTGATCTTGACGCCCCCCACCGCGTTTATGAATACGTCTTGATCAAACGCTGCGATGCCTGCATGGCGATGCAGCACCGCCAGCAACATCGCCAAACGGTTCTGCTCCAAACCGACTGACAAGCGGCGCGCGTTCGGCACGTGCGAGGCGTCGACCAAGGCTTGAATCTCAACCAGCAAAGGACGTGTTCCCTCTTGCGTCACCATCACGCAAGAACCCGGCACCTGGTTATCGTGCTGCGACAGAAACAAAGCGGAAGGATTGGATACGCCTTTCAAGCCTTTTTCAGTCATCGCGAAAACGCCGAGTTCATTGACTGCGCCAAAACGGTTCTTGATCGCTCGTACAAGGCGGAAACTGGAGTGGGTATCGCCTTCGAAGTACAACACGGTATCGACGATATGTTCCAGCACGCGCGGACCGGCCAGCGCGCCCTCTTTGGTGACGTGGCCGACCATGATGATAGTAATGCCGGATTGCTTCGCGATACGCGTCAGCTGCGCCGCACATTCACGCACCTGCGCTACCGATCCAGGGGCCGAACTGAGCGCATCGGAATAGACCGTCTGGATTGAATCGATGACCGCCACGTCCGGCTTGTGATCCACCAGCGTGTTGATGATTTTTTCAAGCTGGATTTCAGCCTGGAACTTGAGATCCCTGGCATCCACCACCAGTCGCTTGGCGCGCAATGCGATTTGCGCACCCGACTCTTCACCGCTGACATACAGGACTTTTTTGATCTTCGACAGATTCGCCAGCGCCTGCAATAGCAAGGTCGACTTACCGATCCCCGGATCGCCGCCGATCAACACCACGCCGCCAGCAACCAAACCGCCACCCAGCACCCGGTCGAACTCCTCGATGCCGGTGCCGAAACGCGGCACGTCAATGGCGTCAATATCGGCCAACGTCATTACCGGCGCGGCTTGCGCCAGGCCCTGATGCTGATTTGAAAAACGGTTGCCAACAGCCTCTACAATGGTTTCCACCAAGGTGTTCCATTGCCCGCACGACGGGCACTGGCCGGTCCATTTATTGGCGACGCCGCCACATTCGGTACAGGTGTAATTGGTTTTAGCTTTGGCCATTCAATTCTGCAATTCTGTAAATAACTGTTTTGTCCACGGAAGACACAGGAAAATTCCTGCCATCCCCCTTACTTTCAGTGTCCGCTGCTATCTTGCGATTTTTACGACTCCACCACTTTAACCCGTGAAGCCAGAGCGCACATCAACTCATAGCCAATGGTGCCGGCGGCATGCGCCACCTCATCGATCGGCAAGCCGTGACCCCATAAGGTGACGGCGCTGCCGACTGCGGCGCCGGGTACATTGGTCAGGTCAACCGAAAACATGTCCATCGATACCCGACCGACGGTAACCGTGCGCACGCCATTGACCAGCACCGGCGTACCGTTCGGCGCGTGGCGCGGATAGCCATCAGCGTAGCCGCAGGCAACTGTCCCGACAATCATCGGCGCGGCGGCAACAAAACGGCTGCCATAACCGATTGCCTCACCCGCACCGATGCGCTGGACGCCTATGATCTGGCTACTGAGCGTCATGGCCGGTTTCAGCCCGAATTGTTCGGCGCTGGCGCCGCCAGGCGTTGCGCCATACAACATGATGCCGGGCCGTACCCAATCCGACTTCAATTCAGGATGCATCAAATCGGCGGCGGAATTGGCAATGCTGCGCTCTTCGTCGAGGCCCATCGCACCCTGCTCGAACTGTTGCACTTGTTGCTGCAATGGCAAACCTGGATTGAGGGGATCATCGGCGTTGGCAAAATGGGTCATCAGGGTGATCTTGCGCACCCCGGCAATCGCCCGCAACCGCTGATACGCCGCGCGGTAGACTTCAGCCTTGAAACCGAGCCGGTTCATGCCGCTATTCATTTTCAGATGTACATCCACCGGCCCTGACAAGGCCGCACGTTCCAGCAGCAGGATCTGTTCCGGTGAATGCACGGCGAAATCCAAGCCCGCCTGCATTGCCGTCGCCAAATCAGCCGCATCGAAGATGCCTTCCAATAGCAGAATCGGTTTTTGCCATCCAAGCTCGCGCAAGCGCAGTGCATTTTCAGGCTCGATCAAAGCCAGTCCGTCGGCTTCTGCAAAACCGCGCATCCCTCTCTCCAAGCCATGACCATAAGCATTTGCCTTGACCACCGCCCAGATTTTCGCGTTCGGGGCATGCGATTTGGCAATACGCAGATTGTGCTGCAGCGCAGAAATTTCTATGGAAGCAACGAGGGGTCTGGGCATGTATGGACGGTGTTTGCGAGGGTTCTAAGAGTCGTCTATTTTACCGGATGCAACGATCGCAAAGGATTGGCAATTCTCCAATAATTTCACTGAACGTTTTATCTTTTGCATCTCTCATAATCACGGATCGGTCATATTTTCATGGTATAAAGCAGGCCGGGGACACATTGTTACATTCTGGGATGCGGATGAATCGCGGTTTTTACACCATCATGGCGGCGCAGTTTTTTTCTTCGCTTGCCGACAACGCCCTATTCATAGCGGCAATCGCCTTACTGGCAGAAATATCCTCGCCGGATTGGATGACGCCACTATTAAAGCTGGTATTTGTTTTGTTTTACGTGCTTTTAGCTGCTTTTGTCGGCGCTTTTGCCGACTCAATGCCAAAAAGCCGGGTCATGTTCATCACCAACATGGTCAAGATTTTCGGTTGCCTGCTGATGTTCGCGGACGTCCATCCCTTGATTGCCTACGGCATCGTCGGTTTCGGCGCAGCTGCCTACTCCCCCGCCAAGTACGGTATCCTCACAGAACTGTTGCCGCCAGAAAAGCTGGTTGCTGCCAACGGCTGGATCGAAGGCTTGACCATGGCCTCTATCATATTTGGCACCGTCCTCGGTGGCTTCCTGATCAGCCCGCACGTTGCCTCGATCCTGCAGCAGCTGCATATACCGGTTATCGACTGGCACTTGAATACCCCGACTCACGCGGCCCTGACCGTCATCGGCTTCCTGTACCTGGTCGCTACGATCTTCAATCTTAAAATCCCCGATACCGGCGCCCGTTATCCCAATCAGCAGCACAGGCCAAGCAAGCTGATCATCGACTTCGCCAATTGCTGCTCGATCCTGTGGAAAGACAAGCTCGGCCAGATTTCGCTGGCAGTCACCACCTTATTCTGGGGTGCGGGCGCAACGCTGCAATTTATCGTGTTGAAATGGGCCGAGAAATCGCTTGGCATGCCGCTCGACAAGGCCGCGATCCTGCAAGGCGTGGTGGCGTTTGGTGTCGCTATAGGCGCCGTAGCAGCAGCGCGCATGATTCCCTTGAAAAAATCTCTGACAGTGATGCCAGTCGGCGTAGCGATGGGCATAGTCGTAATGGCCATGACCGTGGTGCATTCAGTCTGGATCGCCTATCCGCTGCTGATCCTGATCGGCGCCCTGTCCGGTTATTTCGTCGTACCGATGAATGCCCTGTTGCAACATCGCGGCCACGTATTAATGAGTGCCGGCCACTCGATCGCGGTGCAAAATTTCAATGAAAACCTGTCTATTCTCACCATGCTTGTCCTGTACGCACTGATGATCAAGATCGACCTGAACGTGAACGTCGTGATTTTCCTGTTTGGCCTGTTTGTCGCCGGCATCATGCTGCTGATCATGCGCAAGCATGCCGCCAACCAGCGCGAGCATGATTCGCTGGCGTTAATTGGTGAAAGCAAACACTAGCGAAGTGACGAAAATGCGGACAACAAAAAAGCAGGCTTGCCCGCTTTTTTGTTCTCTAATTCTGTTACGGCTAAAGCAAACCGGGCAGTTAAAATTCTTTCTGTACTGTTAGCGAACCGGAAATACCATTCCACGAGCCAGAATACCCATTGGGCGCGTTTATATGAGTTCCGCTCAGGCCGGGTGTAATGTTCCAGCTTTTGATTGGCGTATAGCGCAACTCTACACCACCTCCTGCGGAGCTAAAACTCGGAGCACCCATGTACTCGTCGTAGCGATTGCCACGTATGAACGGTACGACGGCAATTTGCCGCGATGCCTGCCATATCAGGTAAGCACCATAACCGGTATTGTTCGGACCGCCCTGGCGTCGCATAAAACTTGCCGACAGCACCGTCTTGATCGCCGGTGTGAATGTATGCAGGTAACTTACTTCGCTATCGACGAATCCAGAGAAGCCACTATGGCGCAGCAAGGAAAACCGGAGCAATACTTCGTTACTACCGTCGGCGCTCTTGAACACACGATATTTCAACCCGAATGTTGCATCGTTAAACCCTTTTTCTCCATTAAAGCTGCTGGATTCGCGCTCTTCCCCATAGCTGTAATGCACGTCGGTACGATTGCGTAAAACATAGGGGAGACCGGCAAACAATTCAAAACCGTAACCCAAGCCGACATTACCGTTAAAAAATGCCTGGCTAGTGTAACTACGCTCCTCTATTGAAGTCCCAGGCGCATAAACACTGGTATTGGACGACGTACTGCGGCCGCCTGACAGGCTACCATCCAATGCAAATTGCCCCTGATCCCGGATGGTAAAGCGCGAGATGATGTCATCGGCCTGAGCGGCTGACGAAAAAAAAACACCTGCCAGTGCTGTGATGACTATAGCTAACTTCCTCATTTGTTCCCTATCAATTGCTGTAATGTTTTTTTGAAATATTTTGTTACAAACACATTATGTAGGGAACAATATTGATTGAAAAGAAATTATTGGTTTTGGGTAATCTGGAGATGGCACAAACTGCCTATCGACTGGCATGACGCTGAGCGACGGCCCGCCCGGCCCAGTCATCCGGCACGATAAAACCGCGTTCTGTTTCCAGGCAATACTCACCTTCCAGTTGCAATGTCGCCAACAGCACCGGCGCGGCGTCGCTCGCAAAATGTTGCAACAACGCCTGCCGCGCTTGCGCCGCAGTGAGCGCATCTGCCAGCGTTACCTTGGCCGGCGCCAGCCAGCGCTGGCGCGGTAATAGTTGATATAACGCGGATTCGTTCAGCGCCAGCGCTGACAACGACCGCCAATAGCCGCGGCAGGCGCTGGCGGATACTCCCAGAACCGAAGCCGGATACAGGTGATCCAGAAAAAACAGCCAACCTTTCACCAGCGCCTGCGTCGAAACGACAGGCTCAGTGAGATGAATCTGGGCTGCGGGGTGTTGCGACAACGCCAGTTGGCGCTTCAAGATCTTTTGCATTTTTGCGCCAAGCGAATCGGCCAGGTTCGGCCCCAGGAAATCATCGGCCTGCAAACTGCCGGCGCTGGACTCCAGCAAATAGAACTTGGTTGCAAATTCCCAGTGCACCAGATCGCCATGCAGCCGCAACAGGAAATCGAACTCGCCTATCGTATCGTTTTTACTGGCGCGGACCTGGACACTGTGCGCCACAAGCAACTGTCGCTGCTCAAAATAAAAAGCCAGAAGTTTTTCCGCATACAGGCCGAGACGAGTAGACGGCAGACTGCCAATATAGCTATGCAAACCCTGCAGTTTTTGCGGCACCTGATCCAGTTCGCCCAACCAAGAAGCCAGGTCGGGATCTGTATAAGTGGCAATCTGACCTTGCCATTGGACTGCGTGCGGATCAAGCAAGTCCGGCGCATCCAGCAGCCATGCCAATGCGCGGACATGGGGATCAAGCAGATGATTCCAGCGACGATGAAATTGTTCCTGATAGGAAGCGGAACCGATCATCGCGAAAGCACCCGCAAACTCATTCTGCGATACCGGCATAGGTGCTCATTGCCAAGCAGAGATCGCTCCAGACTTTGCCTTTGTCAGCTAACTGTCGCAGCAGATAGGCAGGATGGTAGGTCACGATAAGAGGTCGCTCCGCATAGCGATGAACACTACCGCGCAGCTTGGAGACTGGAGTGCTCGGATCCAGTCCCAGCAAGGACAATGCTGCGGTCTTGCCCAAGGCCACCAACACGGTCGGCTGGATCAGTTCGATCTGGCGTTGCAGATACGGCAGGCAAGCAGCGACCTCATCGGCGGCCGGCGGCCGGTCGCGGCCGGTTGCATCGGTCGGACGGCATTTGACAATATTGGCGATGTAAGCATTCTCGCCGCGCGCCAGACCCATCGCCAGCAGTATATTGTCGAGCAGCTTGCCGGCAGGCCCGACAAAAGGCTCACCCTGGATATCCTCATTGCGGCCCGGCCCTTCACCGATAAACAACCATTTCGCCTTATTGTTTCCGACACCGAACACGGTATTTTTACGCCCGCGGCAAAGCCCGCAGGCTGTACATCCCGCCACGGCTGTTTGCAATTGCGGCCAGTCCATCACGGACGGCGAATGCACCGCCGGGACCTGTGCTGGCATCGAGGGTGGCGGTGGCACGACAGGCACGACAACGTCATCGTCATTCCAGGCCGGGAGCGAAGTATCTATCACCGGTGCGACATTCACCGCAACCGGTTGCATTACAGCTGCATCAATTTGTTCCTGCCGATCCGAAACAGCGATGACCGGCGAAGCAATTTCCTCGGCGGCAACCAACTGCGGCGCAATGCCTATCTCGTCCAGCGCCACCTCAACCGTACTTTCACGTTGCAGCCAAAGCGGCCCCAGGCCGATCTCATCAAGGAAAATACTGCGTCTAGTCATTCCGTTCATAAAGACAACCTCATGACGATGGCCTCTTCGCGCTTGTCGCCCGCTGCAGGATAATAATCACGGCGCCGGCCGATTTCGGCGAAACCATAGCGCTGGTAGATCTCGATTGCACGCGTGTTGGACGGTCGTACTTCAAGCAACACCGACTGCATCTGCGACTGATGCGCCAGGATACAGACTTTATCTAGCAGCATCTTGCCGATGCCCCGCCTGTGCATATCGCCATGAACGCTGATATTCAGCAAATGGGCTTCGTCCAGCGCCCCCATCATGAAAAAATAACCCAGCAACGCTCCGCCGGCGTCACGCAGCACCCAACATTGATAACCGCTCTGGATCGAATCGATGAAATTGCCATGCGTCCAGGGATGGGAATACACACTCTTCTCAATCGCCAACACTTCATCTAGGTCTTCGACACGCATCGCGGCAAACGCCAGCGGCCGCTGCAATCCCGGCGACGGCTTGGGACTCGCGCTCATGACTGCACCTTGGCAGCACGTTCGGCGGTAGTCAGCGCTACCTTGTTACGCAAGTACAAAGGTTGTGCTTCCACCGCACTTAAGCTTTGCCCTTGGACGAAAGCAAGGTTGCCCAGATAAGCGATCTGACGTGCATTCGGCATCACATCCGGCAAGCCGGCAGCGGCAAACGGCATCGCTGCAAAGGCCTCGGCATAGGCCGCCAGGCCATTGCCGCAGGCTTGCAGCTGTTTGCCTTGCGGCCCTACAGGCAAGGGCGCAACGACGGCAGGCGCAGACAAAGTCGGCTCTACCAGCACTTGCCATTGATTGTCGGCAAAGCGGTATTGCGCCCAGTAGACCTCGCCCATGCGCGCATCCAGTATCGCCAGCACTTCGTCGGCGCCGTTCAGCTCGCGGCAGGCCTGCGCCATGGCCGCCAGCGTCACCACCGGCAACACCGGCAAGTCAGCGCCAAACGCCAGCCCCTGGACAATGCCGCAGGCGGTACGCACTCCAGTGAACGAACCGGGGCCCACGCCGAACGCCAACGCGTCGCAATGCGCCAAGCTGATGCCGGCTTCGGTCAGCAAGCTTTGTACCATCGGCAAAATGGAAAGGGAATGTGTTTGAACACCGGCAGATTCGCGGGTAATCACCTGACCGTCGCGCAATAAAGCAGCAGACGCCAGTTCGGTAGATGTTTCGATGGCAAGAATAGTCGGCATAAGCGGTATTTTACCGCGCCGGGCGGTGCTCTGATTGCTATTCGACCAGAATCTGGCGTAGTCACGGTAAAATACCGCCTATGCTGATCCTGACTCTCGACAATCACAATCACTTGCAACTTGCCGATATCCTCAGCGACGATGGCTGGGTGGTGGCTTGCCTGTGCGCCGCATGGTGCGGCAGCTGCCGGGAATATTTTGCCAATTTTACGGCGCTGGCGCAACGCCATCCGCAAGTACAATTTGCCTGGATCGATATCGAGGATCAGGCGGACCTGGTCGGAGATCTGGATGTCGACAACTTTCCCACCTTGCTGATCCAGCGTGGAGATATAGTGACGTTCCTGGGTCCGGTTGAAATGGATCTGCGCCTGGCGGAGAGGATCCTGCAAGCGCAAATGGCTAAGAGCACCGAAGAGTTGCAGGCAGAAGCCGGTAGCAGTGATGAACGCCGCCAGTGGCAACAGGAGGGTAATTTACTGCGGCGGCTGAGGGACAACTAAGAGGCTGTTGCAAACACACCTGGCGTTGTTGCCCTTGCAGGACTCACCCGGGCTTGCAAGCCGGGGCGTTCCGCAGGCAGACGACAATGTCGTCTGAAAACCCTGCTACGCCCTCCTTGCCGTACTACTCGTACTGCCTTCGTCGGAGCGCCTAGCCATCTGTGTTCGCAACAGCCTCTAAGTTCCTGCGCTGCCGAGGGTTCCATTTAGGATTCGAGCCAGGGATCGCAATCCGGTTGTGGAAATTGCGCCATCATGAAATCGACAAAACTACGTACCTTGGCCGATAGCAAGCGCCTGCTCGGATACACTAGGCGTACCGCCACCTTATTGATTTGAAAATCCTGCAGCACCCTTACCACGCGCCCTGCCGCCATGTCATCACCCAGCGTATATGAGCTACGCAAGGCGATTCCCATCCCTGCCAGCAGGCAATGGCGCAGCAACTCAGTATTGTTCGACATCACTTTACTGGTGATCGGGATGACCGAGGTGCCTTCCGCAGATTGGAAAGTCCAGTGATGGCGCAAATGTTCCAATGAAAAATTCAGGCAGGCGTGGTGCGCCAGATCCTCTGGCACCTGCGGTGCGCCATGTTCCGCAATATAGGCTGGCGAAGCACATAACAGCACTTCGGCGATGCCCAGCTGGCGCGCCACCATGCTGACATCGAATTTCTGGTTGACCGAAAAAATCCCGACATCGAAACCTTCTTCGATCAGATCGACGGTACGATCCGACAAAGTCACATCCAGCTGGACATCCGGATACTGCTTTGAATACAGCGGCAACAAACGCGCCAACTGGGTCTGGCCGAAACCAATCTGTGAATAGATATGCAGGGTGCCAGCCGGGTTGGTCGAAAGTACCGAAGCGGCTGCCTCAGCCTCGTCAATCTCGTCCAGGATTTGCCGCACACGCTCCAGGTAAGCTTGCCCCGGCTCGGTCAGTGCCATCCTGCGAGTCGAGCGATGCAGCAGACGGATCCCGAGATGATTTTCCAGATCGGCGACAAGGCGTGTGACTACTGCATTGGACATGTCCAACACCTGGGCGGCGGCAACAAAGCTGCCCTGCTCCACTACCTTGGCGAATACCCGCATCGACTGCAAGCGATCCATCTTTTACTTCCCTTCTCTTTATTGCTTGGTCCAGCGAGTATGCTATTTGTTCAGCAACGCCATGAAGCTGACCACCAGCGCCAGTATCGCGACGCCGACACTCAGGCCGCACAGCAGATGAGCGCGCGCCAATTTTGCATCGGTTGCTTCTATCTCACGCTCCAGCAGCGGCAAGGCTGCCTTGAATTGCTCCGCAAGCGCCTTGATATCGACAGCATTTTGCAATGAAGCACTCTGCAGCTCAACCACCTGTTGCTGCAGAATCTGCACCTGGCTCTCTTCCGTATTCCCTTTGCGCCGGGTAAATACCGGCGCCGCCACCGAGATGATATCGCTGACATACGGAAGTATTGCTTTTGTTGCCGACAACCACGCTGACATGTGTTTCTCTCCAATTATTTACTACTTGCTTCAAACCCTGCAGATGATCTGGAACTACTGAAATATCTGCGCATCTGCCACGCTGGTATCGCCCGGACGCAACAGCCTGCCAGCCGCAATAGTGACGGTCTGGCGGCACTGCATGGCAATCGACGTATCGTGCGTCACGAGCACCAGGGTCGAACCGCGCTCCTGGTTCAGGTCAAACATCAGCTGGATCACGGCATCGCCGGTAGCGGCATCGAGACTGCCGGTAGGTTCATCGGCGAACAATAACGGCGGTTCGGTCACGAAAGCGCGCGCCAGCGCCACACGTTGCTGCTCGCCTCCCGACAGATACTTCGGATAATGCTGCAAGCGGCTGGCCAGGCCAACCCGCTCCAGCTTGGCTTGCGCCTTTTCCCGCGCATCCTTATCGCCGCGCAGCTCAAGCGGCAGCATGACGTTCTCCAGCGCGCTCAGGTGGCTCAGCAGCTGGAAGGACTGGAACACGAAGCCAAGTTTTTCCTTGCGCAAACCTGCACGCCCATCCTCGTCCAGTGCAAAAATATCACTGCCATCGATATGTACGGTGCCGGAAGACGGCGTATCGAGCCCCGCCAGCAGGCCGAGCAATGTCGACTTACCGGAACCCGAAGCGCCTACGATCGCCAGCGTGGTACCGCCCTGGACGTTAAAATTGATATCATCAAGAATCACCAGTTCGCCGCTGGCATCGGCAACGCGCTTGGTCAGGTGCTGGACATCGATGGCGGGAGCTCTGGGATTGACCATTGCAGGATTAACAGAAGAGGACTGAGGCATGCAGATTATCGACTCCGGGTTGGAGAATGGTTGTCAGAAACGGATTGTACGTAAGGTCAAGTCTATGGCCACGTCCATGGCCAAAACCGCCAGCAATCCACGGCGGGCGATCTTGCTGCTTGGCTTGCTGGGGCTAGTATGGACGAACAGCGCCTATTCTGCATCAAAATCGATCCTGGTGTTAGGCGACAGTCTTTCCGCAGAATACGGACTGGCCCGCGGCAGCGGCTGGGTCGCCCTGTTGCAGCAACGGCTAAGCACGGAAAAAATTGCGGCTACCGTCACCAACGCCAGCATCAGTGGTGAAACCACCAGCGGTGGAAAGACGCGCCTTCCCGCCCTGCTGCAGCACAAACCGGATATCGTCATCATTGAACTGGGCGCCAATGATGCGCTACGTGGCTTGCAGTTGAGCGCTACCGAAAACAACCTGCGCGCAATGATCAATGCAGCCCAGCAAGCAAAATCCAAGGTACTGCTGGTCGGCATGCGGATTCCGCCAAACTACGGCCGCGATTATACGGAAAAGTTCTTTTCTCAATTTGCTACGCTGGCCAAGCAAGCCAAAGTGCCCCTGGTACCGTTCCTGCTGGATGGCGTGGCAGACAAACCGGAACTGATGCAGGCTGACCGCATGCATCCTCTCGCCCAGGCACATCCGATCATCTTGAATAACGTCTGGCCGGAGCTGAAACCGCTGCTAACCAAATAAGCAATTAAGCAATTAGAAAAAATTGCTCATAAAAAAAGCCACTTTTTCAGTGGCTTTTTTTGTTAAGGCTTTCTTCAGCAGCTTACTTATCGTCGGTGCTTACGGGTGCCGCAACGATCGGTTTCAGGATCTTGACCTTGGCTTTCTCTTTCAAGACATCCACGTAAGCCAACAATTCCTGCTGCGCCAGAATCCCAGTGATCTGCTGTTGCTCCGCAACGCGGCGCGCTGCATCCTGGGTCGCCGGTTGTCCGACCTTACCTATACGGTACAAGCCATAACCTTGCTGCGGCAATACCACACCGATGTAAGCCGGCAATTTATTGACGTCAGCTTTCATTATCGCTTCAAACGCCAGCGGGTTGACGCCCTGGTTCTTGGTGCGCGAAACAGTTTGCGCGGCGGCAAAGCCGCTGGCGTTATCCTGCGCCTTCAAGGCGGCCAGCTTATCTTCGCCAGCTTTCTTGGCCAGCACAGCCTCTTCCGTACGCGTCACCTTGTCGCTGATAATTGCCTTGACCTCTTCAAACGCACGCTTGGTCACTGGCTTGTACTCGACGACATGGCCGGCAATGAAGGTGTTCGGCGCAATTTCGATCGCTTCGGTATTGTGCTTATTCTTCAGTGCCTCATTCGAATACAAGGCGGTCAAGAATTTCTGGTTATTGTACGGGACGGTAGGCGCAGCAGCAGGATTTGGCTGACGGCCAAGATTTGCAACAGTCTGGACTTGCAGATGCAGCTTGTCCGCCACCGGCTTCAAACTATCGGCCTGCTCATACACAGTATTGCTGAATGCTTCCGCCAGTTCGGCGAATTTGCGTGCAGCCAGCTGCTTCTTGATTTCCGCAGCGATATCCGTCTTGACCTCGTCCAGCGGCTTGATCTGGGCCGGCTTGATGCCGGTCAGCTCGATAATGTGATAGCCGAAATCGGATTGCACCAGATCGCTGATCTCGCCTTGCTTCAGTTTGTTTGCAGCATCTTCAAAAGGCTTGACCATTGAGCCTGCGGCGAAATAACCGAGATCGCCGCCCATTTCAGCAGAAGCTGTGTCCTGTGAATTCGCCTTGGCGATTTTTGCAAAATCTGCCGGCGTCTTGCGCACTTCCGCCAACAGGCTTTCCGCCTTGGCCTTGGCCGCGGCCTGCTCAGCGGCTGGCGCGTCTTTCTTCACCGAGATAAGGATATGACTGGCCCGACGCTCTTCCGCCACGGTATAGCGGCTGACGTTCTGGTCATAGTAAGACTTGATGTCGGCATCGCTGACCGTCACTTGAGCGGCGACCGCAGCGCTATCGAGCACCACATAATCTGCTTTGATCTGTTCAGGAATCTCGAATTCCTTCGGATTCTTGGCATAGTAATCCTGCAGCATGGCGTCCGTGACCTTGACCTGCGATGCATAATCGGCGGACTTGAACAGCAATTCTTGCACGTCGCGCTCTTGGTCATTGATATCAGACAAGCGGGTAGCGACAGTTTTCGGTGTAAAAGCGGTTGATTGCACAGCGCCGTTCAACTGCTGCATGGCCATGTCCTGGCGCAGACGGGCAGCGTAGCTAATCTGCGTCATGCCTTGCATAGCAAGCATTTGATCAAAAGTTTTGCTGTCGAATTTTCCGTCCGCACCGACCAAGTTCGGGAACTGGCCGAGGATGGTCTGCTGTATTGCCGAGTCACCGACTGTCAAATGCTCGCTGGTGACCGTTGCTGCCAGCACGCGTTGCGAAATCAAGTTATCCAGCACTGCTTGCTTGGCTTCCGGCGTTTCCATCATCGACGAATCGAAACGGTCGCCGTACGCCTGGCGCATGCGATCCATCTGCTGGCGCAATGCGTTGTCCAGTTCCGGCTGGGTGATAGGCTGGCCGGCGACCTTGGCTACAGTGTTGGCACTATCGCCAAAGCTGCTATAGCTTTGCAGCCCTACTAGAGCAAATGAAGGGATGATCAACAACAGCAGCAAGAACTGCATCAAGCGCTGATGGGTACGGACAAATTCAAACATGGTCGGCCAATCGAGATCAAGCGGCTAAGAAATGGGGTTGCAACAAGGGTGACAACAAAAGCTACAACATAACTGAATGCAACATATGAGGCAACACTACAAACCAATTGCACATAAGAAAAAAGGCGAACTTTCGTTCACCTTTTTGTATTTTGGCGGAGTGGACGGGACTCGAACCCGCGACCCCCGGCGTGACAGGCCGGTATTCTAACCAACTGAACTACCACTCCTAAACTGCTAGCAAACCTTATAAACAAATTCGCATTTTCTGCTTGACCATGTTGGTGGGTGCTGAGAGGCTCGAACTCCCGACCTACGCCTTGTAAGGGCGCCGCTCTACCAACTGAGCTAAGCACCCCACTTTATCGATGCTGCCCCAATACTTCCTGAACAATGCACGACAATCTAGCCAGTCAAACATCTGACGCTTGTCACCACGTCAAAGAACGCTAGTTTACAGCATCTTTCAACGCTTTGCCAGGCTTAAATTTAGGAACTTTCGCTGCTTTGATCTTAATTTCTTCTCCGGTGCGCGGATTACGGCCGGTGCGGGCCGCGCGTTTGCCTACAGAAAAGGTCCCGAAGCCAACCAGGGTAACGCTTCCGCTCTTTTTCAAAGTAGCTTTTACTGCCGCGATCACCGCATCCAGCGCGCGTGTCGACGCCGCTTTGGAGATATCTGCAGACTTGGCAATGTGATCGATCAATTCAGTTTTGTTCACGTAGGTCTCCTCAAGTGAATGGAAATTCGATATGCGATTTTTAAGCATGCCATTTCCGGCAGGTATAAAAAGGCTCGCATTGGGCGCGAAAAATATCGCAGATGAAGTGCAGAAAAAAATCTGCGAGTCCGTATTAAACAAGCCGCAAAGCCTTGTGTCAAGCCGCAGGCAGCCGTTACAGGCAATGTTTAACCTGATTTTACAAACTTGATATGCTCAGCATCGGCATGCGGACGCACAAATAAAAAAAGCGCCCTTGCGGACGCTTTTCTGAGAACAATCTGTCAAGCCTGAGAATTCAGCAACTTAGTGCTTCACCACGCTCGTATCGGCCTTCTCGCTACCCTTTGCAACCGTAGCCGCATCCAGCACCGCTTCTTCTTCGGTCAATGGCACCGGCTGACGTTCCAGGGCGATTTCAAGCACCTTGTCGATCCAGCGCACCGGTACGATTTCCAGCTTGTTCTTGACGTTGTCCGGAATCTCGGCCAAGTCTTTCACATTCTGCTCTGGAATCAATACCGTCTTGATGCCGCCACGATGCGCCGCCAGCAGCTTTTCCTTCAAGCCGCCGATAGGCAAGACCTCGCCTCGCAAGGTGATTTCACCTGTCATGGCAACGTCCGCACGTACCGGAATACCGGTAAAGATCGATACCAACGCAGTCGTCATGCCAACGCCGGCCGAAGGTCCGTCTTTCGGCGTCGCGCCTTCCGGCACGTGAATGTGGATATCGCTCTTGTCGAAAGCCTCGCTCTTGATACCCAGCTTGCCGGCGCGACTGCGCATGACGGTACGCGCTGCTTCGATCGATTCCTTCATCACGTCGCCCAAGGTACCGGTACGGATGATTGCACCTTTACCCGGCATCTTGACGGCTTCGATAGTCAGCAATTCGCCGCCCACTTCAGTCCACGCCAAGCCGACTACCTGGCCGATTTGATTTTCCTTCTCGGCTACGCCGTAGTCAAAACGCCGCACACCGAGGAATTTATCGATATTCTTGGTAGTGACAGCAACCTTCTTTTCCTGTTTCTTCAACAGCAGGAGCTTGACCACCTTGCGGCAGATCTTGGAGATTTCACGTTCCAGCGAACGCACCCCCGCTTCACGCGTGTAGTAACGAATGATGTCGCGGATTGCACCTTCTGCGACGCTGATCTCTTCAGCCTTCAAACCATTGTTCTTGATTTGCTTGGGCAGCAGGTATCGTTGCGCGATATTGGTCTTTTCATCTTCGGTGTAGCCAGACAGGCGAATCACTTCCATCCGGTCCAGCAATGCCGGCGGGATGTTGAAGGAGTTCGAGGTCGCCACGAACATTACATCAGACAAGTCGAAATCGACTTCGATGTAATGGTCCGAGAATGTATGGTTCTGCTCAGGATCCAGCACTTCCAGCAACGCTGACGATGGATCGCCACGGAAATCCATGCCGAGCTTGTCGATTTCATCCAGCAGGAACAGCGGATTACGCACCCCTACCTTGGTCAGGCTTTGCAAGATCTTGCCGGGCATGGACCCGATGTAGGTGCGGCGATGACCGCGAATTTCAGCCTCGTCGCGCACACCACCCAACGCCATCCGCACAAACTTGCGGTTGGTGGCGCGGGCGATCGATTGACCCAGCGAAGTCTTACCCACGCCTGGAGGACCGACGAAACACAGGATCGGTGCCTTCAGTTTGTCGACGCGTTGTTGCACGGCGAGATATTCCAGGATGCGTTCCTTGACCTTGTCTAGGCCATAGTGATCGCCTTCCAGTACTTTTTCCGCATTGCCGAGTTCATTGTTGACCTTGGATTTCTTCTTCCATGGCAAACCGACCAGCGTATCGATATAGTTGCGTACCACGGTGGCTTCGGCCGACATCGGCGACATCAGTTTCAGCTTCTTCAGTTCGCTCTGGGCTTTTTCCAGGGCTTCCTTAGGCATCTTGGCGGCAAGAATCTTCTTTTCCAGCTCTTCCAGATCCGCACCCTCTTCGCCTTCGCCCAATTCCTTCTGGATCGCCTTGACCTGTTCGTTCAGATAGTATTCGCGCTGCGATTTTTCCATCTGGCGCTTGACGCGGCCACGGATACGCTTTTCCACTTGCAGAATATCCAACTCGCCTTCGAGTTGGCCGAGCAGGTGCTCGTAGCGCTTGGCGATATTGAAAATTTCCAAGATCACCTGCTTTTGCTCCAGCTTCAGCGGCAGGTGCGCAGCGATGGTGTCAGCCAGGCGGCCGGCATCATCGATGCCGGACAGCGAAGTCAGGATCTCTGGCGGGATTTTCTTATTGAGCTTGACGTATTGGTCGAACTGCTGAACGATGGCGCGACGCATCGCCTCCACTTCAGCCTCGTCGCCCAACTCCGATTCAAGCGGCGTCAGATCGGCAACGAAATGCGTGTCGAGTTCACTGATGTGATGAATACGGGCGCGTTGCGCACCTTCCACCAATACCTTGACAGTGCCGTCAGGCAGTTTCAACATTTGCAAGATGTTGGCGACGCAGCCGATTTCATAAATATCGTCCGGCGACGGCTCGTCCTTGGCGGCAGCTTTCTGGGCTGCGAGCATAATACTCTTACCCTGCTCCATCGCTGCTTCCAGGGCCTTGATGGATTTAGGGCGACCGACGAATAATGGGATCACCATATGCGGAAATACAACCACATCCCGCAAAGGCAAGAGAGGCAACTGAGTTTGTTCAGTAAATGTAGAAGTCGTCATGGCGAGCCTTATCAAAAAAACTTACTAATGATGTTGGCACGAGTGGCCGAAACTCAAGCCCCAGTTTCAACAATAAATCACCACTTCTAAGAGGTTTCCGGGAAAACCACTGTTTTGCGAGGGCAAATAAAAAAGCCACACGCGAAGCTGACTTCGGGTGGCTTTGCGATTGAAGCCAAATCGTATATTTTGAGAAATTGTACTACTTTTGGGTCAAAAACCTGCTTAAACCCCTGCTTTTTACAAGGCTTTACAATATTGCCGGATTTTCCCGGCTAGCACTGGCCAGCCAAAATCGACGGTAACCAGCGCTCATCGGAGCGGCGCGCTTATTTTGCGCCTGAGACCTTCGGTTGCTCATGATAAATCAACAATGGCTTGGCGCCATTGGTGACGGTATTCTCATCAATCACCACCTTGGCGACATTCTGCTGACTTGGCAAATCATACATAACGTCAAGCAAGACATGCTCCAGGATCGAACGCAAGCCGCGAGCGCCGGTTTTACGCGCCAACGCGCGCTTGGCGATGGCTTGCAAGGCGGCAGGGCGAATTTCCAGCTCAGCACCTTCCATCTGCAGCAATTTGGAATATTGCTTGACCAATGCATTCTTCGGCGCAATCAGAATCTCGATCAGCGCCTCTTCGTTCAGCTCTGCCAAAGTTGCGATCACCGGCAAACGGCCGACCAACTCCGGAATCAGACCGAAACGGGTCAAATCTTCAGGCTCGGCATCCAGCAAGACTTCGCTGGAAGTACGCTGGCTCTGGCTCTTCACATTTGCCGAAAAACCAATGCCGCTCTTTTCCGAACGCTCGGAAATGATCTTTGCCAGGCCGTCGAAAGCGCCACCGCAGATGAACAGGATGTTGGTAGTGTCGATCTGTACGAAATCCTGGTTAGGATGCTTGCGCCCGCCTTGTGGCGGCACCGAAGCCATGGTGCCTTCGATCAGCTTCAGCAAGGCTTGCTGCACGCCCTCGCCCGATACGTCCCGGGTGATTGAAGGGTTATCCGATTTGCGGGAGATTTTATCGATTTCATCGATATAAACGATACCGCGTTGCGCCTTCTCGACTTCATAATTGCAGTTCTGCAGCAATTTTTGAATGATGTTTTCAACGTCCTCACCAACATAGCCGGCTTCGGTCAGGGTAGTTGCATCAGCGATCACGAAAGGCACATTCAGCATGCGCGCCAGCGTCTGCGCCAGCAAGGTTTTGCCGGAACCAGTAGGACCGACCAGCAAGATATTACTCTTCGCCAGTTCGATGTCATCTTTCTTGCCGAGGTGCTTGAGACGCTTGTAGTGGTTGTACACCGCCACCGACAAAATCCGCTTGGCAGGCTCCTGGCCGATCACGTACTGATCAAGCAACTCGCTGATTTCCTGCGGGATCGGCAATTCCGACTTTTGACCATCCAGTGTTTCGACGTTCGAAGCTTCATCGGTAATGATGTCATTACAGAGATCGATACATTCATCGCAGATGAATACCGATGGCCCGGCGATGAGTTTTTTCACCTCATGCTGGCTTTTGCCGCAGAAGGAGCAGTAAAGCAGTTTTTCGCCGCTGGAAGATTTTTTATCAGGCATAAAGGCAGTGTTTAAGTAAAACTAAGGGAGAGCGCATTGTCCAAGGAACAAACAACGGACGACAGGCATTGATTTTATATTACCCGCGAAATTGATGTTCGTCACGCCCGAGCAATTTTTGAAAAGCAAAACGCCCGTACCTTTGGGGCCGGGCGCCGAGCATTCCTTCAATTACGCAATAATCAAGTTCAGCAAGCTGATCAAGCGCGTGTCGCCAGGACTTTATCAATCAGACCATATTCCACAGCGGCTTCAGCCGACATGAAATTGTCGCGATCCGTATCCTTGCTGATCTGCTCGATAGTCCTGCCGGTCTTGTCGGCCAGGATACCGTTCAGACGTTCGCGCAGGTACAGGATTTCCCGCGCCTGGATTTCGATATCCGAGGCTTGTCCTTGCGCCCCACCCAAAGGCTGGTGAATCATGATGCGTGAATTCGGCAACGAAAAACGCTTGCCCTTGGCGCCAGCAGCCAGCAAGAAAGCCCCCATCGAAGCAGCCATACCAGTACACAACGTCGATACATCCGGCTTGATGAACTGCATGGTATCGAAAATCGCCATGCCGGCCGAAACCGAACCGCCAGGAGAATTAATGTACAGGGAAATATCCTTTTCAGGATTTTCGCTTTCCAGGAACAGCAACTGCGCCACGATCAGATTGGCAGTCTGGTCATTGACCGGGCCGACCAGGAAAATAACGCGCTCGCGCAATAAACGCGAATAAATATCATACGACCGCTCGCCGCGGCCGCTTTGCTCAATCACGATAGGCACCATGCCGAGCATGTCAGTATCCAGTGCCGAATTACGATTAAAGCCTGTCATAGTATTCCTTATGGAGAGCGCTCAAAACTTAATCAGTCCACCGACCGGTGGCCAGGCAATCTTGCCCGGCCCCGATTATGCAGGTTGATTAAGCCTGTTGCCCGTTGTTGCTCATCAATTCATCGAACGCAACCGATTTCTCAGTCACTTTCGATTTGCCCAACACGTAGTTAACGACGTTTTCTTCCAAAACAAGGGCTTCGACCTCTGCCAGACGGCGACGATCGCTGAAATAATATTTCAGGACTTGTTGTGGATCTTCGTAGCTTTGAGCAAAATCTTCGACTTGCGCCTTGACTTGCTCAGGTGTTGCTTGCAATTTGTTTTCCTTGACCACTTCAGCCAGGATCAGGCCCAGGCGGACGCGGCGCTCAGCTTGTGCTGCGAACAACTCTGGCGGGAAAGGCATATCATTGACCTTCATGCCGCGTTGCGCCATATCTTGACGTGTCATTTCAACCAGACGCTCGACGTCTTGATCTACCAGCGCCTTAGGCACTTCCAGATCGCTGACCTTGATCAGGGCATCCATCACGCTGTCTTTGTTCTTGGCTTTCACGCGGGAACCGACTTCGCGTTCCAGATTCAGCTTGATGTCAGCGCGCATCTTGGTCAGGTCGCCATCATCGATACCCAGAGTCTTGGCAAATTCTGCGTCGACTTCCGGCAGGTGCGCCCACTCCAGTTTCTTCAGGGTGATGGTGAATTCAGCAGTCTTGCCAGCCACATCCTTACCATGGTAATCCGCTGGGAATGCCAGTTCAAAGGTCTTGGCTTCGCCGACTTTCAAACCGATAGTTGCGTTTTCGAACTCTGGCAACATGCGGCCTTCGCCCAATACGTAAGCATAGTCATCAGCCTTGCCGCCTTGGAATTCAACGCCGTCGATCTTGCCGACGAAGTCAACAGTCACGCGGTCGCCGTTCTTTGCTGTCAGGTCGCTGCCGCCATCGCCGTGCTCGCCTTGCTCGCCCTTGACGTGGTAGTGCACGCGTTGCTTGCGCAGGATGTCGATGGTTTTATCGATTTCTGCATCGCTGACTTCAGCCTTGGTCTTTTCGACTTCAACCGCGGTCAGATCACCGATCTTGACTTCAGGATAGATTTCGAAAGTCGCATCGAACGCCAGCGTGCCTTCAGCAACGCCTTCGCTGTTCTTTGGCTCGATCTTCGGATAGCCCGCGACGCGCAGGTTGTTTTCGTTGGCTGCAGTGTTGAAAGCGCTGCCGACCTTGTCGTTCAACACTTCGGTTTCCACCTGATAGCCGTATTGTGCTGCGACCATTTTCATCGGCACTTTACCTGGGCGGAAGCCAGGCGCTTTAGCGGTGCGAGCGCGAACCTTCAGGCGCTTCTCGACTTCGGTTTGCACTTCGCTGATAGCGATAGTGAGGGTAAGGCGGCGTTCAAGTTTATCCAGAGTTTCGACTGCAGTTGCCATGTGGATCGTCCAAAAATTAAAAATTCCGTGGTGCGACCAGAGTAAATGGCGTAAATATTGTCATTTCCACCTCAACCCTGTCGCGCTAAAGTCCGATATTCTATACGTAAAACAGCCGGTTGCGCCAAAACGCGTCGCTACGCAGCTATATAAGGCAGCGAATGGACCGATGAAACCATTTATATAACCGCTTATTTAAGCGGAATCGGGTTGCTGGCCGGCACCGGCACGGCGGTAACGCTGTTTTGCGGACTACCATCCACCAGCTTATCCGAATACGTCAGATAAACCAGCGTATTTCGTTTCGGGTCAACCAGCCGCACAATATGCAAGCGCTTGAACAATACCGACATGCGCTCAGTAAACACATCTTCTTGCAACGGCAACTTACCTGTGAATTGCACTGTCGTCGCCACTTGGCGACAGGCAATCGACGCCTCTGCTCTGTCTTCCGCCAAGCCGACAGTGCCTTTGACGCCGCCAGTGCGCGCCCGCGAAACATAACAGGTCACACCCTGCACCTTGGGATCGTCATAGGCTTCAACCACCACCCGGTCATTGCGGCCGACCCATCGAAACGCGGTACTGACCTCACCCACTTGCTCCGACGCTGCTTGCGCTGCGCCCGAAGCGAGCGTCATGAATGCGGCGCAACCAGTTAAAACCAGCAACAACTGTGATTTTGCAAGCATGTTTACTCCGAGAAAGAAAAATCCGATTGATTGTATGTGTATACGGAGGCCTGCAACGCAGGCTTTTTTTGCTAGCTCAATTCAAAGCAAAAAACGCAGGCGTAAAAAAACCCTCAATAGAGGGTTCTTCAATCTTCAGCCAGCCGGTAAGGTAATTCAGTACCAGCGCTGGTGCGACCGAGAGGACTCGAACCTCCACAAGATTGCTCTCGACAGGACCTAAACCTGTTGCGTCTACCAATTTCGCCACGGTCGCATTTGCTTCATTTCACCCAATACGGAACAGCAATATCGGGCAGCCCGCTATTCTACTGCAAGCTGTACGATATGGCGAGAGGCCAGGATGCTTTCCCGTCAAAAATTTGTTCTCCGGACAATAGACCGACAACTACGGCTTTTTGACTCTGAACCAGGCAGCATACAACGCCGGCAAAAATAGCAACGTCAGGCCGGTGGCGACAATCAAGCCGCCCATGATCGCAACCGCCATCGGTCCCCAGAACACCGAATGCGACAAAGGAATCATCGCCAGCACTGCCGCAGCTGCGGTCAGCATGATCGGTCGGCAACGACGCACCGCTGATTCGACAATCGCATCCCAGGGCGCTACGCCATTAACAATATCATGCTCGATCTGATCGATCAGGATCACCGAGTTGCGGATGATCATGCCAAACAGCGCGATGACCCCGAGCTGGGCAACGAAGCCGAATGGCCGATGCAAGATTAGCAGCGCCGCCGCGGCGCCGGCTATTCCCAGCGGCCCGGTCAGAAACACCAGCAGTGAGCGCGAGAAACTGTGCAATTGCAGCATCAGCAAGGTAAATATGATGAAAATCACCAGCGGCACATTGGCAGCGATCGAATCCTGCGCCTTGCCCGCATCATGCGCCGCGCCTGCGACGTCGATCAGATAACCTGGCGGCAGTTGCGCTCGGATCTTGTCGAGCTGCGGGTTGATCTGGTCGGTCACGGTCGGCCCCTGCACGCCGTCGATGACGTCGGCCTGCACTGTAATCGCCCAATTGCGCCACTCGCGCCACACCACGCCCGGCTCCCATACCAGCTTGACGGTCGCCACTTGCGCCAACGGCACCGATTTGCCGCTGGCGGTCGGAATATTGGCTTGGTTCAAAGCATCGATAGTGGCGCGCTCGTCCAGCGGCTGGCGCACAACGATGTCGATCAGGCGGTCATGCTCGCGATACTGGCCAATAGTGGTGCCGGTCAACAAGGTATTCACGGTTTGCATCACGGTTTGCGAACCTATCCCCAGCGTACGCAATTTATCCTGGTCCAGATCGACCCGGAGCACCTTGACCGACTCGTTCCAGTTGTCGTTGAGACCGGTGATATTCGGATTGGCATTCATTACGCTCTTGACCTGGTCGGCAATCGCCCGCACCTTGGCGGCATCGGTGCCGCTGACGCGGAATTGCACCGCGTACGGCACCGGCGGTCCGCTCGGCAGCAGCTTCACACGACCTCGCACTTCCGGGAAACCATGTTTGAAGGCATCGGTGATTTTCAGGCGCAGGGCATCGCGCGAAGCCAAGTCTTTTGTCAGCAACACCAGCTGGGCCACATTGGTCTGCGGCAGGATCTGGTCTAACGGCAGATAAAAACGCGGACTGCCGCTGCCGACATAAGTGGTCATGCTTTCCAGTTCCGGCGCATTATGAATAAAGGCCTCGAACTTCTTGGCCTGTGCTTCGGTGGCGGCAAACGACGATCCTTCCGGCAACCACAATTCAATCATCAGCTCCGGCCGGCTGGAATCGGGGAAAAACTGTTCTTCGATAAATTTGAAGCCGAAGACGCCCAAGGCAAACACCATCAAGGTCAAGGCGATAGTCGTCTTGCGCCATTCCACGCACCAGTTGACCGCGCGCCGCAC
Organism: Collimonas arenae; assembly: GCF_000786695.1. NCBI lineage: Bacteria > Pseudomonadati > Pseudomonadota > Betaproteobacteria > Burkholderiales > Oxalobacteraceae > Collimonas > Collimonas arenae. Next base: position 2,407,654 of record NZ_CP009962.1, on the reverse strand, counting down.
CCGCGAATAAAACGGCGTATTGAACAATTCATGATGTCCGTCAGCACCCGCAGCCGGCTTGACCTTCAGCAGCAAATAACCGATATACGGCGTAAACAACACCGCCACCAGCCAGGAAATCAGCAAAGCTATCGCATTTACCGAAAACATCGAAAACGTATATTCGCCGGCGGCCGACTTGGCCAGCCCGATCGGCAGGAAGCCGGCGGCGGTGATCAAGGTGCCGGTCAACATCGGCATTGCGGTGGAGGTGTAGGCAAAGGTCGCCGCCTCAAGCCGCGACAAACCCTCCTCCATCTTGCGCACCATCATTTCGACCGCGATGATGGCGTCGTCGACCAGCAAACCCAGCGCAATGATCAGCGCGCCCAGCGAGATCTTGTGCAAATCGATGCTGAAGATGCGCATGAACAAGAAGGTCACCGCCAGCACCAGCGGAATCGTCAGCGCCACCACCAGACCCGGCCAGACGTCGATGCGGAACGGTTTGGTATGAAAACCGAGCGACAGAAAACTCACCGCCAGCACGATCAATACCGCTTCCATCAAAGTCTTGAGAAACTCATCGACCGACTCAGCGACAATTTTAGGCTGGTTGGACACGCGCTCCAGGTTGATCCCGACCGGCAATTTGGCCTTGATCTCCGCCGTCATCCGCGCCATGTCTTTACCCAGCGCAATGATATCGCCACCCTTTACCATCGAGACGCCCAGGCCGATGACTTCCTTGCCGTTATAACGCATCTTTTGCGATGGCGGATCGACGTATTCACGTTTGATGGCAGCAAAATCGCCCAGCCTGAAAGTGGTGTTATTGGCGCGCAGCTGCAAATTTTCCAGATCCTTGGGCGAGGTCAACGCCCCGCTCACGCGGATCTGCAAATTGTCGCTGGCCGTGACCAGCAGGCCGTTGGACTGTAGTGCATTCTGCGCACTCAACTGGTTGACGATGTCCTGCACCGTGATGCCGAGCTGGGAGAATTTTTTCTGGGAAAATTCAATAAAGATTTTTTCGTCCTGCACCCCAAACAGATCAACCTTGGCAACTGATGGCAAGGTCAGTAACTGCTGGCGCACGAAATCGGCATAATCCTTGACATCGGCATAACTGAAACCGTCGCCAGAAACTGCAAAGATCGAGCCGTAGGTTTCGCCGAACTCATCGTTAAAGAACGGGCCCAACACGCCCTGCGGCAAGGTCAGCTGGATATCGCCGATCTTCTTGCGCACCTGGTACCAGGCATCTACGGTTTCCTTGGGCGTGGCGGACTCTTGCAGCTGCAGGATAATCAGCGTCTCGCCCGGCTTGGAATAACTGCGGATCGTGTCCACATGCGGAGTTTCCTGCAGCTTTTTTTCTAGTTTATCCGTAACCTGGTCGGCCATCTGCAAAGCAGTCGCACCCGGCCATTGCGCCGACACCACCATGGCGCGGAAAGTAAACGGCGGATCTTCATCCTGACCAAGGCGGCCATAGCTCAGGATGCCGCCGATCACCAACACCACCATCAGGTAACGCGTCAGCGGTATATGCTCCAGCGCCCAACGCGACAGGTTGAAACCGCTCTTTTTGCCGTTGCTCATTGGCCGGCTCCGCTCACGGCGGCAACCTTGGCCGCAGGCAGGCTAGCTTCAGGCGCATTCAGAATCGTGACCTTTTGTCCCGGCTTCAATTGATTGACGCCGGCCGTGACTATCTGCTGGCCGCCTTGCAGCGCTCCCTGGATCCATACTTCATTGCCATGCTGGCCTGTGATTTCCACCGGCACCTGACGCACCTTGCCACCGTCAACCACCCACACCACGCTATGGTCCTGCACCCGCAGCAGTGCGGTGAGCGGCACTTTGAGCGCATCGTCGCTGGTCTTGCTGGTGAACGCCGCGTAAGCCGTCATACCTAGCTTGACATTCGGAGTGTCATCCGGGATTGCAATCTTGATGGCGTAAGTACGGGTTACCGGATCGGCGATCGGCGACACTTCGCGGACCGTGCCATGGATTATCTGCTTGGGGTCAGCCCATAAGCGCACCTGCACATCGCCGCTGGCGCGCAGCTTATCGACCTGGTTTTCCGGTGCGCCGACCACCACTTCCTTGGCGCCCTGGCGCGCCACGCTGACCACAGGCGTTCCCGCCGCCACCACTTGCCCAGCCTCGGCATTGATCGCAGTAACTACACCATCAACGTCCGATTCCAGAGTGGCGTAAGCGGTCTGATTCAACTGTCCGCTGAGAGCCGCCTGCGCCTGGTCGTAGCTTGCCTGCGCCGCCTTAAAGGCCGTATCTTTCTGGTCCAGCACCGCCTGGCTGACGAAATTCTTGTCGCGCAATTCCTGGTAACGCTTGAAGTCGGCCTTGGCCGTATCGCGATTGCTGGCCGCCGACGACAGCGCCGCCGCCGCCTGCGCTTGCGCCAGCTGCAAGTCTTTTGGATCCAGTCGCATCAAGACCTGGCCACGTTTGACCACTGTACCGACATCTACTTGGCGCGCAGTGATCTTGCCGCCGACGCGAAAGCCCAGTTGCGATTCATAGCGTGCCTGCACCGCTCCCGGCAACTCGGATGTGACGTCGGCATTGGCTGGATTCAGCACGATGACGCGCACCGGACGGATATCCTCGACCTTTTCCGGCGGTTTGGAACAGGCCGCCAGCAAGGACAATGTGCAAACAAACAATAAGGAAGTGAAGCGGGATGCGCTCGCCAACGTACGCGGGCCTTCAAATGAACGCGGATTTATCTGAGTCGACACGTTTTTTCCTTTACTATTCTGGGCTGTTGTCGTTTTGCGCATTGCCATCAGGATATTTATCAAGTGAACGTTGGGCGCTGCTGCACTGGATTTAGCTGGCCCGCGAATTAATAACTCTAAAGTCAGTAATTATAATTGCGTGCGATCAAGTTTGCCCAAGGCTTTTTTGCATCCACACATAATAGAGACAAAAATGTCTTTTTAACAAAACATTTGCCAGCGTCCAATGCCCATCAATCATTACGAAAATTTCCCGGTCGCGTCGCTACTACTGCCCGCGCGCTTGCGCCCCGCAGTCAATGCCATTTATGCCTTTGCCCGTAGCGCCGACGACATTGCCGACGAGGGCGACGCCAGCGCCGACCAGCGTTTGCGCGAATTGAATGCCTATGAAGCTGCACTAGACAGAATAGAACAAGGTCACGCAGCCGATAGCCAGCTATTCCAGGCGCTACAACAGGTGATCGCCGAATACGGGTTGCCGCTGACGCCGTTTCGCGACCTGCTATCAGCATTCAAACAAGACATAGTTACCACGCGCTATAGCCAGTTTTCCGACCTGCTCGATTATTGCCGCCGCTCGGCCAATCCGGTCGGCGCCCTGATGTTGCATCTGTATGGCGCCGCCAACCCGCAAAACCTGCGCGATTCCGATGCCATCTGCTCAGCGCTTCAATTGATTAATTTTTGGCAAGACGTCGCCATTGACGGGGACAAGACCCGCATTTACCTGCCGCTGGAAGATTTGCAGCGCTTTGGCGTGTCGCAGGCGCAGCTTGCTGGCGGCACCGTGGATCATGCCTGGCGTCGCCTGATGGAATTTGAAATACAACGCGCACGCAGCATGATGACCGGCGCCCAGGATCTGGCGCTCAGACTGCCAGGCCGGATCGGCTGGGAATTGCGGCTGGTGATACAAGGCGGCTTGCGCATCCTGGAAATGCTGGAAGCAGTCGATTACGACATGTTCCGCCAGCGACCGAAACTAGGGAAAGCCGATTGGCTGCTGCTGGCCTGGCGTGCCTTGCGCATGAGATAAAGTAATAAAATCAGCAAACAAGCAGCGTTTCTTACGTATACTTCGGGCAAGTTGTTCTTAGGCTGACTGCAACACAGTCCGCCCTACACGTTTTGCCTATTTTTTGCGAATTTATTACCGTTTTTATATCCATGTCCCCAGACGAATACTGCCAGCAAAAAGCCGCCCAGAGCGGTTCCAGTTTTTACTACAGCTTCCTGTTCCTGCCGGCCGAGCGCCGCCGCGCCATTACAGCACTGTATGCGTTTTGCCGCGAAGTAGACGATACGGTCGACGAATGCACCGATGAAAGTGTAGCGCGTAGCAAGCTGATGTGGTGGCGCAAGGAAATCGCCGCCATGCTAGCCGGCAATCCGTCCCACCCGGTAACCCAGGCGCTGCAACCGCACCTGCTCACCTACGGCCTGGAAGGCAAGCATCTGCAAGCCATTGTCGACGGCATGGAAATGGACCTGAACCAGACCCGCTATCTGGACTATCCCGGCCTGAAAAAATATTGCTGGCATGTCGCTAGCGTGGTCGGTATCCTCTCGGCCAGTATCTTTGGCGTGAGCCAACCGCAAACCCTTGAGTTCGCAGAAAAGCTTGGCTTGGCGTTCCAGCTGACTAACATCATCCGCGACGTCGGCGAAGATAGCCGCAAGGGCCGCATTTACCTGCCGGTCAACGAGCTGCAGCAATTCAGCGTCACCGCCGCCGACATCCTCAACGCCCGTTACAGTGAAAATTTCGTCAATCTGATGCGTTTCCAGGTGGCGCGTGCGCAGCAAGCCTATGACGAAGCCTTTGCCTTGCTGCCTAAGCAAGACCGGCGCGCCCAGCGCCCCGGCCTGATGATGGCTGCGATTTACCGAGCCCTGCTCAACGAGATAGAGCGCGATGGCTTTCATGTATTGAATCAACGCATATCGCTGACGCCCATCCGTAAACTCTGGCTGGCGTGGAAGACTTATGTACGCGGCTAAATTGATCCCGTCGACCATCCTTTTTGCCTACTAAGATGGCTGCCGACGCACAACAGATTGCCGTCATCGGCGCCGGCTGGGCCGGTTGCAGCGCCGCCGTCGAACTGACGCAAGCCGGTCATCAGGTGACCTTGTTTGAAGCCAGCCGCCAGCTGGGCGGCCGTGCGCGTCGGGTCGACATCGGCGAAACCATACTCGACAACGGCCAGCACATCTTGCTGGGCGCGTATAAGCAAACCCTGCAAATGATGCGCAAAGTCGGCATCGATCCCGACCGCGCCATGCTGCGCCTGCCATTGCAAATGTGCTATCCGGCCGGCAGCGGCGGCATGACCTTCGCCACGCCGCGCTTACCAGCTCCTTTGCATCTGCTGGCGGCGCTCTGGCGCGCAGATGGCCTGGAACGCGAGGACAAGCTGGCGTTGGCGCGTTTTTCTTCAGCCGCACGCTGGATGGGCTGGCACCTCAATGACGATTGCAGCGTCAGCACCTTGCTTGAGCGCTTCGACCAAACCGAACGCCTGATCCGGCTGATGTGGCGACCGCTATGCATTGCCGCCCTCAATACCCGGCCAGAGCAAGCCTCGGCACAAGTATTCCTGGCGGTATTGCGCGACAGTCTCGGCGCCCGCCGCAAAGCGTCTGATATGTTGTTACCGCGCTATGACCTGAGCAGTCTGTTTCCACAACAGGCTGCAGCCTTCATTGAAGAACGCGGCGGCAACCTGGAGTCTGGTCGTAGCGTCCGCCAATTGCGCCGGGACGGTGAGCAATGGCAATTGCAATGCAACGAAAGCAGTCAGAATTTCGATGCCGTCGTGATCGCCACTCCGCCTGAAGCCGCAGCGGCGCTGCTGGAAGATTGCGCCGATGCTGCCCTGCTCGCCGCATTACGCAGCTTTGAGTACGAACCGATTACCACTTGCTACCTGCAATATGCCAGCGATACTCGCTTGCCACGACCATTCTTCGCCCTGATTGACGACCCTGAAAACGCCGCCGACACCGACGCGCCGGCCTGGGGTCAGTTCGTATTTGACCGCGGCCAGCTCGATCCAGCACAAGCCGGCTTGCTGGCGGTGGTGATCAGCGCCTCGTCCGCAGCAATCCTGGATGGCCATCAAGCCCTGAGCCATGCTGTCGCCGCGCAAATCGCTGCCGCCTTCCAGCAACCGCAATTGGCACAACCGCTATGGAGCCAAGTGATTTCCGAGAAGCGCGCCACCTTCGCCTGCACCCCGGATTTGCCACGCCCGGACAACGACAGCGGCTTGCCCAAGCTGATGCTGGCCGGCGACTACACCGCAAGCGATTATCCGGCGACGCTGGAGTCTGCAGTGCGCAGCGGTCGGCAGGCGGCGCAAGAGCTGTTGCAACAGCTCCCTTAGCACTCTGCGGCAGCTCGTCACTTGAAAATGCTTCATGCCATGCATCAATTGAATTGCACTGCATTGGGATGCTTTTCATCTAATATAGCCACACACAATAATTACCAGATTTGCGGAGAGCCTTATGCCTGTTATTACCTGCGTTGAAGATTTACGCCTGCTGGCAAAAAAACGCGTCCCGAAAGCGTTCTACGACTACGCCGACAGCGGCTCCTATACCGAAAGTACCTACCGCGCCAACAGCACTGACTTGGCGGCGTTGAAATTGCGGCAACGAGTGGCCATCAATGTCGACCAGCGTTCCACTCGCAGCACCATGATCGGCGAGGAGGTAACAATGCCGGTAGCGATCGCGCCGACCGGACTGACCGGCATGCAATGGGCCAACGGCGAAATGCTGGGCGCCATCGCAGCGGAAAAATTCGGCATCCCGTTTACCTTGTCAACGATGAGCATCTGCTCCATCGAAGACGTCGCCAGCGTCACCACCAAGCCGTTCTGGTTCCAGCTGTATGTGATGCGCGACCGTGGTTTTATCAAATCGCTGATCGAGCGCGCCAAGGCAGCCAAGTGCTCAGCCCTGGTCCTGACTCTGGACCTGCAAATTCTGGGGCAACGCCATAAAGATTTAAAAAACGGCATGTCGGTACCGCCGAAAATGACCTTAGCCAATCTGCTCGATCTGGCGACAAAACCAGGCTGGGCTCTGCGCGCATTGAGTGGACGTAAATCTTTCGGCAATCTGGCAGGCCATGTCGCAGGCGCCGACGGCATCATGACGTTGAGCAAGTGGACCGCCAGTCAGTTTGATCCAAGCCTGTGCTGGGACGACATCGCCTGGATCAAAGAACAATGGGGCGGCAAACTGATCCTGAAAGGCATCCTGGATGTCGAAGACGCCAAGATTGCCGCCACCACCGGCGCCGACGCCATCGTCGTCAGCAATCATGGCGGTCGCCAGCTGGATGGTGCGGTATCCTCGATTTCCGCGTTGCCGGCGATTGTCGATGCGGTGGGCGATCAGATTGAAGTGTGGTTCGACGGCGGCATCCGCAGCGGCCAGGATGTATTGAAGGCTGTCGCACTGGGCGCCAAAGGCACCATGATCGGCCGCGCATTCCTATACAGCCTGGGCGCCATGGGCGAAGCCGGCGTAACCCGCATGCTGCAAATCATGCAGCAGGAGCTGGATGTCAGCATGGCGCTGACCGGCACCAAGGACATTAAGGACGTCGGGCCGCAGATCATTGTGTAACCTGCGGCTGGCTTATAGTTTGCCGGCCTTCTGCAAACGCTGCGTCAAACCGTCGGCAATATCGTTGTGATCGAATTTTTTGGCCAGATCGATCGCTGTCATGCCAACGTCATTCTTCAAGGTGACGTCGGCGCCACTGTCGAGCAGCAGCTTGACCGTCAGGATCTTGCCGGCACGGGCGGCCATCATGATTGGGGTTGTATTGTTGGGTGAGCCGGCATCGATATAGGCTGAAGCATCCAGCAGCATCTGCACGATTTCATCGTTGCCGATTGACGCCGCGTAGTGCAGCGCTGTCCAGCCGGTGTTGTTGGGTTCGGCTTCCTTGTCCAGCAAGGCTTTCACCGCCGGCACATCACCTTTATATGACGCGATCATCAACGCTGTGTCGCCGTTGCGGGCGCGCAGGTCGAGATTGACGCCGCGCGCATTCAGCAAGACGGTGAACACCTTCTTCGAATCTTCGCGCAGGGCCAGCATCAGGCCGGTCTCGCCGCGCTCTTTTTCTACCAGATTAGGACTGACGCCAGCGGCCAGCAAAGCCTTCATGCCGCGCTCGTCATCCAGCTTGACTGCTTTGAAAAAATCGTCGGCATTCTTGGCCCAGCTCAGCGCTGGCATACATGCGAACGCCAGCAGGAGCAACAAGACTGCCGAGAAACATGAACGACCATGCATTCGGTTTTGTATATTAAGCATGCGCTTGATCCTTTGCCAGTTTGAACAAATTGAAAAAATTCTCCGTAGTTTGCTGCGCGACCTGGGCAGCCGGCACGCCTTTCAAGTTGGCCAGGAACTCACCGACATGCATGACCCAGCCAGGCTCGTTCATCTTGCCGCGATGCGGCACCGGCGCCAGGTAAGGAGAATCGGTTTCAATCAGTGTGCTGGTCAGAGGCACTGCCAACGCTACAGCCTGCAATTCCTTGGCGCTCTTGAAGGTCACGATGCCGGAAAAGGAAATATAGAAGCCCATCGCGATCGCAGCTTCCGCCACCGCCAGCGATTCGGTAAAGCAATGCATGACGCCACCAGCGCCGCCGGCATTAGTGCCAGCGCCCTCTTCCTGCATGATTCGGATAGTGTCCTCCGACGCGGCGCGGGTATGGATGATGAGCGGCTTGCCAGTCGCTCGCGAGGCACGGATATGGCGGCGAAAGCGTTCGCGCTGCCATTCCAGGTCGCCCTGCAGACGGTAATAGTCGAGGCCGGTTTCGCCGATGGCGATGATCTTCGGGTGATCGGAAAGACGGATCAGGTCGTCGACGCTCGGCTCCGTTGTATCTTCATAATCGGGATGAACGCCAACCGAGGCGTAGATATGCGGATAAGTCTCGGCCAGCGCCAGCACTTGCGGGAAATCCGGCAAGTCGACCGAGACGCACAGCGCATGGGTCACTTGGTTTTGCGCCATCTTGGCGAGAATTTCCGGCATCCTTGCGGACAACTCTGGAAAATTGATATGGCAGTGGGAATCGATATACATAAGGCGAATTATATAGCTTGCAGACACAACGCAGCGATGCGTGTTATCTGCAAACCATGTTTCAACCCATCGACCAACCTGTCCGAGAAACGTTAAGCTGTCAGGCCCAAGGCCTGCTTCTGCAACTGTATCAGTTCGCCAATGCCGCCCTGCGCCAAGTCCAGCAAGCTGTTCAGGGTAGGACGGTCGAAGGCCACGCCTTCCGCAGTACCCTGCACTTCAATGAAGTGACCGGTATCTGTCATCACCACATTCATATCGGTATCGCAACCGGAATCTTCGACATAGTCCAGATCCAGCACCGGCGTGCCTTGATAGACGCCGACCGAAATCGCTGCAACAAAGTGCTTCAGAGGAATTGCCGCGATCGCTTTGCTTTCCAACAACTGCGCAAAAGCATCATAGGCTGCAACCATGGCTCCAGTGATGGAGGCGGTACGGGTACCGCCGTCAGCCTGGATCACGTCGCAATCCAGATGCAAGGTGCGTTCGCCGAAAGCCTGCAAATCGAAGGCTGCCCGCAACGAACGTCCGATCAGACGCTGGATTTCCTGGGTGCGTCCGGATTGCTTGCCTCTCGCCGCTTCGCGGTCCATACGGGTATTGGTGGAGCGCGGCAACATGCCGTACTCGGCAGTCAGCCAGCCCTGGCCTTTGCCCTTCAAAAAACCGGGAACCTTCTCTTCCAGGCTCGCAGTGCAGATAACCTTGGTGTCGCCGAATTCGACCAGTACCGAACCCTCCGCATGCTTGGTGTAATTGCGGGTCAGGCGCACGACGCGTAATGCATCGGCTGCGCGTCCGCTAGGACGGGTAATTGGCAACATGTGTATCCTTAAAATTTGCAAAACGACGTAATCAGGCTTGGCCAGGCCAGCAATGATCCCGTCTTCAGGCAGTTAAATATTTTTTTCAATGGCGCCGCGAATTTCCGCGATCGCCTGCTCGATATCGGCATCGCTGAAGCCGTCCGGCGCATCAATCGCACCAAGCCGCGGCGCCTGGATGGTTGTGGTCAGGCTGCCGATCGGCAGCGTATGGGTAACGATCGAACTGGATGGATCATCGATGTTCGGGTCGCTGCCCCAGGCCATTGCCAAAGCAGTAATATTATCGCTGGTTTTGCCGGCAATCCCTAGCGCATTATTCACCAGCTCGGGCACCGCCCTGACGATGGTGCTGGTTTGCAGCCGTTGCGCCAGAACGTGATCCGGTAGCATCGACCATAAGCCGTCCGAACACAGCAGCATGACGTCGCCCGCCTGCAGGCTGACGCGCCGCGACAGCTCGACGATAGGCATATTGGTCGCGCCGAGACAGTTGAACAACTTGTTGCGGTCGGGATGCGTAGCACGCTCCGAAGGATCGGCCTTACCCTGGGCAATCAGGCTTTCAATACGCGAATGGTCGCGAGTGCGCGCCAGGATCTGACCGTTGCGCATCCAGTACAGGCGCGAGTCGCCGCAATGCGCCCAGAATGCGCTGTTATGCTGAATCAGGCAGGCCACCACTGTGGTGCGCGGGGTTTCCGGCAGTTTGTGGACTTCGCGGTAACGGTGAATTTCCATGTGCGCGGCATAGAAAGCATCTTCCAGGAACCGCTCCGGCTTCTTGATATACGGCTGGGCATTCTTCTGGAATAGCGAACCGATGGTTTGCATCGCAATATTGGCTGCAATTTCGCCGTGCAGATGGCCACCCATGCCGTCGGTCAGCAACAGTAGCAAGGCGTCACGCGTGAAGCTATAGCCCATCCGGTCCTGATTGACCTTGCGGCCGCCGATATGGCTTTCTTGATAAACAGAAAATCGCATGACTTCTCTATGTGATGTACTTACTAAAAAACCAGCTAAAGGTATGGCTAAAAGCGGCCAAAGGCCGCTCGGGCCTTCCAGCCGGCATGTTACTGGGTATTTTCCTGGATCGTCGTATCCGGATTACTCTCGGCTTTGCGACGGAACTGGATGTGCGTGAAGAAGACGCTGCGAATCTTGCGCGTCACCATATCGCGTATGCTGACTTCCTCTTCCTGCACCGGCTCCATCAAAGCGCGCTGCACTGCGAACACGCTTTGCGGCCGCTGCAGCGGATCAATCATCAGACACCAGCGTACTACCTGGATCAGTTCCGGCGAATACAAGCCTTCCAGCTTGCGGAAGTGGCCTTCCATCTTGTCATTGACCTTGCGCTGGTCTACCGGTTGCGGCGGTGCGCCCACCATGCAGGCGAAAATCGAGGCGCCGATGCTATAGATATCGGTCCACGGCCCGAGATTGCCATTCCGCTCATACAATTCCGCTGGCGCAAAACCCGGCGTATACATCGGATACAGCTTGGGCGAGTCTGAACGCAGCGTCTGGCGGGCAGCGCCAAAATCGAGCAAGATCGGCGTGCCGTCGGCGCGCAGATAGATATTTGCCGGCTTCAGGTCCAGATGCAGCAATTTATGCGTATGCACTTCGCGCAAGCCGTTCATCACGTGACGGAACATCTTGCGGATGAATTTTTCCGAGACCAGCGGCTTTTCGCCTTTATCGCGGCGGCGCAGGATATGCTCCTGCAAAGAACGACCCGATTCGTAGGCCATCACCATATACACGGTTTCGTTGGCGCGGAAGAAATTAATCACGCTCACCACGTTCGGATGGGCGATGCGCGCCAAAGCGCGGCCTTCTTCGAAGAAGCATTTCAAGCCGATTCGGAAAGTCGGCAGGTTTTCCGGCGAAATTGCCGGCGCCAGTTCACCCCACTGGCGCAGCGCCAGTGAGCTTGGCAGATATTCCTTGATGGCGACTGCGTTGCCATCTTCATCGTATGCCAGATAGACAATACTGAACCCGCCAGAAGCAATCTTCTTTACAATGCGGTATCCAGCAATTTTTAGCCCGTCAGGCAATGGTGCATTGTTTTGCGCGGCCATGCGATCCTACCCTATTAATTAGTCTAAGGATTGTCTTGATAAATCGCTGACTTGTAAAGAAAAACCCTTGCAAACCAGAAACAAAGGACAGCATTTTGACTATCTGCAGCATGACAGGTTATGCCGTCACCAATCGCGAGACGGCCGCGGGTACGATTACCATCGAGATCAAGAGCGTCAATTCGCGCTTCCTCGACCTTCAGTTCCGCATCAACGACGATTTGCGCTCGCTCGAACCGGCGCTGCGCGAAGCCATTATCGGCCGTATTGCGCGCGGCAAGGTGGAATGCCGGCTAAGTTTCGGCCGTAAAACCGCATCCGGCGCAGCGCAAGTCTTGAATACCGAACTGCTGGCGTCGCTGGCCGACTTGCAAAACTCTGTGCGCCAGCACTTCGTCGAGGCCGCACCACTGACTGTCAACGAATTGCTACGCTGGCCTGGCGTCATCGAAGAAGCGGTGATCAGCCAGGATACGTTGCAAGCGGATATCCAGGCCACCATGGCCGCTACGTTGGAAGCGTTCGTTGACTCGCGGGCGCGTGAAGGCGCAGCGCTGCAAGCCACATTGATCACCCGTATAGACGCCATGGACGCCATCGTGCAGCGGATTACGCCGCTGGTTCCACTGGTCGTGGCGCAGTTCCAGCAAAAAGCCATAGAGCGCATGCAGGAAGCTCTCGGCCTGACCCAGCAAGACGCCTCCAACGCCGGTTTGTCGCGTGAAGAAGCACTGGACCGGGTTCGGCAGGAAGTCACGCTGTATGGCATCCGCATCGATATCGCGGAAGAACTGTCGCGACTGGCTGCGCATCTCAACGAAACCCGTCATATCCTGAAAAAAGGCGGCCAGGTCGGCAAACGTCTGGATTTCATGATGCAGGAACTCAATCGCGAAGCGAATACGGTTGGTTCGAAAGCGGCAATCAAGGAGCTTGCCGATGCGTCCATGGAATTGAAGCTGCTCATCGATCAGATGCGTGAGCAGGTACAAAATCTGGAGTAAGGCTGGCGCCCTATATTCGACGCTGCAGAGACCTGGTTTCTGCAGCGGGCAACCTGCCCGCATTTCACGATGACTTTCTCCCTCGGCCTTTTGCGCCAGTCCCACACATCCACTGTTGCTAATACAATAATTTTCTGTGACTTCGCTGCATTAATTCGTTGAGACAGATATCAAATCACAAAAAAAGGCCGTAGCAGATAAAATCCGCTACGGCCTTTTTGATGACTCAGTTGGGCTATGAGAGGCCAGCCCAAGCTACAGGCTTATTTTTCAACGATGAAATTCTTGAGTTCCTTGGTGCGCTGTTCCGTGTGGGCGCGCATGCACCCCAGAAATTCAAGGTCACGAATCGTGCCGCTCTCGTTGTAGGTATACACAGCGTCGCAATCCTTCTTGCGGAAACCGACCCAGGCGCGCTGCGCTTCGATCAGCTTTTTCTTGACTTCACCATAGCGCACGCCGTCCTGGTCCGGCTTGGTGATTTGTTTGATTAGTTGCTGATAGGTATCGTTCAAGGTCTTTTCATCCTTATCGAACGCAGTCTTGGCGCAGGTATTCATGTCAGCGGTGGTACTTTGCGACAGGCATGGATCAACCTGGGCAAACGCCGCCGCAGGCAGCGCCAGGCAAAAGGCCATCAACATCTTACGCATACTCTCTCCTTAGAATCCGTTCGCTACCTGCCGGAATAGTCGTCACCGGCAGGCGAACAGGTTTTGGCATTCGCCACATAAGTTCGACCAACTCAACTTAACCCAATTCTTCCAATCGGATCTTGGTTACGCTACCGACCACAGTCGTCAAAGCTTCGATCTTGGCGATCGCGGCTTCGACATTTTTTTCTTGGGTCTGATGCGTAAGCATAATGATATCAGTACGGGTCTCATTTGCGGCAGGCTCCTTTTGCAGCATGGCATCAATCGAGATCGACGAATCGGCCAGAATCCTCGTCACGTCAGCCAACACACCCGGCTGATCAGCGACATGCATGCGCAGGTAGTAGCTGGTAGTGATTTCCGCCATTGGCAGGATCGGCGTGTCAGCCATGGCGTTCGGCTGGAATGCCAGGTGCGGTACGCGATGCTCAGGATCGGCAGTCGCCAGGCGTGTAATGTCGACCAGATCGGCAATCACTGCCGAGGCCGTCGGCTCCGAACCTGCACCCTTACCGTAATACAGCGTATCTCCGACGGCATCGCCGCGCACCAGCACCGCATTCATCGCGCCTTCGACATTGGCGATCAGGCGCTTGCTTGGAATCAGTGTCGGATGCACACGCAGCTCGATACCGCCGGTAGTGCGCTTGGTGATGCCAAGCAGCTTGATGCGATAGCCGAGTTGTTCGGCGTAACGGATATCAGTCGCCTGCAGCTTGGTGATGCCTTCAACGTGCGCCTTGTTAAACTGCACCGGGATGCCAAATGCTATCGAAGCCATGATGGTCAATTTATGGGCTGCGTCGACCCCTTCGATATCGAAAGTAGGATCAGCTTCGGCATAGCCCAGCCGCTGCGCTTCCTTGAGTACGACGTCAAAGTCCAGGCCCTTGTCGCGCATTTCGGACAGGATGAAATTGGTGGTGCCGTTGATGATGCCGGCGATCCACTGGATGCTGTTCGCGGTCAAACCTTCGCGCAGCGCTTTGATGATCGGGATGCCGCCGGCGACCGCCGCTTCAAAGGCGACGATCACACCCTTTTCTTGCGCAGCCTTGAAAATCTCGTTGCCGTGAGTTGCAATCAGCGCCTTGTTAGCCGTGACCACATGCTTGCCATTGGCGATCGCCCGCAATACCAGCTCCTTGGCGATACCGTAGCCACCGATCAGCTCGATGACGATATCGATCTCCGGATTATCGACCACCAGCTTGGCGTCATTGATCACGGCGACTTCACCATTGGTCAGCAGCTTGGCACGCTCGGTATCGAGATCGGCCACCATGGTAATCTCGATAGCTCTCCCTGCGCGCGCTGCAATCTCTTGCTGATTGCGCTTCAATACGTTGAACGTACCGGAACCGACCGTACCTATGCCAAGCAAACCTACCTTGATGGATTTCATGATCTCTGCTGTCTGTGAAAAAAATCTGCTGATACCGGACTGGCAGCCAAAGATGGCTGCATCGATCCGGCGGTTTAATAAAATATTTCTACTATCTATCCTGTCGCCGCATCAGGCTGTGCCGTGGCGCCGGCGATACCCCTCCAGGAAACTGGTAATGCGTCCCATCGAATCCGCCAGATCGTCGGTGTTCGGCAAGAACACCACGCGGAAGTGATCCGGCGTCGGGCAGTTGAAGCCAGTGCCCTGCACGATCAGCACGCGCTGCTCCGCCAGCAATTCGTAAGCAAAATCCTGGTCGTCGGCGATCGGATACATTTTCGGATCGAGGCGCGGAAACATATACAGCGCCGCCTTCGGCTTGACGCAGGTAACGCCAGGAATATCGGTCAGCAATTTGTACGCCATATCGCGCTGACGCGTCAGACGACCGCCTGGCCCGACCAGGTCGTTAATGCTCTGATAGCCACCCAGCGCAGTCTGGATTGCATACTGCCCCGGTGCATTGGCGCACAAGCGCATCGAGGCTAGCATGTTCAAACCCTCAATATAGCCTTTGGCGTGTTTCTTTTCACCCGAGACCACCATCCAGCCGGCGCGATAACCGCAAGAACGGTAATTTTTCGACAAACCGTTAAATGTAATGAACAGCACATCGTCCGCCAGCGAGGCCAGCGAAGTGTGGGTTTCGCCGTCGTACAGCACCTTGTCGTAGATTTCGTCGGCAAAGATAATCAGCTGGTGCTGGCGCGCCAGATCGACCAGCTGCTGCAACAGTTCGACCGGATACAAGGCGCCGGTCGGATTATTCGGGTTGATAACGACAATCGCACGCGTGTTCGCGTTGATTTTCTTCTTGATATCGTCGATATCCGGAAACCAGCCGGCCTGCTCATCACACACATAATGGCGAGGCGTGCCGCCGGAAAGGCTGACGGCGGCGGTCCACAAAGGATAATCCGGGGCCGGCACCAGCACCTCATCGCCTGTGTTGAGCAAGGCGTTCATGCTCATGACGATCAGTTCAGAAGCGCCATTACCCAGATAGATGTCATCGATCGTGACGCCTTGGACCTGCTTTTGCTGGCAGTAATGCATGACAGACTTACGCGGTGCAAACATACCCTTGGAATCGGTATAGCCGGACGCATTACCCATGTTGCGGATCATGTCCTGCACGATTTCGTCGGGCGGCTCGAAACCGAACACAGCCAGGTTGCCAATGTTCAGCTTGATGATCTTATGGCCTTCTTCCTCCATCTGCCGTGCTTTTTCCAGCACGGGGCCACGGATGTCATAACAGACATCATCCAGTTTTTTCGATTTTTGAATCGGTCGCACAGCACAATTCCTTGTATTTTACGCAACATTATCCAGCTTTAAAAAGCTGTCTGGAAAATTGGGTTATCGTCACACAGGAGTAGGTGCGCCGCAACAAATACCCGCAATCACCCCTTGTAAGGATGCTCCTGGCTATTTCACGACTTTTCAGACAGCTTTTGGGCAGTGCACAAAACACCGCCCGAACCATCCATTCTGCCGAAAGCGTGAGGTTTTATCAATCAATAACGCAAGATTGGGGAAGGAAAACGCTACAATGCAGCACTTTATTTTCCATTTTCCGGGAATTTGCACGCCCTCAGCGGTCTATCCTTAGGTTTTCAGAGTTGTCATCCCGTCGGCCATGACAAATTAACTAATTGCCGGACGGAGTTTTACACTCAGTCCTCAACTACTTAAAGACAAAGCAATGAAGCTACACACCACCTCTACCCAGCAATATCAGACGGTCACGGCCTACGACGACAAGGGCGTGGAAATCAACACCATCCGCTATGAACGCAGCTTGCTGGTGCTGCCGGAATCTGCGCCGGTGATTTGGCCCGTCAGCAGCTTCGAAGCCCTCGACCCCGAACATTTCGCCCATATTGATAGCACACGGCCCGATGTCGTGATACTCGGCACCGGTCAGCGCCAACGTTTCGTCCATCCGAAACTGACTGCTGTGCTGACCGCTCGCCGCATCGGCGTCGAATGCATGGATAACCAGGCCGCCTGCCGGACTTACAATATTTTGATGGCCGAAGGACGTAAAGTCGCCCTGGCCCTGATTTTCGATACCAACAAGGAAACCATCCAAGATGCGTGAACTGCATAAATCAAAAACTTTCGTCTGGCTGCTGTTCCTGCTGTTTTGCATCGTCTGGTGCTACATGCTCGGCGCTCGTACGCTGGTCCCCACCGATGAAGGCCGTTACGCTGAAATGGCGCGCGAGATGGTCGCCACCGGCGACTGGATTACCCTGCGATTGAACGGCATCAAATATTTCGAGAAGCCGCCGCTGCAAACCTGGATGAACGCCCTGACTTTTGAACTGTTCGGCCTGGGCGAATGGCAGGCACGCCTGTGGACCGGCCTGTGCGGCTTGCTTGGCGTGGTGCTGGTAGCATTCACCGGCGCCCGCGTGTTCTCTGCGCGCATCGGCTTTTTTGCGGCGCTGGTGCTCGGCTCCAGTTTTCTCTGGGCTGGCCTGGGCCACATCAACACGCTTGATATGGGCTTGTCCGGCATGATGACGATTGCGCTGTGTGCGCTGCTTCTTGCGCAACGCAGCGACATCAGCAACAGCGAGCAACGCAACTGGATGTTGCTGTGCTGGGCTGGCATGGCGCTCTCGGTCTTGTCGAAAGGCTTGATCGGCTTGCTGATCCCCGGCGCGGTATTGGTGCTGTACACCCTGTTTTCGCGCGACTGGTCAATCTGGAAACGCCTGCATCTGGTGCTCGGCCTGATTTTATTCTTTGTCATCACGGTGCCATGGTTCGTACTGATTTCTTTGAAGAATCCTGAATTCCCGCAGTTCTTCTTCATCCACGAACAATTCCAACGCTTTACCAGCAAGATTCACAACCGCTATGGCCCGCCCTACTACTTCGTGCCAATCCTGATCTTGGGTATCGTGCCGTGGCTCGGCGTCTTGTTCCAGAGCCTGTGGAATGCTGCGCGCGAAAGTCATACCGTATCCGGTTTCCAGCCAAAGAAAATGCTGCTGATCTGGAGCCTGTTCATTTTTGTGTTTTTCAGCGTCTCCGATTCCAAGCTGCCGTCTTACATCCTGCCGATCTTTCCTGCGCTGGCGCTGTTGATCGCCTGCCATCTGGATAAGGCCTCAAGCAAGGCGATCACCGCTTCTGCACTGCTGCTATTGTTGCCAGCAGTGCTCGGGCTGGCCTTGTCCTGGAAAATTCCTTCGCTGGCCAAGGATGCCTATTCGCTGCCGCTATTGCAAGCGCATGTACCTTGGGTATTTGCGGCCTCCGTGATCGCTTTTATCGGCGCCGTTGGGGCGTTAGCGCTGGCGCGCCGCCAGAAGGAATGGGCGATTGTGGCCCTGGCCGCTGCCGGCTTTATCGGTGGCCAGCTGCTCATGTACGGCCACGACGCGCAGGGGCGCTACTCTGCCGGCATCGACATGGTGCCAGCAATCAATGCGGAAATGACGCCGCAAACAACGCTGTACGTGGTGGACAAATATGAACAGTCACTGCCGTTCTACCTGCGTCGCACCATGACCATGGTCAAGCATATGGATGAACTGGAGTTCGGTCTGACGCAAGAGCCGCAATTATGGATTCCGACGATCGAAGCCTTTGTCGTCAAATGGAATGCGGATGCTGCGGCCGGCAAGAAAGACATTGCCATCATTCGTCCGGAAACGTACAAGCAACTGGCAGCGAGTGGTGTGCCGATGCGGGTCATCGCCCAGGATCCACGCCGGGTGGTAGTGGCTAACCAGGGCATTGCTGCGGCTGTCGCGCCGGTTGCTCCTGCGGCGGCGGCCGAATCGCCAGCTCCCGAAGCTAAAGCGGCGCCTGCAGAGCCTGCTGCAAGCGCCTCCACACCCTGATCCGGCACCTACATGAATCTCACGACATTTGCTTTCATCCTCACCGGCGTCTGCCTCAACGCCTTGGCACAACTCCTGCTGAAGGCCGGCACCAATGCGGTCGGCGTCATCAGTCTGACGCCGCAAAACTGGCTTTCCGTCGGCATCAAACTGGCCACCCAGTTGCCGATCCTGGGCGGCCTGACGTGCTACGTTATTTCGGTGGTGGTCTGGATTATCGGCCTGTCGCGGGTTGATGTCACGATTGCCTATCCGATGCTGTCAATGGGCTACATCATCAGCGCCGTCGGCGCCTGGTACTTCCTGGGCGAACAGATTTCCGCCCAGCGCCTGATAGCTATCGGTGTGATCATTGTCGGCGTAGTATTGCTGACTCGCAGCTAAGACTTCTTTTATCCGGATATCTATCTACTAATGACTATGAGCCAACAACCATTCCTGCCGTTTGCCAAACCAACCATCGACGAAGCCACCATCGCAGCGGTGGGCGACGTCTTGCGTTCCGGCTGGATTACCAGCGGTCCCAAGGTGGCGGCATTCGAAACGCAGTTGTCAGAATATTTCGGTGGCCGTCCGGTGCGCACTTTCAATTCCGGTACCTGCACCATGGAAATCGCGCTGCGCATCGCCGGCATCGGCGCTGGCGATGAGGTCATCACCACGCCGATTTCCTGGGTCGCCACCGCTAACGTGATTATCGAAACCGGCGCTACGCCAGTCTTTGCCGATATCGATCCGGTCACCCGTAATATCGACCTGGCGCAGGTCGAGGCTGCCATCACGCCACGCACCAAGGCCATCATCCCGGTCTACCTGTCTGGCCTGCCCGTTGATATGGATCGCCTGTATGCGTTGGCAAAAAAATATAATCTGCGCGTCGTGGAAGACGCCGCCCAAGCGCTAGGCTCAACCTGGAACGGGCAGCGCATTGGCGCTTTCGGCGACTTTGTCTCATTCAGCTTCCAGGCCAACAAGAACATCACCTCATCCGAAGGCGGTTGCCTGGTGCTGAACAATGCCGAAGAAGCGCGGCTGGCGGAAAAATACCGCCTGCAAGGCGTGACCCGCAGTGGCTTTGACGGCCTTGATGTCGATGTCCTCGGCGGCAAATTCAACATGACCGACGTCGCCGCCGCCATCGGCCTCGGCCAGTTTGCCCACATCGATGCAATCACCGCGCATCGGCGCGAATTGGCGCAGCACTACTTCACTTGCTTCGGCAGCGACTTTGAAGTGCAATACGGCGCTCAGCTTCCCGTTGCCGATTTCGATAACAGCAACTGGCACATGTTCCAGCTGGTGCTACCGGAACGCAAGGACGGCAAACCAGCGCGCGCCACCTTCATGGAACAGATGCAGGCGCTCGGTGTCGGCATCGGTTACCACTATCCGGCCATCCACCTGCTGAGCATGTACCGCGCACGCGGCTTCAAGGAAGGCATGTTCCCGGTCGCCGAAAAAGTCGGCCGCCTGATCGTATCGCTGCCGATGTTCAATGTCATGACCAAGAACGATGTCGAACGCTCTGTGTCCGCGGTAAAATCCGTGCTCAATAAAATAAATTCGTAAAACAACAATCGCTTGATGAAACCAGAACTCTCCGTCGTCATCCCGGTATACAACGAGGAATCGGGCCTCGCCAAACTGTTCGAGCGCCTCTACCCGGCGCTAGATGCACTTGGCATCAGCTATGAAATCCTGTACGTCAACGATGGCAGCCGCGACAAATCTGCGGCCATCCTGGCGGAACAGTTCCGGCTGCGGCCGGACGTTACCCGCGTCGTACTATTCAATGGCAATTTCGGCCAACACATGGCGATCCTGGCCGGCTTTGAAGCGACCCGCGGTGAAATTATCGTGACGCTCGACGCCGACCTGCAGAATCCGCCGGAGGAAATCGGCAATCTGGTCGCCAAGATGCGCGAAGGCTACGACTATGTCGGCTCGATCCGCCGCAAGCGCCAGGATTCTGCCTGGCGCACCGTCGCCTCCAAGGCCATGAATGTACTGCGTGAGAAAATCACCGGCATCAAGATGACCGACCAGGGCAACATGCTGCGCGCCTATGGCCGTAACGTAGTCGACCTGATCAACCAGTGCAAGGAAGTCAACACTTTTGTGCCAGCACTGGCCTACACCTTCGCCCGCAAGCAAGCCGAAGTGGTGGTCGAACATGAAGAACGCTCTGCCGGCGAATCGAAATATTCGCTGTATAGCCTGATCCGCTTGAATTTCGATCTGGTGACCGGCTTTTCCATCGTGCCGTTGCAGCTGTTTTCACTGATAGGGATTGTGTTGTCCTTCGCCTCGGCTGCGCTGTTCGTGATTCTGGTGGTACGCCGTTTCCTGTTCGGCGCCGAGGTCCAGGGTGTGTTCACCCTGTTCGCATTTGCCTTCTTCCTGATGGGCATGATCCTGTTCGGCATCGGCCTGGTCGGCGAATACGTCGGCCGCATCTACCAGCAAGTGCGAGCACGGCCGCGTTATGTGGTGCAAGCCATGCTGGAACAATCTTCGGCCGAGGACAAGCAAGCATCATGAGAGCCGTCGTTTTCGCTTATCACAATGTCGGCGTGCGCTGCCTGAAAGTCTTGCTGGCGCGTGGCGTCGAGGTGGCGCTGGTCGTCACCCATGAAGACAATCCGCAAGAAACCATCTGGTTCGAATCGGTAGCGTCGCTGTGCCGGCAGCATGGCATTCCGACGATCACGCCGGACGACCCCGCTACGCCGGCATTGCTGGCGCAAGTGGCGGCCTTGGATCCTGACTTCATCTTCAGCTTTTACTACCGCAACATGTTGCCGGTGAACCTGCTGGCACTGGCCAGACACGGCGCCTTCAATATGCACGGCTCCCTGTTACCGAAATACCGCGGTCGCGTGCCGATCAACTGGGCAGTGCTGCACGGCGAAACCGAAACCGGCGCCACCTTGCATGAGATGGCCGCCAAGCCCGATGCAGGCGCCATCGTCGCTCAAACCATTGTGCCGATCCTGCCCGACGATACCGCCTACGAGGTATTCGGCAAGGTCGTGGTAGCCGCCGAGCAGACCTTATGGAATGTTTTGCCAGCCATGTTGGCAGGGAATACGCCAAAGCTGCCAAATAATCTGGCGCAAGGCAGCTATTTCGGCGGGCGCAAGCCAGCCGACGGCGAAATCGACTGGAGCCAGCCGGCGCAGCAAGTCTACAACCTGTATCGTGCAGTAGCGCCGCCCTATCCCGGTGCCTGGACAATTATCAAAGACAAAACTTTCATTATTGGAAAGGCAAGCCTTCCTACCAACCAGGCCGCTGATATACCGGTAAATTTGCCTCAAGGCTTGGCGGTAGTGGATAATCGCATTGTTGGCGTCTGCGGCGATGGCCGCGCGCTGTTGATTAACCAATTGCTGGTGAATGACCAAGCTGTCGCACCGGAAGCATTGCAAAACATCCTTTTATAAAACCGGCTGCGTGATTTCGCAGGCCAGGCGGGCTTGATTGCCGTTCTGCCCTGCTGGAATTGCAGCGTTTGAAATTCCGCCCTGCGGAATGCCAACCCAACAACAATAGAACATTATGAAAAAAGTCCTCATCCTCGGCGTCAACGGCTTCATCGGCCATCACCTGTCCAAGCGCATCCTGGAAACCACCGATTGGCACGTCTACGGCATGGACATGATGACCGACCGTATCCGCGATCTGCTTGACAATGAAGAATATAAGTCACGCATGCACTTCTTCGAGGGCGACATCACCATCAACAAGGAATGGGTCGAATACCACGTCAAGAAGTGCGACGTGATCCTGCCGCTGGTGGCGATCGCAACACCGTCGACCTACGTCAAGCAACCGCTGCGCGTATTCGAGCTGGACTTTGAAGCCAATTTGCCTATCGTCCGTTCCGCCGCCAAATACGGCAAGCACCTGGTGTTCCCGTCAACGTCGGAAGTCTACGGCATGTGCCATGACGAAGAGTTCGACCCTGAGCAATCGGAATTGATTTGCGGTCCAATCAACAAGCCGCGCTGGATCTACTCTTGCGCCAAGCAACTGATGGACCGTGTGATCTGGGGCTACGGCATGGAAGAAGGCTTGAACTTCACCTTGTTCCGTCCATTCAACTGGATCGGCGCTGGCCTCGATTCGATCCACACACCGAAGGAAGGCAGCTCACGCGTCGTGACCCAGTTCTTCGGCCACATCGTGCGCGGCGAAAACATTTCGCTGGTCGACGGCGGCCAGCAAAAACGTGCCTTCACTTACATCGACGACGGTATCGATGCACTGATCAAGATCATCGCCAATAAAGACGGCGTCGCCAGCGGCAAGATCTACAACATCGGTAATCCGGTGAACAACTATTCGATCCGCGACCTGGCCGACATGATGTTGAAACTGGCTGCTGAATACCCTGAGTACGCCGACTCGGCAAAGAAGGTCAAGCTGGTCGAGACCACTTCCGCCGCTTACTACGGCAAAGGTTATCAAGACGTGCAAAACCGCGTGCCGAAAATCACGAACACTTGCGACGAACTTCAATGGCAGCCGACCACGACCATGGCTGACACCTTGCGCAATATATTCGACGCGTACCGCGGCCAGGTGGCTGAAGCACGCGCCTTGATGGACTAAGAGCTACCCCTTGTCTGCGGCAGGCACGGAAATTTTCCGCGCTTACCGCAGAGCCTGCTTTTTCTTACTACTGCCAGACCAGACAACTTGCCTCTCCTCACCCTCAAAATCGACGCCGACACCTATCGCGGCACCCGTGAAGGGGTACCTAACCTGGTGCGCCTGCTGAGCAAATACCAGGCGCGCGCCACCTTTCTCTTTTCGCTCGGCTACGACCACACCGGCTGGGCGTTGAAACAGGTATTCCGTCCAGGGTTCTTCCAGAAAGTATCGCGCACTTCGGTAGTCGAACATTACGGTCTCAAGACCCTGATGTACGGTGTGCTGCTGCCAGCACCGGATATCGGCAAGACTTGCGCAAAATATATGCAGGCAGTGAGCAATGCCGGTTTTGAGTGCGGTATCCATACCTGGGATCACCGCGTCTGGCAGGACCATGTGCGGCAGCGCGACGCCGCCTGGACCAGTCAGCAGATGCAGCGCTCGTTCGACCGTTTCAGCCAGATTTTCGGCCGGCCGCCGAAAACCCATGGCGCCGCCGGCTGGCAGATGAATCCCTACGCCTTCGAGCAGCTGGAAAAATTCGGCATGGCCTATGCTTCCGACGGCCGCGCCATGCTGACCGAAGATGGCGCACTGGCCGACCAAACGGCAGGGCCGCATCGCTTGCAGGTCAACGGCAAGACGCTGGCATGTATCCAGTTACCGACGACACTGCCGACGCTGGACGAGTTGCTTGGCCGGAGTTTCAACGGCATTGAGCTGACGCCGGCGAATATTGCCGCTCACATCCTGGCGCTGACAGCCACGCCGCGCGATCATGTATTTACTCTGCACGCAGAGCTTGAAGGGCAAAAACTCGCCCCCATATTTGAGCAGTTGCTGCAGGGCTGGCAGGAGCAAGGCTACGATCTGGTCTCGATGGAAGATTATTTTCACCACATCAAGGACCAGGCTTTACCGACAGCGCCTCTCACCTGGGCGGAGTTGCCGGGACGCTCCGGTGAAATGATCATGCAGCCAAGTTGATCAGCGGATTCTTCAAGACCCTGATTGGCAACCGATTCATAATAATCTAGTGAACAGGACAATACAGTGGCAGACCATCCTTCCATCATCAACATGACAGTCCCCGATTTCTCTGCCGCCATGACTGGTGAACAGACGTTCAAGTTGTCGGACTATCATGGCAAGAACATAGTGTTGTATTTTTACCCCAAGGACAACACGCCTGGCTGCACTACGGAAGCTATCCAGTTCCGCGATCTTTACCCGCAATTCCAGCAGAAAAATACGCTGATATTCGGCATTAGCCGCGACAGCATTCGCTCTCACGAAGGATTCAAGAGCAAGCTGGACCTGCCCTTCCAGCTGATTTCAGATCCCGACGAAACCTTGTGCGCCATGTTCAATGTCATGAAAATGAAAAACATGTACGGCAAGCAAGTACGCGGCATCGAGCGCAGCACGTTTATCATTGACGCCGCTGGCACATTGGTGAAAGAATGGCGTGGAGTGAAGGTGCCTGCGCATGTTGAGGAAGTATTGGAGTTTGTAAGTCATTGAATTCAAAAAAAATTATTTTGTTAAGCCGTTTGAGGAAAAGGCCCGAGGGCCTTCCCAAACGGCTTTTTTACTTTTTAATTTGTACTTTATCGGCCGCGCCCGCGGTTTCAGTCAGTTCCGGGCGTGTTTATTGCTAGTGACCACTACTATTCCTTACCGATATTTCGTTGTTCCAGCCGTAGCTTCACCCGTTTGGTCCAGTTCGTGTTATCACCAAAGCGAACATTTTTTCATCTTTAAAGCGAGGTTCTGATGCCCCTACCAAAATTACCGACCAAACCCGCTGCTTTACTGTCCGTTCAAGATTATCCAAAAGCGGAAGCCGGCAAAGCCGTCAAACCACGTATCGCCGTAGTTGAACCGATTACCCGTAACAAAGAAATTGCACCGCAAGCTAGAGACAAGGCAGCAAAACCAGCAGTCAAACCGGTAGAAAGCCGTAGAACCGACAAGGCTCCCACAGAGAAATCACGTGCGCCAGCTAACTCGTCTACCGACAAAGCGATAAAGCCTGCCGAAGGCCATATCCGCCCGAAATCGAGCACCAGCCGCGCCGCCGACAAATCCGGCGTGACCAAGCTGTTCGTGCTGGACACCAACGTGCTGATGCATGACCCGAGCTCGCTGTTCCGCTTTGAAGAGCACGATATCTATCTGCCGATGGTGACCCTGGAAGAACTGGACAATCACAAAAAAGGCATGTCGGAAGTCGCGCGCAATGCCCGTCAGGTTTCGCGTTCGCTGGACGCGCTGGTGGGCGATATTGGCGACGACCAGATCGACCATGGCATTCCTTTGTCAAAACTTGGCAACAAGGATGCCAAGGGCCGTTTGTTCTTCCAGACCAAGCTGCAAAACGCCGATCTGCCGGAAGGCCTGCCAGTCGGCAAAGCCGATAACCAGATTCTCGGCGTAGTACGCGGCCTGGAAGCTGAAACCCCGGGCCGCCCGGTAGTGCTGGTGTCGAAAGACATCAACATGCGCATCAAGGCGCGCGCCATGGGCTTGCCGGCGGAAGACTATTTCAATGACCATGTACTGGAAGATACCGACCTGCTGTATTCGGGTATCCAGCAATTGCCGGACGATTTCTGGATCAAGCATGGCAAGGGCATTGAATCCTGGCAAGAAAACAAGCATGGCACTGGTTATACCTTCTATCGCCTGAGCGGACCGCTAGTGCCGACCTTGCTGGTCAACCAGTTCGTTTTCATCGAACCGAAAAACGGCGAACCGGCGTTCTACGGACAAGTCACGCAGATCAACGGCAAGACCGCAGTCCTGCAAACCCTACGCGACTATGGTCATGCCAAGAACAGCGTATGGGGCATTACTGCCCGTAACCGCGAGCAGAACTTCGCACTCAACCTGCTGATGAATCCTGACTGCGATTTCGTCACCCTGCTGGGCCAGGCCGGTACCGGCAAAACCCTGCTGGCACTGGCGGCGGGCTTGGCGCAGGTGTTGGAAACCAAGACTTACAACGAAATCATCGTGACCCGCGTTACGGTGCCTGTCGGTGAAGACATCGGTTTCCTGCCGGGTACCGAAGAAGAGAAGATGGGGCCGTGGATGGGCGCCTTCGACGACAATCTGGAAGTGCTCAACAAATCAGATTCCGATGCCGGCGAATGGGGTCGCGCCGCCACCCAGGACCTGATTCGTTCGCGCATCAAGATCAAGTCGCTCAACTTCATGCGAGGCCGCACCTTCGTCAACAAGTTCCTGATCATCGACGAAGCGCAAAACCTGACGCCCAAGCAAATGAAGACGCTGGTCACACGTGCCGGTCCGGGCACCAAGATCATCTGCCTGGGTAACATTGCGCAGATCGATACGCCGTACCTGACCGAAGGCTCGAGCGGCCTGACCTACGTGGTCGATCGCTTCAAAGGCTGGTCGCATAGCGGTCACGTAACATTGGCGCGCGGCGAACGTTCACGTTTGGCTGACCATGCCAGCGACGTGCTGTAATCAATCCTGAAGACAGCGCAGCGATAGTTGCTGCGCCGGCGGAACGGCTAAAAAGTGCAATTCGACATTTGACGAATTGCACTTTTTTTTGCGCCCATTTTTATTTTATGATGTGATATTCATCTGGAGGAAAACACCAATGAAAATTGCCATTCTTTCCGATATCCATGCAAATATCTGGGCACTGGAGGCTGTGCTGGCGGATATCAAACAACAAGGCACAGATCTCACCGTCAACGCCGGCGACATCCTGTCCGGGCCGCTTGCACCAGGCGCCACTGCCGATCTGCTGATGTCGCTGGCGCTACCAACCATAGCCGGCAACCACGAGCGCCAACTGTTGGCCTGCGGCACAAAAGCCGGGCACCCGACCGATCAGTTCGCCTATGAAAACACGACGCAAGCACAGCGCGACTGGATCCAAGGATTGCCGGGCACACTGGACGTCGCCGAAAACATCTTCATGTGCCACGGCACCCCCGCCAGCGACCTGCTCTATTTTCTTGAGACCGTTGATCTGCATGGTTGCCGCATGGCGCCAGCTTCGCAAATTGAGGCCTATGCGGCCGGCGTCAGCCAACAGCTGATCATCTGCGGCCACAGTCACAAGCCGCGCGCCTGCGCCCTCTCTGGCGGACGCATGGTGGTCAATCCCGGCAGCGTCGGCCTGCAAGCCTATGACGATGATCAGCCTTACTTTCATGTCATCGAAAATGGCAGTCCACATGCCCGTTACGCCATTTGCACGCAAGATGCCCTCGGCTGGCGCGTGAGTCATCAGTGCGTCAATTACGATCATCACAAAGCCGCCGCAGAGGCCGCCAGAAATGGCCGGGCCGACTGGGCAAGCTGGCTGTTGACAGGACGAGCTGCGCTTTAAAATACCGCTACGACTAGCGACGTATTTTCTGCAGCAGCCATGCCAGCGACATGGCTGGAAACAGCAGATTGCAAAAATGTAACCGCACCGTCACCTTCCCGCAGTCAACCTTTTCCCATACTTGGCACCGAAGGCTAAGTTATTACTCTGCGCCGCCGTGGCGCTATTGCCTTCATGGTGACGGCCCGAAAGCACTTTCAAAACAGGAAAGCATGCAAAAGACGGTGTCGTCTGTGCAGTCACATTGATTGGAATGGAGGTAACAATGAAATCCGCTCAACTGATATTGGCGATCACCGCTGCGTCTTTCTCACTAAGCACCGCCGCTGAAAATGCGACCGACACCAAAGGCAAGACGCGCCAACAGGTTCGACAAGAACTGAAACAGGCCCAGCATGACGGTGAAATTCCCGCCAAAAATGCAGACTACCCACCTTCGCGGGAAACCATCCAGCGCAATAAGCAAAGCCACAAGGCGGCAATCCATCCCAAGAATGAAACGACGCGAGGCGTCGACACGCATGACGATCGCAGCGGTGGAAAGCAGTAACCGCCGTCCAAAAGTGCGCCACGGCTGGCGCATAAAAAAACGGCGCATCGTAAAATGCGCCGCAACCTTAAGTCAGTAAATTTCCGTTAGAAACTAGAATGCCACAGGACGCCATTTCAGCAAACGTTTTTCTAATGTAGTCAGTAAATAATCTGCCGCCAAGGCGACCACTGCCAGCACAATCATGGCGGCGAACACACCGCTGGCGTTGAAAGCACCCTGCGCCGTCGAGATCAACAAGCCAATACCCTGCTTCGAACCGAGGAACTCACCAACCACGGCGCCCACCAGAGCGAAACCAAAGCTGACATGCAAGCTCGCCAAGATCCAGCTCAGCGCGGATGGAATCACGACCGACATGGTGACCTGGCGCGGCGATGCCCCCAGGATCTGGGCGTTGGCAATCATATAACGGTCAGCTTCACGCACGCCCTGGAAGGCATTGCCGAACACGACGAAGAACACCATCACCACCGCCAGTGCGACTTTCGAGGCCATGCCCAAGCCCAACGCGATGACGAAAATCGAACCCAGCACTACCCGCGGGATCGAATTGGCGACCTGGATATAGATGCTGAAGATATCCGACAGCAGCTTGTTGCGGCCCAGCAAAATACCGCAGATGACGCCTGCGACCGATCCGATCAGGAAGCCCAACACCGTTTCTTCCAGCGTCACCAGCACTTGGGTCCACAGCGGCCCTTGCGACGTGCCCTCGACGATCCAATCGTAAATCTGGATCACGATCAGCGAAGGTTGTGAAAAGAAAAACGGGTCTATCCATTGCAGCCTAGCCGCCAGCTCCCAGCCGCCCAGCGTGAGGACCAGGATGGCTACGCGCAGGAACATCACCAGCCAATAGCGCTGCTTGATTTTGCGTTGTGCTTCTTGTTCGACAGTCGCCAGGCTGGCAGCGCTGAGCTTGTCGATAGTGTGTGCTTGATTCATGTTTGCCTCTTTGTGATCGCCGGCCGCGCAACGACGGTAAGGCAGCGACCCTGTGTAATGGAATAAAACGCTTTAGCTGATATGAACTTCTTCGCGCAGATCGGACCAGATCTTGCGCGAGATGTCGATGAAACGCTGTTCGTAACGCACTTCGGACATCACGCGCGGCCGCGGCAGATCGATTTCATACACACTCTTCAGGGTGGCCGGACGGGCAGTCAACACATAGACCTTGTCGGCCAGCGCGATCGCCTCCTCCAGATCGTGGGTAACGAATACCACCGAGCCGGCCTGCGATGACCACAGTTGCAGCAACTCATCCTGCATCAGGGTGCGTGTCTGCATGTCGAGCGCGCTGAACGGCTCGTCCATCAACAGGATTTCAGGACTATTGATAAAGGTTTGCGCCAGTGCAACGCGTTTGCGCATACCGCCCGAAAGCTGGTGCGGATAGTGATTGCTAAACTTGTCGAGACCTACCCGGCGTATCCATTCTTCCGCCAAGGCGTAGGCTGCGTCCTTCGGTTTGCCGCGAAACAGCGGGCCTGCAGCCACGTTATGCAGCACGCTGCGCCAAGGGAATACCGCATCGTTCTGGAACACAAAACCGATGCGCGGATCAATACCGTTGACCGGCTCGCCCATGATGCGCACTTCGCCAACGGTCGGCTTGAGCAGGCCGGTAATCATGCTCAGCGTGGTCGACTTGCCGCAACCGGTCGGGCCGACGATCGCTACGAATTCGCCACGCGCCACACTCATGGTGAAGTCGCGCAACGCCACCGTAGCCTTGCCATCCGGCGAGATAAAGCGGCAAGAGACATTACGCATTTCTATGGCTGGCGTATCGCGCGAAGGCTCCGGCGTCACCGGTTTAACGGACGAGGACGGCGTGGCCGACGCGTAGGCAGTTTGGGTCATTTCAGGTTTCCTTCTTTGTGTCAGGACGGCAGGACTCTCCCCGGGTACGCGTATCGCGCCGGCCAGAGCCATCCGGTTATCGGGAAGCCTCGTACAACAACGCGAGGTGTCCCGATGTTTACATCGTGTGCGCCAGTCTTACTTGCCTTGGCTAACAAACTCGTTGGTGTAGGTTTTAGCCAGGTCGATGTGCTTGCCCTTGACGTTCGGATTGAATCCGGACAGGACTTGCAGCACGGTTTCCGGGCCGCCGGCCGGCATTTTTCCGTCAGGAGAAAACATCGGCAGGGAATTTTGCAAGGCCTGTACATACATCGGCTTGTTATTGCCGTAGTAATCCTTCGGCATCTTGTCGGCGATTTCGGCGGCGCTATGGGTATTGATGAACTTCAGCGTCTTGACGAAGGCGCGCGCCAGCTTGGCGGCTTCTTCCTTGTGCGTATTGAGCCATGGCCGCTGCACATACAGGCTGGAAGCCGGGTACAAACCACCCAGCGCCTTGACCGTACCTTCAACTGTGCGCATGTCAACCAGCACAGAGGCGTCGCCGTTCTTCAACAACTGCGAAACAGTCGGCTCGGTGGTCATGCCGGCATCGATACGGTTCTGCTTGATCGCGACGATGAAGGTATTATCGGCCCCCACCGGCAACACCGAATACTGATTGGAGGTGACGCCGCTCTTAGCTGCCAGATACTGCGTCAGGAAGTTGGTTGATGAGCCGAGGCCAGTCACGCCCAACGTCTTGCCTTTGACATCGGCCATGCTTTTGATGGTGGCAGCAGCCTTGGTCGAGACCATTTCAACTTCGCCGGGTACTTGGCCAAAGACGGTGATGGCGGTGACTTCCTTACCCTTGCTTTGCAAATCGATGGAATGATCGTAGAACCCAACCACGGCTTGCACCGCGCCCGCCAGCAATTCATTTTCCGCATCGACGCCAGCCGGTTGCGATTGCAGCTCGACGTCCAACCCTTCTTCCTTGAAATAGCCAAGTTGCTCAGTCAGCTTGGCTGGCAAATAAATCATCTTGGTGATGCCGCCGACCATGATGGTGATTTTGCCCGAATCTGCTGCGACCGCCTGGCTGGTGCCAAGCACGGTGCCAGAAAGCAGAACGGCGGAAATCAATGAACCGCGGATGAGGGTATGCATTAGCTTGTCTCCATTTATTTTTTTGGGATAATCACCGGATACACATGGCTGGCTGCCAATGTTCCAATGTTGAGCGTATTCTAGGATGCGGTAACTTTCATCCAGCTTTCCAAATCAGTACTATTTAGATTGCAGTGCAACATAATTAAACCCCCGGGCATCCATGAAATTACTCCTGATTGAAGATAATCCGCCGCTGGCGTTATGGCTGAGCAAGATACTCAAGGAAGACAAATTCACCATCGACATCGCCAGAGATGGCGAAGTTGCCGACAGCCTGCTGCAAAGCGAAAGCTACGACGTTGTCCTGCTCGACCTGCAGCTGCCGAAGATGAATGGCAAGAGCGTATTGCGTCGGCTGCGCCAGCGCCACAACAACGTGCCGGTAATGATCCTGACGGCAAGCGGCTCGATCGATGAGAAAGTGGATTGCCTTGGCGCAGGCGCCGACGACTATCTGGTCAAGCCCTTTGAAGTACGCGAACTGGTGGCGCGCATCAAGGCCCTGATCCGCCGCCAGACGCCCGGCAAATCGGCGGAGATGCATTGTGCCGATCTACACTACGACAGCAATACGCGGCAATTTTCGATTGCCGGGCAGTTGCTGGCATTGCCTGCGCGCGAGCACGACGTACTTGAAATCCTGATGCTAAAGCAAGGCAAGACGGTGTCGAAAACAGCTTTGATGGACGGCGTGTTCGGACTGGACGATGAGCCGAGCGCAGATGCCATCGAGATCTACATCCACCGCCTGCGCAAGAAGATGGAGCACTCCCAGGCTGCCATCATGACCCTGCGCGGACTCGGGTATCTACTCAAACAGAAAGACCTCACTTGATCATCAGTCTTCGCCTGCGCCTGCTGCTGTGGCTGCTGATTCCACTGACGCTGTTTGTCGCCATCAGCGCCACGCTGTCGTATCGCAGCGCGCGCGAAACCGCTGACCTGATCCAGGACCACGCGCTACTGGCGTCGGCCCAAGTGATAGCTGGCGAGATCCAGTGGCTCGACGGCGAGCCGCATGCCGGAATCCCGCCGGCAGCGCTGGAACTGCTGGCCTCGCCGGAGCAGGACCAGGTGTATTACCAGGTGATCACGGACCATGACCGCTTGCTGGCCGGCCGCACCGACTTTCCAACGACGCTGCGTTTTCCGGTAACTACGCCTGCATTCAACAGCATCGACTATCACGGGCAGGCGCTGCGCGTGGTGAGCCAGGTGCGCACCTTGTATAACGCTGGCCAGTTGCGCAAGATCTCAGTACTGGTAGGCCAGACCACGCGCGCCCACGACCAGATGCTGGCCGATCTCTGGCACCCTGCCCTGCATCGCCAGATCGCCATGCTGCTGCTGGCGATTGCGCTGGTGGTGATCGGCTTGACCATGGAATTGCGGCCTCTGATGCACCTGAAGGACCAGCTGGCGTCGCGCGACGCCACCTCGCTTTCGCCGATCAAGGCCGGTCAATTGCAACTGGAACTCCGCCCCATCGTTGAAGCCATCAATCAAACCATCCAGCGCCTCAATACCCAGGTCGCGGCGCAAAAGCGCTTTATCGCCGATGCAGCCCACCAGTTGCGCACGCCGCTGACACTGATCGATTCGCAAATCCAGTTTGCCCGCCGCCTGAGCGATGAAAGCCGGCGCGGAGAAGTGTTGCAGGCGCTGCAGGAAAGCAGCCGCAATATGACCGAACTGACCAACAAGCTGCTCTTGCTTTCACAGGCCGAGGCATCCAACACCACCGCATTTCTCCGGCATCCGGTGGATCTCGTCGCGGTGGCGGCCAC
This sequence comes from Collimonas arenae, assembly GCF_000786695.1. NCBI lineage: Bacteria > Pseudomonadati > Pseudomonadota > Betaproteobacteria > Burkholderiales > Oxalobacteraceae > Collimonas > Collimonas arenae. The sequence continues at coordinate 2,374,474 of NZ_CP009962.1, read as the reverse complement.
AGTGCTGGAAGAAATTGTCGACCTGGCGCAACGCAAGAATATCGACCTTGGACTCGACACCGAAATCGAGCACGCCTGGGCGATGGGCAACGAGGCCTTGTTTAACGCCATGATGATGAACCTGGTCGACAACGCGATCCGCTATACGCCGGCGCAGGGCAAAGTAACGGTGGCTGTTAACGCTACCCCGGAGCAGATAGAAATCAGCGTCAGCGACAATGGCCCCGGCATTCCAGCCGAAGTGCGCGACCGCGTATTTGAACGCTTCTTCCGCAATGCCGCACCCGGCCAGGAAGGCACCGGCCTTGGTCTTGCCATTGTCAAAGAAATCGTGATCGCCGCACAAGGTACGGTGACGCTGGCGACATCAAGGCAGCAGCGCGGCCTGACTGTATTGCTGCATTTACCGGCATGTGCCGCGCCTGCGCCGGAAAATACAACTGCAACCTGAGGAACGTTTCTAGAGCGTCGCCAGCAAAGAAGTTTATTTTGCAGTATATTCTCTTGCCTAGGCAATGAATATTAGGGCAATAAAATTGCGCATTCGTTGCAAATGAGAAAATAGTTAAATACAAGTCTGTGAGAAATCCGTGAGTAACCCATCACCATTATTTGCTCTGGAGAACTACCAGATAGAAGAAAGCATAGGCTATCTGCTGGCGCGGTCGCGTGCCATGCTGGTCAAGAGTTCGGATGAATCCCTGGCGAAATATGGGATCACCCATGCTCAGGGAGCAATTCTTCTGATGCTGTCAACCGGGAAATACTCTACCGCCGCCGATCTTGCACGCGAGACGTATACCGACGCGGCGTCAACTAAGCGTATGATCGACCGACTGGTGGCGCGCGAACTGATCACGCGCGAGCCCTGCGCGCATGACAGACGCTTGATGAAGCTGCACCTGACCGCCGATGGCGTCGAACTGTCGAAAGAGATGCCAAAAGCATTTTGCGGCGTGCTCAACAAACACTTTTCAGATTTCAGTGCAGAAGAGATCGGCTTTTTGAAATCAATGCTGCGACGCCTGCTGGCAAGTGGTACGCCAACAGAGAAAACACATTGACTATGCAAGAACTATCCATACAGTATTATTTTTAAGTAATCGGAAAAACGCCCGCGTCATTCCCTGTCGTTATTCTTTGTAGTCATTTTATCCGTGGCCGCTAAATCAACTCGTCAAATCAACACCGACATGAACCCTCTTTCATCCTCATCCAGACGCCGCCTGCCGAAACTCGGCACGCAACGCCTTGCCATCAGCGCCGCAGTACTGTTGCTGACGGCCTGTGCCAATTTCAGCGGAATTCACAGTACTGCCCACTCGAACAGTCCAGACGACTACGCAACTGCAACCTCCCTGCCAGGCCAGGGTGGCGTATGGCCAGCCAGTTCATGGGTAAGCACAATTGGCGGCAGCCCGCTGCAACAACTGGTCGATGAAGCGTTGGCCACCAATCCAAATCTGCAGGCAGCGGCAGCCCGTATCGCCGCTTCGCATGCCATGGTCGAAGCGGCCGGCGCCACCAGCAAACCGCAAGTCGGCGCCAGTTTATCGGCTACCCGTGAACGCTTTTCCGAAAACAGCATTTATCCGCCACCGTTCGGCGGCATGTATGTGACGGACTATGAAACCGCCTTGAACTTTAGCTACGACCTGGATTTCTGGGGCAAGCACAGCGAGCAGCTGCGCTCCGCCATATCGCAAAGCAAAGCCGCGCAAGCAGAGGATTATGCAGCGCGGCTGGTGTTGACCGCAGCGATCTCGAAGGCATGGCTGCAACTGGGCCGTCAATTTGCGCAACTGGATCTGACTGACCAACAACTGGCGCTGCGCGATAAATTGGACAAGCTCACCCAACAACGCTTCGCAGCCGGTCTCGATACCCAGAGCGACAATCAAACTAGCCGCCAGCAAGTGGCCGGTCTGCGCGCCGAACGTTCGCAATGGCAGGAAGCGATTGCACTGACGCGTAATCAGATCGCTGCATTAATGGGCCAGGGCCCTGACCGTGGTTTGAAAATCGCTCAGCCGGTGCTGCCGGCGGACAGCGCCATCGCGCTGCCGGACCAGCTGCCACTGGGCTTGATGGGAAGACGGCCGGATGTGCTGGCTGCACGCTGGCAAGTGGAAGCAGCGCAAAGCGATATCAAGGTAGCCAAGACCGAATTCTATCCGGACATCAACCTGTCGGCCATGATCGGCTTTTCCAGCCTGAGTTTCTCGCAATTCCTGAACCATAGCAGCAAGGTAGTCGGCGGCGGACCGGCAATCCACCTGCCGATCTTTGAAGGCGGCGCGCTGCGCGCCCAACTCAAGGGTCGGGTCGCCGCCTATGACGGCGCAGTCGCCACTTATAACCAGGCGCTAAACGACGCCTTCCACGAAGTGGCGGATAGTGTTCAATCGCTACGCGCCGCCGAGGAACAAGGCAAGAATCAGCAGATCGCAGTTGAAGCGGCCGAGCGCGGCATGAAACTGGCGGAACAACGACAACAAGTCGGCACCGCCAACATGCTGCAGGTCGTGAGCAGCCAAATCGGCTGGCTGGCGGCGCGCAGGCTTGAGCTCGATACGCGTGCACGCAGGGCAGACCTGCGCGTCAACCTGATCAAGTCGCTGGGAGGCGGCTTCGATGGCAACGCAACGGGCCTCAGCCCGGCCGAGGCCAACGCCGGCAGCAATCCGCAAGCAAGCGCTACTAACTGATTCATTAAAACAACCGTTCACTTATTGCGAAACCCGCATCATGACAACACCAAATCAAACTCCAAAAGAACCAACGGCCGGCGTTGCTGCTGCTCCGGCGCCTGCCGCAACCAATGGCAAACGCCGCGGCTTGCTGATTGCAGTCACCATCGCCCTTATCATCGTCCTGATCGCCTATGGCATCTGGTGGTTCATCTACGCCCGTCATTACGAAGGCACCGATGACGCGTACGTCGGTGGCAACGTGGTGCAAGTGACGCCACAGGTTGGCGGCACGGTGCTGGCGATCAATGCCGACGATACCGAACTGGTGCAAGCCGGCAAACCGCTGGTGGAACTGGATAAAGCCGATGCCAAGGTCGCACTGGACCAGGCTGAAGCCCAATTGGCGCAGACCGTACGCCAGGTGCGCACACTGTTCGTCAATAACAATACGCTGACCTCCGGCGTCACCGCTCGCACCGCAGAACTGGAGCGAGCTCGTTCGGATCTGGCGCGCCGCCAGCAGTTGATCAGCACCGGTGCTGTCTCCAAGGAAGAACTGGATCACGCCAAGGTCGCCGTGCAAGGTGCTGAAGCGGCCTTGCAATCCGCGCGTGAACAATTGTCGTCCAACAAGGTGTTGACCGACCGCACCACGGTTGAACAGCATCCGAACGTGCTGAACGCATCGGCGCAAGTACGCAATGCCTATATCAACCTGGCCCGCACCACCTTGCTGGCACCGACCACCGGTTATGTCGCCAAGCGTTCGGTGCAGGTTGGTCAGCGCGTTGCCGCTGGCAGCCCGCTGCTGTCCATCGTCCCGCTGAACGCCTTGTGGGTTGACGCCAACTTCAAGGAAGTACAGATCAACAATATGCGCATCGGCCAGCCGGTAACCTTGAAATCCGACCTATACGGTTCGAAGATCGAGTATCACGGCAAGGTGATCGGCCTGGCGGCTGGCACCGGCTCCGCGTTCGCGCTGCTGCCTGCCCAAAACGCCAGCGGCAACTGGATCAAGATCGTGCAGCGGATCCCAGTGCGTATTTCTCTGGATCCGAAAGATCTGGAAAGCCATCCGCTGCGTATCGGCGTCTCGATGGACGTCAGCGTTGACGTTGCGCAGACTGAGGGCACTTCGCTGACAGCCGGCTCTGCACGCACCGCACCGGCTTACACCACCGACGTATTCGACAAGAGTGGCCAGGAAGCCGACGCCCGTATCGCCAGCATTATCGCTGCCAACAACAATGCAGCGGCGGCACACTGATCGCATGCAATTCGCCGGCGCATGCCGTAGCGGACGCCATCGTTTGGATGGCGCCGCTGACGGCGTCAAATACGCAATAACCCTTACCGGAATGCCTTCATGAGTTCCCCAAAACCAGCGCCGCCACCACGGCCGCCTCAACAAGCCTTGCCGCCGCTTACCGGCGGCAAGCTAGTCATGGGCACGGTTGCATTATCGCTTGCCGTGTTCATGAACGTACTCGACTCGTCGATTGCCAACGTTTCCATTCCTGCCATCTCCGGTGACCTCGGCGTCTCGCCACAACAAGGTACCTGGGTCATCACCTCGTTCGCGGTGGCCAACGCCATCTCGGTGCCGCTGACTGGCTGGCTGACCCAGCGCTTCGGTCAGGTACGGTTGTTTGTGACCTCGATCATCCTGTTCGTACTGTCATCGATATTGTGTGGCCTGGCGCCCAGCATGGAAGTACTGATCGCCGCCCGCGTGCTGCAAGGCGCGGTCGCGGGACCGATGATTCCGTTGTCGCAGTCGTTACTGTTATCCAGCTACACGCCCGCCAAGAGCGGCATGGCCCTGGCGTTCTGGGGCATGACCACCCTGGTGGCGCCAGTGATGGGGCCACTGCTAGGCGGCTGGATTTCCGACAATTACACCTGGCCATGGATTTTCTATATCAACATTCCGGTCGGCGTATTTGCCGCCTGGGCCACCTGGTCGATTTATCACAAGCGCGAATCGGCGACTTACAACCTGCCGATCGATAAAATCGGCCTAGCCTTGCTGGTGATCTGGGTTGGCTCTCTGCAAATCATGCTGGACAAGGGCAAAGAACTCGACTGGTTCAACTCTTCGACCATCGTGATATTGGGAGCAGTCGCCCTGATTGCTTTCATCTACTTCGTTATCTGGGAATTGGGCGACGACCATCCGGTAGTCGACCTGAGGCTGTTCAAGAGCCGTAACTTCAGCGGCGGCGTGATCGCCATCTCGGTTGGCTACGGCCTGATGTTCGGCGGCCTGGTGATCCTGCCTTTGTGGCTGCAAACCACATTGGGCTATACCGCAACCCTGGCGGGTGAAGTGATGGCGCCAGTCGGGATCTTCGCCATCATCCTGTCGCCGTTCATCGGCAAGTTACTGCCCAAGGTCGATGCGCGCTGGGTCGCCAGCACGGCATTCTTTATCTTTGCCGTGGTGTTTTACCTGCGTTCGCAATTCACCGAGAATGTCGACACCTTCACATTGATGATTCCGACCATTATCCAGGGTGCAGCGATGGCGATGTTCTTTATCCCGCTGACCTCGATCATCCTGTCGGGCCAGCCACCGGAGAAAATCCCGTCCGCGGCCGGTTTGTCCAACTTCGTGCGGATCATGTTCGGCGGCATGGGCACTTCGATCACCAGCACCTTGTGGGATCGCCGCACTTCCCTGCACCATTCGCAGCTGACGGAATTTACCGGTCCGCACAGCCCCGCATTTACCGAGGCGGTGCACAATCTGACAGCGCAAGGCATGCCGGAACCGGCGGCCTGGGCCACCATCGACCGCCTGATTACAGTCAAAGCTGCGACTCAGGGCGCGACCGATATATTCTGGATTTCGGCAGTGTTGTTCGTAATGTTGATTGCCCTTGTCTGGCTCACCAAGCCGCAGCGTTCCAGCGTGCCGGTCGATGCCGGTGGCGCGCACTAAATGTTCAGCGATAACGACAGATAAGTGTATTGAGCAAAAGGCGGCCCGGATAGTGGGCTGCATAAAAAAGGGCGGCGCATAGTTACCTATGCACCGCCCTTTTGATTTTCTGTCTGTCAGCCGTTCTGCTTACAGAATATGCTTCCCGATCCACCAGGCAATCGCCGCCATGAAGGCCGATGCCGGTATCGTCAACACCCAGGCCCAGACGATATTGCCCGCAACACCCCAACGCACCGCAGAAACACGGCGTGCGGCGCCAACGCCGACGATGGCGCCGGTGATGGTATGGGTGGTTGAAACAGGAACGCCGAGCATTGTCGCCAGGAACAACGTAATCGCGCCACCGGTTTCCGCACAGAAGCCGCCCACCGGCTTCAGCTTGGTGATCTTCTGGCCCATGGTCTTGACGATACGCCACCCCCCGAACAAGGTACCGAGGCTGATAGCGCTATAGCAGGAAATGATCACCCACCATGGCGGCAAGCTGTCGCTGGCCTGCGAAAATCCTGTGGCGATCAACAGCATCCAGATGATACCGATAGTCTTTTGTGCATCGTTGCCGCCGTGACCCAGGCTATACATGGAGGCCGACACCAGTTGCAGGCGGCGGAACCATTTATCGACCTTGCGCGGCGTCGAACGTACGAAAATCCAAGACACCAGCACCATCATGATGGAGCCGAAGACGAAGCCCAGCAGCGGCGACAGCACGATGAAGGCAATCGTCTTGATCAGGCCGGCGGAGATCAGCGATCCGGTGCCTGCCTTGGCTACCGCAGCACCGACCAGGCCGCCGATCAAAGCATGCGAAGAAGATGAAGGAATACCGTAGTACCAGGTCAGGATGTTCCAGCAAATAGCGCCGACCAGGGCGCCGAAGACCACGTAATGGTCGACCACATTGGGATCGATAGTGCCTTTGCCGACCGTGGCGGCGACGTGAAGCTGGAACACCGCAATTGCGATGAAATTAAACAAGGCCGCCATGGCGACTGCCTGCTGTGGCTTGAGGACGCCAGTGGAGACCACGGTAGCGATTGCATTGGCGGCATCATGAAAGCCGTTCATGAAGTCGAATATTAGCGCCAGTGCAATGAGAAAGACGAGAACGTAAATACTGATTTGAAGAGTGTGCATGAGTAGCCAGAGTCGTTTTTTTAGGAATTACATCAATGCGTTGGCTGCTTATGGCAGCCAACGCCCTACTCTGCATCAGGCATTTTCGACGATGATGCCTTCAATGATATTGGCGACATCTTCACAGCGGTCGGTGACGGTTTCCAGGAGTTCGTAGATGGCTTTGAGCTTGATCAATGTGCGGACATCAGGTTCGTCGCGGAACAGTTTCGACATGGCCGCGCGCATCACGTGGTCTGCATCCGATTCCAGGCGGTCGATCTCGACGCAGATCGCCAGGATCTCGCGCGAATTATCCATATTGTGCAACAGGCCCACTGCGGCCTTGACCTTCTCGGCGCAACCAAGGCACAGTTCGGCGAGGCGTTTAGCTTCCGGCGTGATGGCCTTGATGTCGTACAACGAGATGGTCTGGGCCGCATCTTCCAGCAAATCGAGAATGTCATCCATGCGGGTGATCAACTGATGGATATCATCGCGGTCGATCGGTGTAATAAAGGTCTTGTGCAACATATCGATCGCATGATGCGTGACCTGGTCGGCCTGCTTCTCTATGCCCTCAATCGCGTGTACGCGAATTTCCAGATCGTCGAAATTAGTCATCAACGCCACCATTTCTTTGGCGCCTTTGACGCATAGCTCTGCATGTTGATTAAAGAGCTCAAAGAATTTGCCCTCGGTGGGCATCAATCGTCCAAACATGTTTATTCTCTCTTATGAGGGTTAAGCTGAATCTAAAACTGAAACAAAAACTAAAATTGCATTTAAACCAAGGGTATTAATTTAAAGCAAACAATGTCACGAAACTGAAATATATCAGGCTCGCTTATCCAACGCTTTACAGGTTTTGTAAAATTTGCGTTGCTGCAACAAAAAAGGCAACGATCAATCGCCGCCGTATGGGGCATCCAGGTTACCGACGTAGTTGTCGAATTTGGTGTATTGCCCCAGGAAGCTGAGGCGCACACTACCAATCGGGCCGTTACGCTGCTTGCCGATAATGATTTCTGCCGTGCCCTTTTCTTGCGAATCCGGGTTATACACTTCGTCACGATAAATGAACAGAATCACGTCGGCATCCTGCTCGATAGCGCCGGATTCGCGCAAGTCGGACATGACAGGCCGTTTATTGGGACGCTGCTCCAGCGAGCGGTTCAGCTGCGACAGCGCGATCACCGGGCACTGCAGTTCTTTCGCAAGGCCCTTCAAGTTACGCGAGATTTCAGAAATTTCGGTGGCGCGGTTTTCACCGGCATTATTGGCCGACATCAGTTGCAGGTAATCGATGATGATCAGGCCGAGAGTGCCGCACTGGCGCGACAACCGGCGTGCGCGGGCACGCAATTCGATCGAGCTGAGCGCCGGGGTTTCATCGATGAACAGCTGGGCATCGTTCATCTTCTGGATCGCATGGGTCAGGCGCGGCCAGTCTTCGTCATTCAGGCGGCCGGTACGAAGGCGGTGCTGGTCCAACTTGCCTACCGAACCCAGCATACGCATGGCGAGCTGGGTGCCGCCCATTTCCATCGAAAAAATTGCAACCGGCAAACCGCTGTCGATCGCCACGTTTTCGCCGATGTTGACCGAGAACGCCGTCTTACCCATCGACGGCCGGCCCGCCACGATCACCAGGTCTCCTTTTTGCAGACCGGAGGTCATCTTGTCGAGATCGATAAAACCGGTCGAGACGCCGGTAATATCGCTTTGGTTGTCGCGGTTGTAGAGTTCGTCGATGCGTTCCACCACCTGCGTCAGCAAGGGCTGGATTTCCTGGAAACCCTGGGCGCCGCGCGCACCCTCTTCGGCAATCGCGAAAATCTTCGATTCCGCCTCGTCCAGCATCTGCTTGACTTCCTTGCCTTGCGGACTGAACGCCTGGCCGGAGATTTCATCGGCGACGGTGATCAGTTTGCGCAGAACGCCGCGATCACGCACGATCTCGGCGTAACGGCGGATATTCGCCGCCGACGGCGTGTTTTGCGCCAGCGCATTGAGATAGCTCAAACCACCCACTTCTTCAGCCTTGCCAGTACCGCTCAGCGATTCAAACACGGTGATGACGTCTGCCGGCTTGCTGCCGTTGATCAGCTTGACCATGTGCTGGAAGATGATCCGATGGTCGTAGCGATAGAAATCGTCGGCATTGACGAAGTCGGCGATCTTGTCCCAGGCCGCATTATCCAACAGCAATCCACCTAAAACGGACTGTTCTGCTTCGATCGAATGGGGTGGTACGCGGAGGGAATCTAACTGCGGATCTGACAGTGCTTTAGAAGGTGCTTTCATGGCGCGAATTATACCTGCTTCTGCCTGGCGTCTTGCTGCACTGCCAGAAAAAGGGCGTAAAAAAAGCCGGGAAAACCCGGCTTTTTTGCTTGCAGCAAATGCTGCAATAGCTATTTGGCAACAGCTAATTAAACGTGCTCGCCGATCACAGCGATAATGATATCGACCACGACATCGGTATGCAGAGCAACAGCAACAGCGTGTTCGCCAGTAGTCTTCAGCGGGCCGTTCGGCAAGCGAACTTGCGCTTTCTCAACTGGGAAACCTTGCTTGGTCAACGCTTCAGCGATGTCGAAGTTGGTCACGGAACCGAACAGACGGCCGTCAACACCCGATTTTTGCGAGATTTGAACAGTCAGACCGCTCAATTTTTCGCCTTGGCCTTGCGCCACAGCCAGCTTGGCTGCTGCTGCTGTTTCCAGATCAGCGCGCTTCGCTTCGAATTCAGCGATAGCTGTAGTTGTAGCACGACGTGCCATGCGTTGCGGGATCAGGAAATTACGTGCGTAACCGTCCTTGACGCGAACAACTTCACCCAGATTGCCGAGATTAACGACTTTTTCCAACAGAATAACTTGCATATTTTTCTCCTATTTCAAGTCGTCAATTAAGCGTTGTGCAGATCGGTGTATGGCAGCAGCGCCAGGAAACGTGCGCGCTTGATCGCAGTATCCACTTGACGTTGATAGATTGCCTTGGTGCCGGTCAGACGTGCTGGCATGATCTTGCCGTTTTCTTGAACAAAATCCTTGAGCGTGTCGACGTCCTTGTAGTCAACGCTGGCAACGTGTGCAGCGGTGAAACGGCAGAATTTCTTGCGCTTGAACAGCGGGTTTTGTTGTTGACGCTTGTTTTTCAGTTTACTTTTATCGAACTTTTTACCGAATGCCATTTTTGGCTCCTGTATCTAAAATAATTAATCTGCAATTTCAGCTATGTTCCTGAGGAAGCATCTGCTTCTATCGCAGCGAAATCCGTGATGTGAAATACCAGACTTCTACCATTGCGACTCTTGCGTGCCATGAACCCGGTAAACCAGAAAGTACCACCCAACTGCGCCTGACTGAATCTTCCCGAAATCTCGCCAACAGCTAGTGCGGCAATTTCGAATTCGATCAAACGCTTGATTCCTGCTTCAATCGGCTCCGACCGATGCTGCAAATTTGCAGATACAATCGGAATGCCTGCCGGCGTATAACGGATGACTTCACGTTCGGCAATATCGGCAACCAGCTGAAACACGTTATTGGCTTGACTCACTCCTGATGGACTCGATGGCTATAGGATCGCTGATAGGTCGGGCAATTAGGCTGCCGGCGCTTCAGTGCGATGGCTCTTGGCAGCATCTTCCTTCTGCACAGCCTTCATCATTGGCGAAGGACCAGTTTCGGCCTTCTTCAGCTTGACAGTCAGATGACGCAACACTGCATCATTGAACTTGAAGCCGGTTTCGATTTCAGCCAGAGTTTCGCTGTCGCACTCGATGTTGAGGCAGACGTAATGCGCTTTTGCCAGTTTCTGGATCAGGTAAGCCAGTTGACGGCGACCCCAGTCTTCCACGCGATGTACAGTGCCGCCACGTGTTGTGACGATACCTTTGTAGCGTTCGATCATTGCAGGCACTTGCTCGCTTTGATCAGGATGGACGATAAATACGATTTCATAATGACGCATGTAAGCTCCTTTTGGACGGATTGAAGAATCGCCCACCTCGGCGTCAAGACGAGTGTGGGAAGAGGAAAACCAGCAATAGTACGCGCAATTGCAACAAAACTCAATGCTTTCAAGCGCCTGCAACTACTTCCGCATAAGGAAGTGGTTTAATCGCATCATTTATCTTGCATTTGCACAAATACTGTACAAAAATACAGACTGTTGATATACACAGCACTAATGCAATGGCATTAAATACGTTTTTTGCGCAACCGTACCTTATGTACTTTAGCCGCCTTACCTGAATTGAACAGTTGGGGGCAGCGCAGTCCGGCTGCACCGGCTCTTAAACCTTGCCTTGCGAATATTGCAAACAAATACCTATGATCAAACTGACCGCCCGCCAACAGCAAATCCTCGACCTGATCAAGGACGCCATCGAAAACACGGGTTTTCCGCCGACGCGCGCTGAAATAGCGACCGAGCTTGGCTTTCGTTCAGCCAATGCGGCCGAAGAACACTTGCAAGCGCTGGCGCGCAAGGGCGCCATCGTGATAGCGCCCGGCACCTCGCGTGGCATCCGCCTGACCGAAACCACCCTGCGCAGCCAAGGCACACAACTGGCGTTGCCGCATCCCGCCCTGATGCAACTCAGCCTGCCGCTGGTTGGACGGGTTGCCGCCGGATCGCCGATCCTGGCGCAAGAACACATCCAGGCTACCTACAATGTCGACCCCGCCCTGTTCAGCGCCAAACCGGATTATTTGCTGAAGGTGCGCGGCATGTCGATGCGCGACGCTGGCATCATGGATGGCGACTTGTTGGCAGTAAAGAAAACCGACAGCGCCAGAAATGGCCAGATTGTCGTCGCGCGCCTTGGCGACGACGTGACTGTCAAGCGCTATCAGAAATCAGGCTCGGTGATCCAGTTGCTTCCTGAAAACCCGGATTTTGAACCTATTATCGTGACACCGAGCCAGGAAGATTTCGCCCTTGAAGGCCTGGCGGTTGGCCTACTGCGCAGCTGGAACTAACTGAAAACAGGACAACAGCCGGCTGATATCGTCTGGCTACCGAACTCAGGAACGATCAAGGCGACGCCGCTTAGTCAGAATCTGACTGGCGATCCCGCGCAAGATATTGACCTCCTCGGTTTCCAGCTGGGCGCGGGAAAACAGGCGCTTAAGGCGCGGCATCAGTTTTTTCGGGCTGACAGGATCAAGGAATTCAATCTCGATCAAGGCCTGCTCCAGATGTGCAAACATGCCATCGATATCGCTCAGGCTGGCGGCATTGCCCTGGAAGCCAATTTCACTGCCGACCGGCAAAGGCAAATCCTCGCTGGCAGCTACCCGGCATTCATAAGCCAGCACTTGTACAGCCTGCGCCAGATTCAGCGATGAATATTCAGGATTGGCAGGAATATTCAGTAAGACATTGCACTTTTCGACCACTTCATTCGGCAGACCGTAGCGCTCGCTGCCGAACAGCACCGCAGCGTTCAGGCTGGCATCAGCGGCCAACTGGGCGGCCAACGCGCGCGGGGCAGTCAAAGGCGGGGAAAATTCGCGCAAGCGTGCGCTCAGCGCCGCAGCAAAGTTGCAGCCCTCCAAAGCCTCTTCGACAGTAGCAACGATCCGCGCTGAAGCCAGGATGTCTTGTGCGCCGCTGGCAAATGCAACGGCCTCATCTCTTTGCAACACATCGGGGAAGCGCGGATTGACCAGGACCAGCTCGGAAAAACCCATGGTTTTGATAGCGCGGGCAGCCGCACCAACATTGCCAGGACTACTGGTTTCGACCAGCACAAAGCGCAGGCGGTTGAAAAGAGACGTATTGATTTTGGCCAGCTTCATTTAAAATAGCGCCATAACGCGGATTTCTGCGACTAAAAGCTGCTTATTTATCAAAATATTCATCTGCACGTCCGCATCGTTCATTATTATTAATCATAGTGGTGGTTCTGTTCCCGGTTGGCACAGTGCCGCCATTTTAACGGAACCCTACCTCGATTATGCATCCAATGCTCAATACGGCCATCAAGGCCGCCCGTCGCGGTGCCCAAGTCATTTCGCGCGCCTCTTTCGACCTCGATCTGCTGAAGGTAACGAAGAAACAGCATAACGACTTCGTCACCGAAGTCGACCAGGCTGCCGAAGCGGCGATCATCGACGTCTTGAAGAATGCCTACCCGGATCACGCAATCCTGGCCGAAGAATCTGGCGCCTCCGCCAATCTGCATGACGACAACGAAAACGTCTGGATCATCGATCCGCTGGATGGCACTACCAACTTTATCCACGGCTTCCCACAATACTGCGTCTCGATCGCATTGCAGCACAAGGGCCAGATCACGCAAGCGGTGATCTACGACCCAACCCGCAACGATTTGTTCACCGCCACCAAGGGTTCCGGCGCCTATCTGAACGACAAGCGGATTCGCGTAGGCAAGCGCGACAAGATCGCCGACGCCCTGATTGGTACCGGCTTCCCGTTCCGTGAAACCGAAGGTCCGGCCATGGATGAGTACATGAAGATGTTCCGTATCATGACCCAAAATTGCGCTGGCCTGCGTCGCCCCGGCTCAGCCGCTCTCGACCTGGCCTACCTGGCCGCAGGTCGCCTCGACGGCTTCTTCGAAAAAGGGCTGAAGCCTTGGGATATCGCTGCCGGCTCACTGCTGATCAGCGAATCGGGCGGCATCATTGGCGATTTCAGCGGCGAATCCGACTACCTGTACAAGGGTGACGTACTCGCCGGCAGCCCTAAGGTATTTGCCCAGATGGTTGGTTTGTTGTCACCGTTTGCCAAGAAATAATAGAACGCCGGTTACAGCACGGCCGTTACTGCAGAGCGCTTCCGTCACGGTAATTTTGCGGTAACCGGTAAAACTGTTTTTTGCCATTTCAACTCTGCGGTTGAGAGACTACAATGCATGCGCAGCAGCGCAACTGGGTACTCTCAAGACCATCTCTCAACCCGCAGGAGAGCAATATGGCAGTCAAACCTATCCCCGACGGCTACACCAGTGTCACCGCCTATCTCGCTATTGACGGCGCAGCCGAAGCAATAGCGTTCTATCAAAAAGCTTTCAACGCAGTCGAGATTATGCGCATGGAAGGTCCCGACAAGAGAATCGGCCATGCCGAAATCCAGCTCGGTAACGCGCGCGTCATGCTGGCTGATGAATTTCCCGAAATGATGATACGCAGCCCAAAATCGCTGGGTGGAGCCGGAGTCAGCCTGATACTTTACGTCGACAATGTGGACGTAACATTCCCACAGGCAATTGCCGCCGGCGGCACCGAAATCAGGGCGGTGCAAGATCAGTTTTATGGCGACCGCTCCGGCTCGCTCAAAGATCCGTTCGGTCATACCTGGACCATCAGTACCCACATCGCCGATTATTCTGAAGAAGAGCTCCGCGAGCGTGCCGCAGCCGCGATGAAATAGGCGCGCCTCACCTCTGGTTGCATCCATATCGCCAACAACGCGGCCCACTCTGCTTTCTGGAGCGGGCCGCAGACAGTATTTTGTCCAGCCTAGACTTGAATACAGCAGAAACGCTTGCCTGTAGCCCGTCATTGTTATACTCTGCGGCGACACAGCAAATTCTCCAGTCAAATACTGCTGTCAAGGATGTTATCGGACTCAGGCATCGTTCCTCAGTCAGGGTAGCTCCAACCTCCTCTAATCCCGTTTGCCTGCGACTGGCGCCTTACACAAGGCGACAGGCCGATATTATTCTATTGAGCTGTCATGTCTTTTTCTGAACTCGGCTTGTCCGAAGCCATCGTTCGTGCCGTAACCGAACACGGATACACTACCCCTACCCCAATCCAGACCCAGGCGATTCCTGCCGTGCTGGCAGGCGGCGATTTGCTGGCTGGCGCCCAGACCGGCACCGGCAAAACTGCCGGCTTTACCCTGCCTGTGCTGCACCGCCTGTCAAATTCGGCCACCAACCCGACCGGCAGCCAACGCCCGATTCGCGCCCTGGTGCTGACACCCACCCGCGAACTGGCGGCCCAGGTCGAAGAAAGCGTGCGCCTGTACGGCAAGTATCTGAAACTGACTTCGGCCGTGATCTTCGGCGGCGTCGGCATCAATCCGCAGATTAAAGTGCTCAAGCATGGCGTCGACATTCTAGTGTGCACACCCGGCCGCCTGCTGGACCATATGCAACAAGGTACTGTCAACCTGAACCACGTCGAAATCCTGATTCTCGACGAAGCCGACCGCATGCTGGACATGGGCTTCATCCGCGATATCAAGAAGATTCTCGCAGTGCTGCCGAAGAAGCGCCAGAACCTGCTGTTTTCCGCTACGTTCTCGGACGAGATCAAGATCCTCGCGGACAATTTGCTCAACTCGCCGGCCATGATTGAAGTCGCGCGCCGCAATTCAACCGTGGAAGTGATCCAGCAAAAGATCCATCCGGTTGACCGCGACCGCAAGCACCCGCTGCTGGCCCACCTGATCAAGACCCACCAGTGGTCGCAAGTATTGGTATTCACCCGCACCAAACACGGCGCCAACAAGCTGGTCGAGCAACTGGAAAAAGACGGCATCAGTGGCATGGCAATCCATGGCAACAAGAGCCAATCGGCCCGCACCCGCGCACTGGCTGAGTTCAAAGACGGCAGCCTGCAAGTACTGGTAGCGACCGATATCGCAGCCCGTGGCATCGACATTGATCAGTTGCCGCACGTAGTCAACTACGATTTGCCTAACGTACCAGAAGATTACGTCCACCGCATCGGCCGTACCGGCCGTGCCGGCGCAACCGGCGAAGCTGTATCACTGGTATGCGTAGATGAACATCAGATGTTGAAAGACATCGAAAAACTGATCAAGCGCGAACTGCCGAAAGAAATCATCGCCGGATTTGAACCAGACCCTAACGCCCGTGCCCAGCCAATCCAGCTGCGTAGCGGCGGTGGCGGCGGCAATCGCGCCGGCGGAGGTGGTGGTGGACGCGGCCGCTCGTCTGGCGGTGCGCCAGGCGGCGCCAAACCGGCTCAGGGCCCGTCCCGCGGCCATGGCGGCGGCAATGGTTCGCAAGCACGTCCAGCAGCGCCACGCCGCTCTGGCGGCCGAGGTCGTTAAACGTTAGGCATCTCTAGAACCAGCATGGAGTCGCTACCAGGTTCCATGCTCTCAAGAAGCGTCGATTGATCACGCCAAGCTAAGCCTGTAAGCACGGTCAGTCGGCCACATCATAAGCCTGATCTCAAAACCACCTCGCGCAGACACGCCCAGCCTCCGTGTATCAGAACACGGATTGCTACATGTTCGCGACACGGGAAAATACACTCAAACGTACCTCTGGGTAATCAGGATGTTTGTGCAGCCCGAGATTTTCCGGCATATTCAATATTATTGGCAATGGTCCACAGCCACAGGCCACCGCCTTCTTTACTCTCGTCATTGCTTCTTCAAGCATCCCCATCGACAGTAGTGCCCCTGTATATATGGCGTGAATGCCGGCGTCTTCTTTAGATTCTTTTGAAATAATTTCAAGAGCCCCGGCATGATCTCCGCACCGTGCAAGAATATATGAAATAGCACCGGACGCAAGCGCCCACGTTGCACGAGTTCGCGCAAAATGTCGTGCCGCATGTGCAATTTCAGGTTGCGGATCCTTCGTCGCCAATGTGCATAGCAAATATAAATAAGTTTGCACACTGTCTTTATGAGAAAGGTATGTGGCTCGAGCCAATGCGACAGCCTCGGCCACATCTCCACTGGCTAAAGCACCTGCACGAGCGAGTATTACCGCCAAATGCGGCGAGAAAGGGTTTAACTCAACTGCGGTGCGAAATACGGCTACGGCATCCGAATAAGCACCCTCAATGAGCAGGTGCAATCCATAATTCAAGTTTGCCGTGGCGTCGTCGGGAAACATGGCCAACGCCCTTTTATGCCGAAGGCGGGCTTCGTGAAAATCCCATTTGCAATCCAGCAAACGTCCTATTTGCGATTGCAAGCCAGGTGTTTGAGGCGCTATATCCTCAACCCATTCAAGCATCGTCAAGCCTTCATCTATTACAGATCGCTTTACGTCAGCACCATAGTTTATTTTACTCACTGCGCACTGTGCAAAAAGTAATTTAGCAGCCACGTAATCGGGTGCGCTTGCAATTGTGTTTCGTAAAACCAGTTCAGCTCGATCAATCGCTTCCAGGGAGCGTTGCTCAAGCAATTGCCGGGCGTACGTACACGCTTCAATCAGTGCAGGATCAACTTTTTCGGGATCCAATGGGCGAGCATGGATAGTTGATCGCGAAACGACCGGGGCGCTTGCCATCACCTCTTCAGGCACAATCGTTAATCGATATCCGCCCTTATAAAATGAATCTATATGAGCTAATTTAAACGGCGCCAACGAGTGTCGAAGTCTGGTTATGCAACGAGCAAGGCCACCGTCTGACATGCGTCCTGCCCATATATTCTTAGAAAACTCCGCTTTGGAAACCACATTCGGCCACGCCTCAAGCAACAAGCGGAATGCGCCGCGTTCTTTTGGTGACAGAAAAAGAAAAGCGTCTTTAAAGAAAACAAAGCCATCCTGATCAACTATAAATCCGGCGACGTGTGGACTAATTTCTGAGGTCGCATGTAATTTGATATTCATTTTTACTACTTCAACAACTTATTTTAATTTTGTATTTATCGAAAATAGCACCCTACTCGCC
The DNA here is from genome assembly GCF_000786695.1 of Collimonas arenae. NCBI lineage: Bacteria > Pseudomonadati > Pseudomonadota > Betaproteobacteria > Burkholderiales > Oxalobacteraceae > Collimonas > Collimonas arenae. Next base: position 2,357,057 of record NZ_CP009962.1, on the reverse strand, counting down.
TAATCGTTTTCACAGCGGCTTTCGGGTCAATGTTTTTGACTTCATTAAAAGATTCTGCAACCCGAACCGCAGGCATTCTCTTACTTAGCCGTTTGACGGTATGAATGGCTTCAGCCATTCCGCGATCTGCGGTCGGTACATTGCATGCAAACCGTCGCTAAAGCTGAGAACCCGCAACTCGAAGCGCGCCGCCAGCGCGGTCAACGCCTCCAGCGTATAGAAGGAAATATGGCCGTTGCGAGGCGCGCAATACCACCAGTTGTGCAAGCCTCCATCAACCGCTTGTGGTGTACAGAGCAAAGTGCTGAACAGCACCGCGCCATCAGGGCTGAGGAATCTGTTGATGTCCTTGACGAGGGCTATCGGGTCCTGCACGTGTTCGAATACTTCGAAGCAAGTCACCATGTTGAACTGTCGATCAGGACGCCGGGTGGAGGAGAACGGATCGAAGCTGGCAACGGAGTCAAAGCCGTTTTGTTCGAGAATTTCAGTCATCAAGCCCATGCCTGAACCATAGTCGAGCAAGCTGGTCCGCTCCCTAACGCTCCCCATGTTGTGCATGATTAGATCAGCATTGGAGCGTGGCCTGGCGCCAAGGTAATCCGGATCATGGCGGACGTAGTCGTCGTTGTAAATGTGCGTAGCAAAATCTTCGGCGCTCCAGTTGTCGAGCGCCCGGGTGAAGGTGAAGCCGCAAGCACCGCAGCGGTAAAAGTACACCGGCCAGCCCGCATAGGGATCAACCTTCTTACCCGCATGTACATCCGCGCCGCATCTGGAAAAATCAACCACGCCAACCAGCGTTGAAGTCTGAGCACAACATTTGCACGAGGTGATTTCTGGAACTTTATTGCATGCGTAAGGATTATGATTCATAGGGGAGTGAAATGTGAAAAGACGGCCATTGGGAACGCCATCCCTGGATGGTCATCCTGGTAAACTCTTGTACTTTGACGAGGATTGCTGAGTTGAGCCCCTGAGAAAATTACCCCATCATTGAAGAAAAAAGCATTCCGCTCGCGACAATCTTGACTAGCCTCGTACATATGATGTCACCCAGTTTCACAACAGCCTCTTAATAGCCATTCCAGACGATTGGGAGTATTTGTCCATGGTCGAATTAGACTCTGCTCCAAAATTTCTATCACTGCCAACCTGACTTGTCGTCTTTTACAAGCAATGCCGCGCTCATTTCAGCAATCGTTGGCTGCCAATCTCCCAGCGTGGTTTGGCGGTACAGGCGCATAGAGGAATACCAAGGTGTGAAGCGCAGCCAGTCGCACCATCGATAATCACACGCCTGCGATAACAACAGCCAGACAGGACGATTACGCGCACCAGCCAGATGCGCAGGTGCTGAATCAATCGAAATGAGCAAGTCGAGATGTTCCAACACATGTGCGGCATCTTCGAACGAACGCAGATGTGCTCCCAGGTCGACAACCTTATAACGCTCCATCAAGGCGCTTTCCTGTTCGTTCAGATCGCCCACTTGCATTGAGAAAAACTCTACGGATGCCGTCGCCAGCAGTGGCTCCAATACGCCTAAGTCCAAGGATCGGAACGGCTCGTGACGCACCGTGGTTTCGCTGCGCCATACCAGTCCGATCTTTTGTCTGCCCTCCGTTTTTGTATGCAATTTTTCTTGAATGATGTCCGGCAGTTGATAGCCGCTTGATAGCGCCAGATATTCCTTCGCAAAATTTGGAAAATATGGGCTCTTTTGATAACGGGTAAATAATGCGAAGGGCCACGTGATGAAATCACAATCGCGCATCAGGTCATGCGTGTTGTCAACGATGATGATGGGAAGCCCGCTATTTTCCAACAGGCCGTGAAGTGCTCGCGGCGCCTGGCAATAAATAACCGTAGCCCCCTCTTGCCGCAGATTTTCCATGTATCGAGAAAATTGCAGCAGATCGCCGATACCCCCTTCGCCGGCGACCAAAATACTTTTGCCTGCCACCGATTGATCGCAGAGAACCTTATCCTTGTATGGCAAAAACCAGCTATTGTCCCGGTTGAATGAGATCAGTCGCGTCCAAACTTCACACCATTCAGGCTCATGAAGTGACTTTTGCAGCAAATGAGCTTCATGATATTTTCCCAGACGGTATTTCACAAACGCTAATTCCAATTTGATCTGGTAGTAGGTTTCCGGGTTGGATTCCAACAACGGCAGCACATCTCGCAGCACAACTTCGGCCTGCTCGAACATGCCGAGACAGCTTATGTCGTAGCCAAGCTGGGCGCGACATAGAGGCGTGTCTGCTCTTGCCAGCCATTTATTGGCAAGAACGATGGCTTCATCAACTTTTCGAGCACTGCGCAATTTACGGATAAGTTCCAGCGCGGTGTCAAAATTAGTCTCGCTTTGATAAGCAATGTAAGCGGTAACCAGATCCTGAGTACTCATATTTTTGTGGCTGCAAGGACTCGTTTGTAAAAACGGGCAATCAACCTAAATTCCCCAATTGGCCCTGTATCTCAGCACTAATCTACTAATGACAACCAGTGTAAAGTCGAAACGTCAGTCTCGGAACTGATTTCTTCATTGATAGGAGCCTGGGCGAAACTTGAGTTATAAACTTCCCGATTGGTTTTCCTTAATGCCTTCCGCACTGCACTTACTTTTCTGCAGTTCCCGAAATCAGCGATCTTTTTTATTGCGCCATATAGCTCGTCGTCATCGGCCATATCTTCAACGAGTTGCTGCCAGATGCCACTTTCATTCCAACGCTTAAAGCGCATATAAACGGTATTCCATTTCCCGAATTTCGAGGGCAACTTGCTCCATAATACGCCCGTCCCTCCCAGCACATACCACAGTACTGCATCGATAAATAGACGGTTGTCGCGTCCGCTAGCCCCCGAATCGCCCTGCCTACCTAACAGTAACGGCTCTAGTCTTCTCCATTGATCGTCTCGAAGAACCATGATGAACTCCAATACTAATTTACATATCTAAAAAATCGCCGCATTAAAGTCATGAATGCTTCTTTGCGGCGACACTTCCAATGCCATTCAATTTTTCAAATAATTGTGCTTTAATAAATTCAAAGAACAACTTTCGATCATGATCAGCCCCACACCTGCATTATTACGGTGGGGCATCCATGACAAGCTTCAAAGCGTCAAGACTGACGTCCTGATCACCATGAAAATCCAACGCCGGCGTTAATCAACGTATGGCTGGCAGATGTTGTGCTTACGCCCAATTTGATGACGGTGTTTTGATTCACCCGAGCACTTGCACCAATCGCAAGCGCCGTGTATCCGGCGTAACTTCCCATCCCCGCACCCAACGCGAATGTCTTGCCATAATCTACTTGTGGTATGCCGGCCAGCGCTCCCGCCATCGCCACCCCGCTGTAGGCGATACGTTGAACATTGCCGACCTGATTTTGAACGTTAGTCAATTGCGAGACATTCACAGCATCGGTCGGATTGACGCCAGCGGCCACGTTAGTGATACGACGCTCACTGCCAGGAGCACCTACAGACACCGTATTGTCCTGATCGGCTATGGAACCGGCACCCAGCGCTACGGAATTGGTGCCGGTTGCTTGCGCCCCTGCCCCCATCGCCACAGAGTTATTGCCGGCGGCAAGCGAGTTATAGCCGATTGCCACGGTAGGATCGCCGGTCGCCTGGGCGTTATAACCGAGCGCCACAGCACCAGCCGAGGAGGCCAACGCGCGGAAACCAACCGCAGTGGTATTGGTAGCGGTCGCTTGCGCGTTGGAGCCAAGCGCTGTGGCGCCATCTTTTGTCGCTTGCGCGCACAGGCCTGTTCCAGTTGCATCAATGCCGCTGACGGTAGTACAGGTTGAAGGGGTAACCGTCTTCACGACAGCACCACTGGTGCCGAGGGTCTGGACTGTGCCGTCGCCGTTGGAACCACCCATGATGGTTCCACCCAGCATGGCGCCATTCGCGGCAGCAGCATTCGACGCATCCGCCAGTGGCTTCAGCGCTGCATTTCCAGCCACCGCAGCCACCAGGCCAGTTGACAGAGAGCCAATTTGACTTAGCCCCGTCGACAAGGACAACAATCCCGTCGACAACGACGCCACGTTGCTGTTGGTGCTGCTCAAACCGGTGGACAACGAAGAAATACCACTTGCAGCAGTGCTGAAGCCAGTTGAAGTTGCTGTGGACAGCGATGACATATTACTGTTGGTATTACTCAAACCAGTCGACAGCGATGTCACGTTGCTGTTAGTCGTGCTCAAGCCGGTCGACAAGGAAGCGATGCCGCTTGTCGCCGTACTCAGGCCGCTCGAAGTCGATGTCGACAGAGACGATAACTGACTGAAATTGACCGCATCTGTTGGCTTCACACCAGCCGCAACGTTAGTCAACGTCACCGGTGTAGTCGCGCCGACTCCACCCAATGTAACGCTGGTGTGACCAGGATTGTCGTACTGAACTGAATTTGCAACACCAGTAGACAAGGAAGCGAACCCCGTTGATGTCGACGTCGACAATGAAGTCAAATTGCTATTCGTTGTGTTCAGGCCAGTGGACAAGGAACCGATATTGCTGGCGTTGGTGCTGATGCCGGTCGAGGCAGAAGTCGACAACGAGGTCACGTTGCTGTTGGTCGTGCTCAGGCCAGTGGACAGCGAACCAATGTTGCTGGCGTTGGTGCTGATCCCTGTCGACGTCGACGTCGACAGGGAAATCACATTGCTATTGGTGGTGCTCAAACCAGTCGACAGCGAACCGATGTTACTGGCGTTCGTGCTGATCCCTGTCGACGCCGAAGTCGACAACGAGGTCACGTTGCTGTTCGTTGTACTCAGACCTGTCGACAGCGAACCGATATTGCTGGCGTTAGTGCTGATGCCGGTCGAAGTCGATGTCGACAGCGATGTCACGTTGCTGTTGGTGGTGCTCAAGCCAGTGGACAAGGAACCGATATTGCTGGCGTTGGTGCTGATCCCTGTCGAGGTCGACGTCGACAACGACGTTACGTTGCTGTTGGTGGTGCTCAAGCCAGTCGACAACGAACCGATGTTGCTGGCGTTGGTGCTGATGCCGGTCGAGGTCGACGTGGACAACGACGTCACATTGCTGTTGGTCGTGCTCAGGCCGGTCGACAACGAACCGATATTGCTGGCGTTGGTGCTGATGCCGGTCGAGGTCGACGTGGACAACGACGTCACATTGCTGTTGGTCGTGCTCAGGCCGGTCGACAGCGAACCGATGTTGCTGGCGTTGGTGCTGATTCCGGTCGAGGTCGACGTGGACAACGACGTCACATTGCTGTTGGTCGTGCTCAGGCCGGTCGACAGCGAACCAATGTTACTGGCGTTCGTGCTGATCCCTGTCGACGTCGAAGTCGACAACGAGGTCACGTTGCTGTTGGTCGTGCTCAAGCCTGTTGACAAGGAACCGATGTTGCTGGCATTCGTGCTGATGCCAGTCGAGGCGGACGTCGACAGCGAGGTCACGTTGTTATTGGTCGTGCTCAGGCCCGTGGACAACGAACCGATGTTGCTGGCGTTCGTGCTGATGCCTGTCGATGTCGACGTAGACAACGACGTCACATTGCTATTGGTCGTGCTCAGGCCGGTCGACAACGAACCGATGTTGCTGGCGTTGGTGCTGATGCCGGTCGAAGCCGATGTCGACAGCGACGTCACGTTGCTGTTGGTCGTGCTCAAGCCGGTGGACAGCGAACCAATGTTGCTGGCGTTGGTGCTGATACCGGTTGAGGTCGAGGTCGACAGTGAGGTCACGTTGCTGTTGGTCGTGCTCAAGCCGGTGGACAGCGAACCAATGTTGCTGGCGTTGGTGCTGATCCCCGTCGAGGTGGACGTCGACAGCGAGATCACATTGCTGTTGGTTGTGCTCAGACCGGTCGACAACGAACCAATATTGCTGGCGTTCGTGCTGATGCCTGTCGATGTTGAGGTCGACAGCGACGTCACGTTGCTGTTGGTCGTGCTCAAGCCAGTTGACAACGAGCCGATATTGCTGGCATTGGTGCTGATCCCTGTCGATGTTGAGGTCGACAGCGATGTCACGTTGCTGTTGGTGGTGCTCAGACCTGTCGACAGCGAACCGATATTGCTGGCGTTGGTGCTGATCCCTGTCGAGGTCGAAGTCGACAGCGAGGTCACGTTGCTATTGGTGGTGCTCAAGCCAGTGGACAGCGAGCCAATGTTGCTGGCGTTGGTGCTGATCCCTGTTGATGTCGACGTCGACAGCGAACCAATGTTGCTAGCGTTGGTGCTGATGCCGGTCGAAGCCGATGTCGACAGCGATGTCACATTACTGTTGGTGGTGCTCAGGCCGGTCGATAAGGAGCCGATGTTGCTGGCGTTGGTGCTGATGCCGGTCGAGGTCGAGGTCGACAACGACGTCACGTTGCTGTTGGTCGTGCTCAGACCGGTGGACAAGGAACCGATATTGCTGGCGTTGGTGCTAATCCCTGTCGAGGTTGACGTCGACAGCGAGGTCACATTGCTGTTGGTGGTGCTCAAACCAGTCGACAGCGAACCAATGTTGCTAGCGTTGGTGCTGATCCCTGTCGAGGTCGAAGTCGACAACGACGTCACGTTGCTGTTGGTCGTGCTCAATCCTGTCGACAGCGAACCGATATTGCTGGCGTTGGTGCTGATCCCTGTTGATGTCGACGTCGACAGCGAACCAATATTGCTGGCGTTGGTGCTGATGCCAGTCGAGGCGGACGTCGACAAGGACGTCACATTGCTGTTGGTGGTGCTCAAGCCAGTCGACAACGAGCCGATATTGCTGGCGTTGGTGCTGATCCCTGTTGATGCTGAAGTCGACAGCGACGTCACATTGCTATTGGTGGTGCTCAGACCAGTCAACAAGGAACCGATGTTGCTGGCGTTGGTGCTGATGCCAGTTGACGTAGACGTCGACAGCGAATCAATGTTGCTGGCGTTGGTACTGATCCCTGTCGAGGTCGATGTCGACAGCGAGGTCACGTTACTGTTGGTGGTGCTCAGGCCCGTCGACAACGAACCAATGTTGCTGGCGTTGGTGCTGATGCCGGTCGATGCCGACGTCGACAGCGACGTCACATTGCTATTCGTTGTGTTCAGGCCGGTGGACAGCGAGCCGATATTGCTGGCGTTGGTGCTGATGCCCGTCGAGGTCGATGTCGACAGCGAAGTCACGTTACTGTTGGTGGTGCTCAGGCCAGTCGACAAGGAGCCGATATTGCTGGCATTGGTGCTGATACCGGTCGAAGTTGATGTCGACAGCGACGTCACATTGCTGTTGGTGGTGCTCAGACCTGTCGACAGCGAGCCGATGTTGCTGGCGTTCGTGCTGATGCCGGTCGAGGCAGAAGTCGACAGCGAGCTCACATTACTATTGGTCGTGCTCAGACCAGTCGACAACGAACCGATGTTGCTGGCGTTGGTACTGATCCCGGTCGAGGTTGACGTCGAGAGCGACGTCACATTGCTGTTGGTCGTGCTCAAGCCAGTGGACAAGGAACCGATGTTGCTGGCGTTGGTGCTGATTCCTGTCGAGGTTGACGTCGACAGCGAGGTCACATTGCTGTTAGTCGTGCTCAGGCCAGTCGACAACGAGCCGATGTTGCTGGCGTTGGTGCTAATCCCTGTCGAGGTCGAGGTCGACAGCGAAGTCACATTGCTGTTGGTCGTGCTCAGACCCGTCGACAGCGAACCAATGTTACTGGCGTTGGTGCTGATGCCGGTCGAGGTCGAGGTCGACAGCGAGGTCACGTTGCTGTTGGTCGTGCTCAGGCCAGTGGACAACGAACCGATGTTGCTGGCGTTGGTGCTGATCCCTGTCGAGGTTGACGTCGAGAGCGACGTCACATTGCTGTTGGTCGTGCTCAAGCCAGTGGACAGCGAGCCGATATTGCTGGCGTTCGTGCTGATGCCGGTCGAGGCAGAAGTCGACAGCGAGCTCACATTACTATTGGTCGTGCTCAGACCAGTCGACAGCGAACCGATGTTGCTGGCGTTAGTGCTGATGCCGGTAGAAGTCGAGGTCGAGAGCGATGTCACATTGCTATTGGTCGTACTCAGGCCGGTCGACAACGAGCCGATATTGCTGGCGTTGGTGCTAATGCCGGTCGAGGTCGAGGTCGACAACGAAGTCACATTGCTGTTCGTGGTGCTCAGGCCGGTCGACAACGAGCCGATGTTGCTGGCGTTGGTGCTAATCCCTGTCGAAGTCGATGTCGACAGCGAAGTCACATTGCTGTTGGTCGTGCTCAAACCAGTCGACAAGGAGCCGATGTTGCTGGCGTTGGTGCTGATACCAGTCGAGGTCGAGGTCGACAGCGAAGTCACATTGCTGTTGGTCGTGCTCAGACCCGTCGACAGCGAACCGATGTTGCTGGCGTTCGTGCTGATACCTGTCGAGGCAGAAGTCGACAACGACGTCACATTGCTATTGGTCGTGCTCAGGCCAGTCGACAAGGAACCGATATTGCTGGCGTTGGTGCTGATGCCGGTCGATGTTGACGTCGACAACGACGTCACATTGCTATTGGCCGTGCTCAGACCGGTCGACAGCGAACCGATATTGCTGGCGTTGGTGCTGATGCCGGTCGATGCCGAAGTCGACAGCGAGGCTACGTTGCTGTTTGTTGTGCTCAGGCCAGTGGACAACGAGCCGATGTTGCTGGCGTTAGTGCTGATCCCTGTCGAGGTCGACGTCGACAACGAAGTCACGTTGCTGTTGGTGGTGCTCAACCCCGTTGACAAGGAGCCAATGTTGCTGGCGTTGGTGCTGATCCCGGTCGATGCCGAGGTCGACAGCGACGTCACGTTGCTATTGGTCGTGCTCAGGCCCGTTGAAAGCGAAGTGATACCAGTCGAAGTCGAAGTCGACAACGACGTCACATTGCTATTGGTCGTGCTCAGCCCCGTTGACAGCGAAGTGATACCAGTCGAAGCCGAGGTCGACAACGACGTCACATTGCTGTTGGTCGTGCTCAGACCCGTTGACAGCGAAGTAATACCAGTCGAAGCCGAAGTCGACAGCGAGGTCACATTGCTATTGGTGGCGCTCAAACCAGTGGACAACGAGGTAATGCCCGTCGACGCCGAGGTTGACAGCGACGTCACATTGCTATTGGTCGTGCTCAAGCCAGTAGATAACGAAGTGATGCCAGTCGAAGCCGATGTCGACAGCGAGGTCACATTGCTATTGGTGGCGCTCAAACCAGTGGACAACGAGGTAATGCCCGTCGACGCTGAGGTCGACAACGAGGTCACATTGCTGTTGGTCGTGCTCAGCCCCGTCGACAACGAACCGATGTTGCTAGCGTTGGTGCTGATGCCGCTCGATGTCGAAGTCGATAGCGAGGTTAGTTGGCCAAAATTCACTCCGTCAGTTGCTACCGTGCCGGCGGCGACATTAGTAAGCTTATTTCCTGCCAGACTTGCTCCGCCGTTAAACGTCGCAAGACCACTACTGGAAAATGTCCCGGTCACAGCCGTGTTGCCTTTTAAATTTATACCTGCCGGGCCATAAAGTGTGATGGCTCCAGTAATAGTACTCGTCGTACCAGTCCCCGATTGACCAACCTGCAGATACGCAGTTGTTCCAGTGCCATTTCCACCGGGAGCCTCTGATAAGATCACCCCTGTTGCCGTGGATGCACAAGCCCCTTCACCGACATTAGCTGCCCCGGCGGTCCAGCCGCTACTAACACCCCAGAGTTGCCAAACATTACCGCCGTTTCCTGGGCAATTCGCCATGTAGCCAGCCCACGCCGTATCCGTCAAAATACCTAAAAGAAAGATAGCCGCAATATTTCTAGCTATGACCTTCACAGAAAAATTCCGCTCCACCGCTTCAGATATTTTGCTGGATTGCGACACCGAAATATTACTCTTGCCCTTGCCCCCACTTTTTGCAAATTCACCCACCACGCAATAGTCGCCCGTGATTTTGCTCCAGATAACCCGATAGATCTTGTTCATTTTTACACTCCCGCGATACGCGCAATAAGATTGAAATTCAGACTCAGCCAGCCATGAGAAATGGTGTTTTTGCTGCCGGTAAATTGGTCCAATTTCCTCTATCAACGCTCAAGAAATTGAACCTGCGACACGACGCTTACGGAGCTCCAAGGAATTATTCCCAGGTGAATCGCCCATCGACGGCGCTATGAATGGTTGGAAGTGTAGAGGGGATTTTTAGAAAAAATACACTACTGGACAATGCTTAACCAAATGGTCAACAAGCCGCCAACATTCGTTGCTTTGCTGTTTGCGACCGTCAAAATTTCGCCAACATTCAGTCAGCATTTGTTGCTTTAAATTTACACATTATTGCCGCAGTGACATCTAACTTCACATTGCGCCTACTGAGGAATTGGGAGAAAAACAAAGGAAGAGACGCTGTCGCTGCAGTTTAAATAGCCCAGGAGAAACAACGCCGCACACCTGCATCAGCCGAAATACCTCGTGGCCGCGATGAACCAGATCTGGAGCATGAGTTTCGTCGCGGATGCTCGGTTCGACGGACGATGCCCGATGGCAATGACTGTCGTTGACAATCAATTACAAACGCGAATACCTGGCGATCGAGGTCGGACAAAGTTAAAGGGAGAAGATGTCATCAATGCATTGAATCGCATCGCTGCGCAGCGCGGCTTGCCGGCAACGATCAAGGCCGACAACGGTAGCGCATTCATTTCCAAGGTGATGGACCGATGGCGTATGAACGTGGTGTTGAGCTAGACTTCAGCCACCAGGCACGTCGACCGACAACGCACAGATCGAAAGCTTTAACGGACGGTTCCGTTGGGAGTGCCTGAATACGCATTGGTTTCTGTCGCTTGACGACGTCAGCGACAAGATTGAAGAATGGCGTCAGGACTGTAATGAAAGCCACCCTCACTCTGCATTACAATGGGCGACGCCGGCAGAATTCACCGTCAGGCAAGGAAAAGCACCATGTCTGACGGGGCAATGGAGTCGGAAATTTCTACTAAAAGCTGAGACGGATTCAACCGATCAGTTTCGCCCGTGCGACTTCTCGGTTCAGTATTAATTTAAGGAACAGGTCAATCACGTTGATTTTTCCGATTCGCCCTCCACATCTGCTAGCAAATCATTTCGTCCCTATATGCAGCAATTGTCTGCATGAATGCCTGCAATTCTGGCATCGTGCAAATCCCCTGCTAAACGACGCCAGACGCCACTTCCATTCGATCGCTTGAAGCGCATATAAACGATGTTCTATTTCCCAAACCTAGCAGACAATTTGCGCCAAGCACATTGCTCAACCACTCGCCATAGCACTGCATCGATAAATAGATGCTTGTTACGACCATGAGTCCTACAGCCCTCCCCCTTTTCCCGCCAGGAGTGGTTCCAGCTTTTCACACTGCTTTCCTTGAAGAATTCCGATCATTCTCCAAGGTTGAACTAACTAAATTGATTTCAAACGATTACCTCGACTCAAAAATAACCGTTAGTCGAACTAGTAGCGTTTGCTTGAAAATGTGAATATCGCTGTGCGTAAAATACGTGCGGGCATGGGAGATCACACCCGCACAGATATGCTTCCAATAGAAATTTTTATTTCCACTTGAAACCGAAACCAACGTTGACGCCTACGCCACCGCTGGTAGTCGTACTAATACCGCCGCCCCAGGCACTGTTGCCGCTCTTGCTGACAGCCTTGAACTGCAGAGCCACCGAACTATAGCCTTGGTAGGAGCCAAGACCGACGCCAACACCTTTGTCACCGGCCTCCAGCGTCGGCATGACCGCACCTGACATCGCCATGCTCATGGCAATACCCGAATAAGCGATGCGTTGAACATTGCCGACCTGATTTTGAACGTTAGTCAATTGCGAGACATTCACTGCATCGGTCGGATTGACGCCAGCGGCCACGTTGGTGATACGGCGCTCACTGCCAGGAGCACCTACAGACACCGTATTGTCCTGATCGGCTACGGAACCGGCACCCAGCGCTACGGAATTGGTGCCGGTTGCTTGCGCTCCTGCCCCCATCGCCACAGAGTTATTGCCGGCGGCAAGCGAGTTATAGCCGATTGCCACGGTAGGATCGCCGGTGGCCTGGGCGTTATAACCGAGCGCCACAGCACCCGCCGAGGAGGCCAACGCGCGGAAACCAACCGCAGTGGTATTGGTAGCGGTCGCTTGCGCGTTGGAGCCAAGCGCTGTGGCGCCATCTTTAGTCGCTTGCGCGCACAGGCCTGTTCCAGTTGCATCAATGCCGCTGACGGTGGTACAGGTTGAAGGGGTAACCGTCTTCACGACAGCACCACTGGTGCCGAGGGTCTGGACTGTGCCGTCGCCGTTGGAACCACCCATGATGGTTCCACCCAGCATGGCGCCATTCGCGGCAGCAGCATTCGACGCATCCGCCAACGGCTTCAGCGCTGCATTTCCAGCCACCGCAGCCACCAGGCCAGTTGACAGAGAGCCAATTTGACTTAGCCCCGTCGACAAGGACAACAATCCCGTCGACAACGACGCCACGTTGCTGTTGGTGCTGCTCAAACCGGTGGACAACGAAGAAATACCACTTGCAGCAGTGCTGAAGCCAGTTGAAGTTGCTGTGGACAGCGATGACATATTACTGTTGGTATTACTCAAACCAGTCGACAGCGATGTCACGTTGCTGTTAGTCGTGCTCAGGCCGGTCGACAAGGAAGCGATGCCGCTTGTCGCCGTACTCAGGCCGCTCGAAGTCGATGTCGACAGAGACGATAACTGACTGAAATTGACCGCATCTGTTGGCTTCACGCCAGCCGCAACGTTAGTCAACGTCACCGGTGTAGTCGCGCCCACTCCGCCCAATGTAACGCTGGTGTGACCAGGATTATCGTACTGAACTGAATTTGCAACACCAGTAGACAAGGAAGCGAACCCCGTTGATGTCGACGTCGACAATGAAGTCAAATTGCTATTCGTTGCGTTCAGGCCAGTGGACAAGGAACCGATATTGCTGGCGTTGGTGCTGATGCCGGTCGAGGTCGAGGTCGACAACGACGTCACGTTGCTGTTGGTCGTGCTCAGACCGGTGGACAAGGAACCGATATTGCTGGCGTTGGTGCTAATCCCTGTTGATGTCGAAGTCGACAGCGAACCAATGTTGCTAGCGTTGGTGCTGATCCCTGTCGAGGTAGAAGTCGACAACGACGTCACGTTGCTGTTGGTCGTGCTCAATCCAGTCGACAGCGAGCCGATATTGCTGGCGTTGGTGCTGATCCCTGTTGATGTCGACGTCGACAGCGAACCAATATTGCTGGCGTTGGTGCTGATGCCAGTCGAGGCGGACGTCGACAGCGACGTCACATTGCTATTGGTCGTGCTCAAACCAGTCGACAGCGAACCAATGTTGCTGGCGTTGGTGCTGATGCCTGTCGATGCCGAGGTCGACAGCGACGTCACATTGCTATTGGTCGTGCTCAGGCCAGTCGACAGCGAACCAATGTTGCTGGCGTTCGTGCTGATCCCTGTTGATGTCGAAGTCGACAGCGAAGTCACATTGCTATTGGTTGTGCTCAAACCAGTCGACAGCGAACCGATATTGCTGGCGTTGGTGCTGATGCCGGTCGATGCTGAAGTCGACAACGACGTCACGTTGCTGTTGGTCGTGCTCAGGCCAGTCGACAGCGAACCAATGTTACTGGCGTTCGTGCTGATCCCTGTTGATGTTGAAGTCGACAACGAGGTCACGTTGCTGTTGGTCGTGCTCAGGCCAGTCGACAAGGAACCGATGTTGCTGGCGTTGGTGCTGATGCCTGTCGAGGTCGAGGTCGACAGCGAAGCCACGCTGCTATTGGTCGTGCTCAGGCCAGTCGACAACGAGCCGATATTGCTGGCGTTGGTGCTGATGCCGGTCGAGGTCGACGTCGACAGCGAGGTCACGTTACTGTTGGTGGTGCTCAAGCCAGTCGACAACGAACCGATGTTGCTGGCGTTGGTGCTGATCCCTGTCGAGGCAGAAGTCGACAGCGAAGTCACATTGCTATTGGTCGTGCTCAGACCAGTCGACAGCGAACCGATGTTACTGGCGTTGGTGCTGATGCCTGTCGAGGCAGAAGTCGACAGTGAAGTCACGTTGCTATTGGTCGTGCTCAGGCCAGTTGACAACGAGCCGATATTGCTGGCGTTAGTGCTGATCCCTGTCGATGTCGACGTCGACAACGAAGTCGCGTTGCTGTTGGTGGTGCTCAGGCCAGTCGACAAGGAGCCAATGTTGCTGGCGTTGGTGCTGATCCCTGTCGAGGCCGAGGTCGACAGGAAAGTCACGTTGCTGTTGGTGGTGCTCAAGCCAGTCGACAGCGAACCGATGTTGCTGGCGTTGGTGCTGATGCCGGTTGAGGTCGAGGTCGACAACGAGGTCACGTTGCTGTTGGTGGTGCTCAGCCCCGTCGACAGCGAACCGATGTTGCTGGCGTTGGTACTGATACCTGTCGAGGTCGATGTCGAGAGCGAGCTAATGCTGCTGGTGTTGGTGCTGATCCCTGTCGAGGTCGAGGTCGACAACGATGTCACATTGCTATTGATCGTACTCAGGCCAGTGGACAAGGAACCGATATTGCTGGCGTTGGTGCTGATGCCGGTCGAGGTCGACGTCGACAAGGACGTCACATTGCTATTGGTGGTGCTCAGGCCAGTCGACAAGGAACCGATATTGCTGGCGTTGGTGCTGATGCCGGTCGATGTTGACGTCGACAACGACGTCACATTGCTGTTGGTCGTGCTCAAGCCTGTTGACAGCGAACCAATGTTGCTGGCGTTGGTGCTAATCCCTGTCGACGTTGACGTCGACAGCGAGGTCACATTGCTGTTAGTCGTGCTCAGGCCAGTCGACAACGAGCCGATATTGCTGGCGTTGGTGCTGATGCCGGTCGAGGTCGACGTCGACAAGGACGTCACATTGCTATTGGTGGTGCTCAGGCCAGTCGACAAGGAACCGATATTGCTGGCGTTGGTGCTGATGCCGGTCGATGTTGACGTCGACAACGACGTCACATTGCTGTTGGTCGTGCTCAAGCCTGTTGACAGCGAACCAATGTTGCTGGCGTTGGTGCTAATCCCTGTCGACGTTGACGTCGACAGCGAGGTCACATTGCTGTTAGTCGTGCTCAGGCCAGTCGACAACGAGCCGATATTGCTGGCGTTGGTGCTGATGCCGGTCGAGGTCGAGGTCGACAGCGAGGTCACGTTACTGTTGGTGGTGCTCAAGCCAGTCGACAACGAACCGATGTTGCTGGCGTTCGTGCTGATCCCGGTCGAGGTCGAAGTCGACAGCGAACCAATGTTACTGGCATTGGTGCTGATCCCCGTCGAGGTCGAGGTCGACAGCGAAGTCACATTGCTGTTGGTCGTGCTCAGACCCGTCGACAGCGAACCGATGTTGCTGGCGTTCGTGCTGATACCTGTCGACGTTGAAGTCGACAGCGACGTCACATTGCTGTTGGTCGTGCTTAGGCCAGTCGACAGCGAACCGATGTTGCTGGCGTTCGTGCTGATCCCGGTCGAGGTCGAAGTCGACAGCGAACCAATGTTACTGGCATTGGTGCTGATCCCCGTCGAGGTCGAGGTCGACAGCGAAGTCACATTGCTGTTGGTCGTGCTCAGACCCGTCGACAGCGAACCGATGTTGCTGGCGTTCGTGCTGATACCTGTCGACGTTGAAGTCGACAGCGACGTCACATTGCTGTTGGTCGTGCTTAGGCCAGTCGACAGCGAACCGATGTTGCTGGCGTTGGTGCTGATCCCTGTCGAGGTGGACGTCGACAGCGAGGTCACATTGCTGTTGGTTGTGCTCAGACCGGTCGACAACGAACCAATATTGCTGGCGTTCGTGCTGATGCCTGTCGATGTCGAGGTCGACAGCGAAGTCACGTTGCTGTTGGTCGTGCTCAAGCCAGTTGACAACGAACCGATATTGCTGGCATTGGTGCTGATCCCTGTCGATGTTGAGGTCGACAGCGAAGTCACGTTGCTGTTGGTCGTGCTCAAGCCAGTTGACAACGAGCCGATATTGCTGGCATTGGTGCTGATCCCTGTCGAGGTTGAGGTCGACAGCGATGTCACGTTGCTGTTGGTGGTGCTCAGACCCGTCGACAGCGAACCGATGTTGCTGGCATTCGTGCTGATGCCTGTCGAGGTCGACGTGGACAACGACGTCACATTGCTGTTGGTCGTGCTCAGGCCGGTCGACAGCGAGCCGATGTTGCTGGCGTTGGTACTGATCCCCGTCGAGGTGGACGTCGACAGCGAGATCACATTGCTGTTGGTTGTGCTCAGACCGGTCGACAACGAACCAATATTGCTGGCGTTCGTGCTGATGCCTGTCGATGTCGAGGTCGACAGCGAAGTCACGTTGCTGTTGGTCGTGCTCAAGCCAGTTGACAACGAACCGATATTGCTGGCATTGGTGCTGATCCCTGTCGATGTTGAGGTCGACAACGACGTCACATTGCTGTTGGTCGTGCTCAAGCCAGTTGACAACGAACCGATATTGCTGGCATTGGTGCTGATCCCTGTCGATGTCGAGGTCGACAACGAAGTCACATTGCTGTTGGTCGTGCTCAAGCCTGTTGACAGCGAACCAATGTTGCTGGCGTTGGTGCTAATCCCTGTCGACGTTGACGTCGACAGCGAGGTCACATTGCTGTTAGTCGTGCTCAGGCCAGTCGACAACGAGCCGATATTGCTGGCGTTGGTGCTGATCCCCGTCGAGGTCGAGGTCGACAGCGAAGTCACATTGCTGTTGGTCGTGCTCAGACCCGTCGACAGCGAACCGATGTTGCTGGCGTTCGTGCTGATACCTGTCGACGTTGAAGTCGACAGCGACGTCACATTGCTGTTGGTCGTGCTTAGGCCAGTCGACAGCGAACCGATGTTGCTGGCGTTGGTGCTGATCCCTGTCGAGGTGGACGTCGACAGCGAGGTCACATTGCTGTTGGTTGTGCTCAGACCGGTCGACAACGAACCAATATTGCTGGCGTTCGTGCTGATGCCTGTCGATGTCGAGGTCGACAGCGAAGTCACGTTGCTGTTGGTCGTGCTCAAGCCAGTTGACAACGAACCGATATTGCTGGCATTGGTGCTGATCCCTGTCGATGTTGAGGTCGACAGCGAAGTCACGTTGCTGTTGGTCGTGCTCAAGCCAGTTGACAACGAACCGATATTGCTGGCATTGGTGCTGATCCCTGTCGAGGTTGAGGTCGACAGCGATGTCACGTTGCTGTTGGTGGTGCTCAGACCCGTCGACAGCGAACCGATGTTGCTGGCATTCGTGCTGATGCCTGTCGAGGTCGACGTGGACAACGACGTCACATTGCTGTTGGTCGTGCTCAGGCCGGTCGACAGCGAGCCGATGTTGCTGGCGTTGGTACTGATCCCCGTCGAGGTGGACGTCGACAGCGAGATCACATTGCTGTTGGTTGTGCTCAGACCGGTCGACAACGAACCAATATTGCTGGCGTTCGTGCTGATGCCTGTCGATGTCGAGGTCGACAGCGAAGTCACGTTGCTGTTGGTCGTGCTCAAGCCAGTTGACAACGAACCGATATTGCTGGCATTGGTGCTGATCCCTGTCGATGTTGAGGTCGACAACGACGTCACATTGCTGTTGGTCGTGCTCAAGCCAGTTGACAACGAACCGATATTGCTGGCATTGGTGCTAATCCCTGTCGAGGTCGAGGTCGACAGCGAAGTCACATTGCTGTTGGTCGTGCTCAGACCCGTCGACAGCGAACCAATGTTACTGGCGTTGGTGCTGATGCCGGTCGAGGTCGAGGTCGACAGCGAGGTCACGTTGCTGTTGGTCGTGCTCAGGCCAGTGGACAACGAACCGATATTGCTGGCGTTGGTGCTGATGCCGGTCGAGGTCGAGGTCGACAACGAAGTCACATTGCTGTTCGTGGTGCTCAGTCCAGTCGACAGCGAACCGATGTTACTGGCGTTGGTGCTGATGCCTGTCGAGGCAGAAGTCGACAGTGAAGTCACGTTGCTATTGGTCGTGCTCAGGCCAGTTGACAACGAGCCGATATTGCTGGCGTTAGTGCTGATCCCTGTCGATGTCGACGTCGACAACGAAGTCACGTTGCTGTTGGTGGTGCTCAGGCCAGTCGACAAGGAGCCAATGTTGCTGGCGTTGATGCTGATACCTGTCGAGGCAGAAGTCGACAGCGATGTCACATTGCTATTGGTCGTACTCAGGCCGGTCGACAACGAACCGATATTGCTGGCGTTAGTGCTGATACCTGTCGACGTTGAAGTCGACAGCGAAGTCACGTTGCTGTTGGTCGTGCTCAGGCCAGTGGACAACGAACCGATGTTGCTGGCGTTCGTGCTGATGCCCGTCGAGGTCGAGGTCGACAACGACGCCACGTTGCTGTTGGTTGTGCTCAGACCCGTCGACAGCGAACCGATGTTGCTGGCGTTGGTGCTGATGCCGGTCGAAGTCGAAGTCGACAGCGACGTCACGTTGTTGTTGGTGGTGCTCAGGCCAGTGGACAGCGAGCCAATGTTGCTGGCATTGGTGCTGATCCCTGTCGATGTCGACGTCGACAGCGACGTCACGTTGCTGTTGGTCGTGCTCAAGCCGGTCGATAAGGAGCCGATGTTGCTGGCGTTGGTGCTAATCCCTGTCGAGGTCGACGTCGACAACGACGTTACGTTGCTGTTGGTGGTGCTCAAACCAGTCGACAGCGAACCAATATTGCTGGCGTTGGTGCTGATGCCTGTCGAGGTCGAGGTCGACAACGAGGTCACGTTGCTGTTGGTCGTGCTCAATCCTGTCGACAACGAGCCGATGTTGCTGGCGTTGGTACTGATCCCGGTCGAGGCTGACGTCGACAGCGAAGTCACATTACTGTTGGTCGTGCTTAGGCCAGTCGACAGCGAACCGATGTTGCTGGCGTTAGTGCTGATGCCGGTCGAGGCAGAAGTCGACAGCGAGGTCACATTGCTATTGGTCGTACTCAGGCCGGTGGACAAGGAACCAATGTTGCTGGCGTTGGTGCTGATCCCTGTCGAGGTTGACGTCGACAGCGACGTCACATTGCTGTTGGTCGTGCTTAAGCCGGTCGACAAGGAACCGATGTTGCTGGCGTTCGTGCTGATGCCGGTCGAGGCCGACGTCGACAACGACGTCACATTACTATTAACCGAACTCAGGCCCGTTGACAGCAAAGCGATCCCGGTCGAGGCAGAGGTCGACAACGACGTCACATTGCTGTTGGTGGTGCTCAGACCGGTGGACAAGGAACCGATATTGCTGGCATTGGTACTGATGCCTGTCGAGGCTGAAGTCGACAACGACGTCACATTGCTGTTGGTCGTGCTCAAACCAGTCGACAAGGATCCGATGTTGCTGGCGTTGGTGCTGATCCCGGTCGAGGCTGAAGTCGACAGCGACGTCACATTGCTGTTGGTCGTGCTCAGGCCAGTGGACAACGAACCAATGTTGCTGGCGTTGGTACTGATCCCTGTCGAGGTCGAGGTCGACAGCGACGTCACATTGCTGTTGGTCGTGCTTAAGCCGGTCGACAACGAACCGATATTGCTGGCGTTGGTGCTGATCCCTGTCGAGGTCGAGGTCGACAACGAGGTCACGTTGCTGTTGGTGGTGCTCAGACCTGTCGACAGCGAGCCGATGTTGCTGGCGTTGGTGCTGATCCCGGTCGAGGCTGACGTCGACAGCGAGGTCACATTGCTGTTGGTCGTGCTCAGACCTGTCGACAGCGAACCGATGTTGCTGGCGTTGGTACTGATCCCGGTCGACGTGGACGTCGACAACGACGTCACATTACTATTAACCGAACTCAGGCCCGTTGACAGCAAAGCGATCCCGGTCGAGGCCGAGGTCGACAACGAAGTCACATTGCTGTTGGTCGTGCTCAACCCCGTTAACAACGAGCCGATGTTACTGGCGTTGGTGCTGATCCCGGTCGAGGTCGACGTCGACAGCGAACCAATGTTGCTGGCGTTGGTACTGATCCCTGTCGAGGTCGAGGTCGACAACGAGGTCACGTTGCTGTTGGTCGTGCTCAGGCCAGTCGACAACGAGCCGATGTTGCTGGCGTTGGTGCTGATCCCGGTCGACGTGGACGTCGACAACGACGTCACATTACTATTAACCGAACTCAGGCCCGTTGACAGCAAAGCGATCCCGGTCGAGGCCGAGGTCGACAACGAAGTCACATTGCTGTTGGTCGTGCTCAAGCCACTGGACAACGAAGTGATACCCGTCGAGGCCGAGGTAGATAACGAAGCCACGTTGCTATTGGTCGTACTCAAGCCCGTCGACAACGAGGTGATGCCAGTCGAGGCCGAGGTAGATAACGAAGTCAAGTTGCTATTGGTGGTGCTCAATCCCGTGGACAACGAAGTGATGCCGGTCGAAGCCGAGGTCGACAAGGACGTCACGCTGCTATTGGTGGTACTCAAGCCAGTGGACAACGACGTGATGCCGGTCGAGGCAGATGTCGACAACGAAGTCACATTGCTATTGGTCGTGCTCAAGCCAGTCGACAACGAAGTGATGCCGGTCGACGCCGAGGTCGACAGCGAACCGATTTTGCTGGCGTTGGTGCTGATACCAGTCGAGGCCGAAGTCGACAAGGAAGTCACGTTGCTATTGGTGGTACTCAAGCTAGTGGACAACGACGTGATGCCGGTCGAGGCAGATGTCGACAACGAGGTCACATTACTATTGGTCGTGCTCAGGCCAGTCGAAGTTGAAGTCGATAGCGAGGTTAGTTGGCTAAAATTCACTCCGTCAGTTGCTACCGTACCGGCGGCGACATTTGTAAGCTTATTTCCTGCGAGACTGGCACCGCTGGAAAACGTCGCAAGACCACTGCTGGAAAATGTCCCGGTTACAGCTGTGTTGCCTTTAAAATTTATGCCAGAAGGACCATAAAGCGTAATCACACCTGTGGCATTATTGCCTGTGGCACCAATCCACATATAAGCATCAGAACCAGCTATTCCGCCGTTACCGTTCGTCGCTTCTGAAATAATTACCCCAGTACCAGAGCCGCAATTTCCTTCAGTGCCGCTCCAAGTACCCTGGACCCAGTTCCCTGTACCTACAATGCCCCAAGTATTTACTCCACCGACGTTTCCACTGCAATTGCCTATTGAGCCTGCCCACGCAGTATCGGCTAAAGCTCCCATGAGAAAAATAGCCGCAATGTTCTGAGCGATCTGCCTTATAGCACCTCTTTGTGCTATCGATGCAAACGATTGTGCATTTGATGATACTTCGACGCAGCTTCTCCCTTTGCTCTGACTCTTTGCCAGCTCCCCAACCACACACCATTGACCAGTGGCTTTATTCCAAATAACTCTGAAAATTTTGTTCATTTTTATACTCCCGCAATACGTGCAGCAAGATTGGAAATCGGACTCAGCCCACTAAGAGAAATGGTGTTTTTTTCCCGAAAATCGCTCCAACTTCTGCGATCAACGCCCTAGAAATTGAGCATGCGACGCGACGCTTACGGAATTCCAGAGAGTTATCCCCAGACGGATCAGCCATCGACGGCGCTACAAATGGCTGGAAGTGTAGAGGGGATTTTTAGATTAAAAAAAGTACGAGACAATGCTTAACCAAATAGTCAACAAACCGTCAACATTTGTTGCCTTGCTGTTTATGGCCGCCATAATTCCGCCAACATTGAGCCAGCATTTGTTACTTTAAATTCACATATTTTTGCCACGGTGACATTCGGCATCACATTGCTTCTATTGAAGAATTTGGAGCGACATAAAGGAAGGGGATCAGGTCATATGCATGAGAACATTCCACGCGATGCGAACTCGCCCTCCTTGCTCCCTGCATCACGATTGCACTTGCGCCACTCCATCCAAAACCACACTGCGAGAATCGCTACCGCGACGTTCCGCAACGCTTCAGATTGCCCGACCAAAAAGCCCAAAGCATCCGGTCGCATGATGCCCACAAAGGAAGTGATTGACACCGGCGAAAGTGCGGCCCTACCAAGCACCCGTGTCTCAAGTTGCTTTTCAAGATGGCCCATAAGCAAAAAACCGGCAGAGCCAGGTTGACCAGCGTATTAATTACTTGGATCATCCTTGTTTCTCAAATGGCGGCGCGTCAATGTACCGATGATGTCGGCTTCGTTAATTTCCTTAAAAACCTCATGTGCTGTGACCAGTGCAAATAGGCCCCACTAGAAATTCAATACCAGCATGAACATGCTCGCAGGTAATCGCGAACCAATCGGCCAGCACCGGAGTGATGCGGATGGCGCGTGCCAGGTCGACAGAGAGTTAGATACCAGCAGCGCTTCATTGGAGCCAATAACAGCAGACAGGTAATTCGCCGCAGGAATGTTTTTGGCCATGGCGACCGCAATCTAAATCACCGCGCGATTTTTTTGTAAGGGCATCGGGTTATGCGCCAGGTTGGATGTCTAGTCTGGCTTTTATGTGGAGCAACGGTATTTGAAAAAAATTGAAAACTACATATTTTGACATTGGACAAATTGCTTTGATCTGGACGATGATTTTAGAGGGATAGTGTCTGGAGATCACGATGAAGAAAATCCTGGCGCAGCTGGCCTTGGGAGGCATAGCCGGATTGATTTTTTTCGTACTCGCGCCGTTAGCATTCGCCATATCGCCCGCATTTCACAGCTGGTGTGAAGCTCACTCAGCATTCTCTCAATTTTTCATCTATGTTTCGCTGCTACTCGCTTATACGTGGATGGAGATCAGCACTCGTCAATTTGACTAATCGATATTGAGACAACATCGACAATTCATGAGTTTGATAGGCCGTTATCATTTTTTTTAAATCCATGAAAACATCTTGTTATTTCTTCCCGTGAAACCTCAACTTGACCGCATCGAACACGTTAAAAGATCCACTTATGCCGAGATCTATTGCTTCGAATTCGGGAATACAGGAGATGTCGATCTTGCTCAAGCCGTCGACAATTAAATTGAATTAAGCATTCACGGCTCCAGACGGCATCGCATCCAGTGCGGGCACGTCGCTACGCGTTTTTAACGATGAAATCGTCCCGAGTCCAGCCACTAAGTGACGTTTGCAGAAGCGACCGTGGATCGCCACCGTAGTCTGTCCGAGATTGCAGTTGGGAACGTACCTATCCAATGGCTCACCATGGCTTGCATGTCCTTGGCGGCAATGGAGATTTCATGGCAATGGTGATAGAACCATCGCCAAGGAAGAAAAGAGAGGATGTTCCTCTTATGCGGCTATTTCCCCAGCCAAGATAAATGGGCCGCCTTTTGCTGCAACAGGTCGCAATATTTCCACCAGGAAATCAATACATCAATTACGTAAAAATATAACAATCTGGAGATATCAAATTGAAACGCTTTTGCTATATTGATTATTGTTGCTCTGTTGACTGTCCCATTGTTTAAAACAGCATAAGGAGATAATTTGCCATGCATACTATTCCTGCCACTAGCGCTCCAGGCAACAATGTAATCAACGAGCTAGCAACCTATGATCCAAATCCCTTGCTCGATTCCCTGATCGAAAAATTGCATTTAAAAAACGATGCGGCGCTGGCCCGCGCGCTTGAAGTCGCGCCTCCGGTCGTCAGCAAGATCCGGCATCACCATATGCCTGTTGGCGCATCGCTTCTGGTGCGAATGCAAGAAACCAGTCATCTCACCGTCAGGGAGTTACGCGCCTTGATGGGAGATCATCGGGCTAAATTTCGCACAGGCGACTATTATCTCAAGCAAAAAAATGGCTGACGCCGATTCTGGCTTTTAAGGAATTTTGCGTATAGTGGCATTACTTTGCTGGTACAGGGCCGCCATGATCATCGGCAAATTAATGCTTATCCAGAATAGTTTTCACGCCCGACCAGCTATTTTCCGAACGGATAAATGCTGAAGGCGTCTGCGTGTTACCCGGTGCGCCGGCTGGATACGCTGCTGTCGCTCCGGATAAAAAACTGCCGTGTTAACAAGTCACGACCATGGCGGGTGTCTTCGCCCTCACCTGCGCAAGCCTGTTGTCATCGGCGGCGGCGCACGCACGACGTATATGCTGCCCCTCAGGATGAGGGCGGCAATTGCCCAACAGAATTTACTTTACACATGTTCGAATCCCCTGCCAGTTCACATTTTTAGCAGGGTGAGCGTGCTACATCTCCCCGGCTACGCTTTCAACATCTCAGATGATGCACGTCAAAAAATAACGCGCGAAATCCGACCTGTTCTTGATGAAGACATTCAGATGGGCAATGCTCAGGTGACCTGCCCGGGTATTTGCGCCAGCAATTGCCCCATTTCCGAACATAACATCGGGTTCATCGGGGTAAATCAGCAATATGCTCATGTACTGAGTGTGTATCTGGAGACGCACATTCTTTCCTATTAATGACGAATTTGAAAACTCTTGTGAAATCCCATACAAGCTAATAGACAGGTGGCCTGTCTACTTCTAATATCGTTACAAATTATATCTATGGTACTTCTGCTTTCTGGAGCACGCGATGAGCACTCAGCTCGAAAAAATTTCGATCGATGCATATTTCAAAAAAATTGAAACACTATCTGCACTTTCGCTTTACGGTCAAAACGTCAAAATCGCAACTCATCACATCGTCAAAGATGTTTGTGAGTTCGCCAAGAACAATGCCAACAATCCGAATACGTATTTACTGGCGCTGAAAGAGCAATTGACCGCAATGGCCAATCGTACACATCCCAGCATGCCCGGTTATAAATCGACCATGGAGTACGCAGCTTCGTTGATTGTCATTCATAAACTCTGAGCAGTTGCTGATTGTCGTCATTCCTTCGTCATATCTGCATCGCCAGTGCTTTACGATGCCGCAACAAAAATGAAATGGCACACAATGATTTTTCTGAAGTTTCCAGCGGCAATTTTAATGGCTGGGTCCTTGTTTATCGCCTCTTCATTGCATGCTGAAGAAATCGCGACATTCTCCAATAAAGATTATTGGGAACTGAAATTTTCTCCATATACCTACCATTATCAATACAGCCCCGAGCATAAAAATGTATTTTTAATCGGCATAGAGCACCACCGAGAAGATCAATGGTTCGTCGGAGGAGTGCTGTTCTCGAACTCCTTTGGGCAACCGACAGCGGCTGCGTACGTAGGGTATACGTGGGATCAACTTTTGGGACAGCCTGCCCTTTTTGCAAAAATTGGAGCCGGACTAATGTATGGGTATACGGGGAAATACAAAGATAAAGTTCCGCTTAATTACAACGGCTTATCGCCAATTCTAATACCCGAAGTGGGCTGGAAAATAACGCCAAGGGACGCAATCGATGTTTCTTTACTTGGGACCGCTGGGCTTTTGTTTTCCTACAACCGAAAATTTTAAATCAATCCTTTCTTACTCTTGTGCATATCTCCATCTGTAACGATTCTTTTTTTGCAGCATCAGACGATACACTTCTGAATTCTTCCACGCAGAAGCCACGGGATAATTAAGTTGAAATATATCGTATGCCCCCATTGTCGAAGATTGATCGTACGTGGCGCCGCTGCTTGCCGAGGTTGCAAAGCTGAAGTTGAATACGGCATACCTGTGATCGTATATGGTGTAGTTGCAATATTAAGCTTAATTTTAGGATGCAAAATCTCAGGCATTGCTCCCACTGAACCGGCATTTATCGCCTGGGGTGTAGGGATAGTCGCATTTGTGATCTGCAGCGTTGCCCTCAGAAGAATATTCAAACACCGTGTTTTTATCAAACGGGTTTCAACCAACAAAAATTCTGATCCAACTCACTGATCCTACCCTCTGTTCATGACCCTCTCCAGGGTAGTTATTTCCCCTCTATCCACGACCCACTGGCCGGCACCTTTAATGCACGAGTCCAACATACAAATCTATCCAATATGCAAATCTCTAAAAAGCCCGGCACGGCCAGGAGTCAAGACGGAACGTGGTGCCACGTGGCATTAAAAGCCGAACATGCGACGCTGATAAATTCCGGCAGCATTGCACCTGTCCGGATGCTTGCCAATAGGTATGGCGTTTCTGTAACGACGATAAAGGAAGTGTTAGCTGAAAATGCCGCTGCCAATGCGAGCAACGATCCACCGATTTTTCACAGCCATGATCCGTTTGGGCGTTGCAAAAGCGTAGTTTGAGCATCCGCTTATCAACCGATGACTCAAGGAACTGTAATGTAATGAAAACATCGAAGATGGCACATATATCTACCCCACAGGAATCGGAGCAAGCCACTAACAGGCGCTCATTTATCGCTCCTGAACTGCCTCAATTGTTTTCAATGAACTATACAAGGCCAACTTACAGAAGTGCGGTACAAATCCATTATTTCTGGGCTTCTAGATTAATACCGATGGAACGATCCAAAATATGGCCGATTTGAAATCAACGGATGTAGAAGGAAGCGATAAGCTCATGAAAATATTGACGAAATCATTGCTGTTTCTTTTACTGGCATTTGGCGAGAGTTTGCTAGCATACGCACAAGATGATAGCTGGGGTAGTTTGAATAACCAAGCCGTGGCACTGAGTCAGCAAGGACAATTTTCCGCAGCCATCGCTGCGGAGCAAAAGGCCCTCCAAGTTATTCAAGGAACACCCACTTCCCTCCCTCTGGATATTGCGGGAATAATGAGCAATCTTGCGTGGCTATATTCCACCCAAAAACAATACTCGTTGGCAGAATCGATTCTCAAGCGTGTGCTGAAGATAAAGGAGCAGATACTTGGCCAAGATCATCGTGATGTAGCCAACACGCTCAGTCAGTTGGCCCTAGTATACCGTCAGACCGGACGAGAGGAGAAGGCTGAGCCCCTGGAAAAACGTGCCGCCACTATTCTTGCATCAACATCCCATTGAAGAAAATGACGATTGACGAAGCAAGTACTTCTATGCCAAGTTGAAGCGCATAAGCCGCATTCCAGATCGATAGGAATTTCAGTTCAGTGATGTTTCGACGAATCAAAATATTG
Source organism: Collimonas arenae (assembly GCF_000786695.1). Taxonomy (NCBI): domain Bacteria; kingdom Pseudomonadati; phylum Pseudomonadota; class Betaproteobacteria; order Burkholderiales; family Oxalobacteraceae; genus Collimonas; species Collimonas arenae. The sequence continues at coordinate 2,330,096 of NZ_CP009962.1, read as the reverse complement.
AACTCGCCAAGATATACCACCGCCTGGTTACTGGCTGAGCAATAGTACTTTCTTGATGTCAGTTATATATTGAGGCACATTCCGCATACGCGATACAGACAATAATCTGGGAGGAGTTTCTGCGCCGGCTATGGTGATAGACTGTTGATGCTGATCAAATTATATTCGTGCGCGCTTCATTCGTAATCATGCAATTTCAACAATCCCGATTTATTCATCGAGGACTCTCATCGTTCTGAAACGGAGGTTTTGAAATGCATCGAATTCCCGTGTCACCGCTGATATTCGCGGCAGCGTTTACATTTTTGTCAGCTCCGGGTGTCGCTTCAGATGTCCCGGCATGGGTAGCGACCAAAACCCAGGCATTCTTACCGCAAGTTCTAGCCAAAGAAAAAAATGCGACTGGCAGCACCGATACGTCGACACCGGCTGATTCTGCAATCCAGATGGCCCCCGATGAGCCTGTGCATGTGACGGTAAGTTTGAAGTTGCGGGACAAAGCTGGTCTCGACAAATTTTTACGAGAAATAAATACACCTGGCAGTCCCTCCTACGGGAAATTTTTGACGCCGGAACAATTTACTAAACGATTTGCGCCAACGGAAGCGGATGTCGGAAAAGTGGTGGAGCATTTGGAAAAATCCGGCTTCATCAACATTGTTGTCTCGCCGAATCGGCAACTTATATCCGCAGAAGGCACAGCAGCTACAGTGCAAGTCGGTTTTCACACCACATTAAAAAACTTTTATCTAAATGGCGTTAAAGTATTTGCCAATGCCGACGCCGTCCAAGTTCCGTCAGCCTTGGCAGGGATTGTCGATGCGGTGCTTGGTTTGCAAAACGTGGAAACTGCGCATGTCCAAGGCGGTGCGTTGCAGAATACGGAAAGTGGGGAAAAACCGTAAATGTGCTGAGCCAAAAATTTAGTTGTCAATGACTGCGCAGATCACAGCAAATGTTGTGGGTGACAAAAATGATTAATTCATCAAGCGCACTTGCCAATATAGATCCATCATCTGCCGGGTTCGATGTAGACCTGGATGGCTTTATTTTTTACAAAAATTCACTTCTCTTTTTGCCTCCCAAGGAACGCGGGGCCTTCCGTCTGTTGTTGAGTGCCTGGCCGAAAGTAGTTTCAAAAGAAGATTTTTCAAAAAATGTTTGGGCCGGACGTATGTCAGATGATAGTTTGGCGCGATGTATTACACGGCTGCGCCGAGCCCTCTCCTATACCGGTGTAGTACAGATTGACTCCTTCTATGGTCAAGGTTATCGCCTGGCGATTTTGTCGGATAAGGTACGGCGATTAACAGGTGTGCCGGCAACGGTACATGTCCCTGAAAAATCTGATGTGGTAAAGCCTCACGCCGCATTAGTCGAGGCTTGCATCCACGCCCGGCAATTACTGGAAAATCGCTCATTGGATTCCCTGTCCCAAGCGGAATCAATACTCAAAAATGTCATCTCTAAAGCTCCTGGTTATATGCTCGCCAAACTGTTGCTTGCACAATATGTAGCCGACAGGGCATTTTATGACGGGAATATACAGCGCTCACAAATTGACGACGCTCTTAACCAATTAAGGACAGTTGAAGTCGCCGAGCCCTATTTGCAAGGCCTGCAATCACAGAAAGGCTATCTCCTTGATGCCAAATGGCATTTCGATGAAGCCAGGGTCACGCACAGACAAGCATTGCAAATGTTCCCCGACGATGACGCCGCCTATTATCGTTATGGCACTCATCTGATTGACACCAATGCGTCATCCGAGGCCATCCGCGTTTTACGTTCTGCCGTTCAACTCAATCCACACTCGCCGAAGATAGCTGTGGCGTTGGCGCGCGCCTACGCTTGCGAAAATCTGGATCAAGCTGAAGTGCTTGCTCAAGCACGGAGCGCATATTCATCTCATCCGGATAGTCCCGCAGCTTATCTGTATTTACTCTATATACTGGCCTGGATAGATCCGCAGCCGGAGATAGCTCATGCCGTTCGTCATTTTGTACAAAAAGACCGTCATGCACATGCCTTCGCCTCCAGGGCCGTAGCGTATGTGCTTGCACGTTGCGGTGATCATGCAGGAGCGCTGGAAATCATCGAGAAACATAGCAGTATTCATGGAATACATCTGGCGGCTTTAATTGCCATGGGAATGATTGACGAAGCGATGATAAAAGTGAAGGCTGCAGCTGAAACCGGATTTGGCGTTTTGCCTTTTTCACTCATCGTTCCGGAATGTGCAGAGTTGAAACAGCATCCAGACTATCCCGAGGTGTACGCCAAAGTATTTTCCCGAATGCCTTCTGAATAAGTAATAGCGCGACTAAATATAGACTGATAGGTGCCTTGTTGCAGGACACAGAAATTGGCGCAAAACCGTAAATGTGTGGGGCCAAAAACAAAAATTTAGTTGTTAATGATTGCGCAGATCACAGCAAATGTTGTGGGAGACACAAAAATGATTAATTCATCAAGCGCACTTGCCAATATAGATCCATTATCTGCCGGGTTCGGTGTAGACCAGGATGGTTTTATTTTTTACAGGAATTCACTTCTCTTTTTGCCTCCCAAGGAACGGGGGACCTTCCGCCTATTATTGAGTGCTTGGCCGAAAGTGGTTTCAAAGGAAGATTTTTCAAAAAATGTTTGGGCCGGGCGCATGTCAGATGATGGTTTGGCGCGATGTATTACGCGGCTGCGTCGAGCCCTCTCCTATACCGGTGTAGTACAGATCGACTCTTTCTATGGCCAAGGTTATCGCCTGGCGATTTTGTCGGATAAGGTGCGGCGATTATCCCTTGTACCGGCGACGGTTCATGTCTCCGAAAAATCTGATGTGAAAAAGCCTCACGCCGCATTAGTCGAGGCTTGCATCCACGCTCGGCAATTATTTGAACGTCGTTCGCAAGATGCCTTTTCCCAAGCGGAATCAATACTTAAAAATGTCGTCTCCAAGGCTCCCGACTATATGGTGGCTAAACTGTTGCTCGCACAATACGTCGCCGAACGGGGTTTTTTTGATGCGAATATACAGCGGTCGCAAATTGACGACGCCCTTAGCGAGTTAAGAACCGTCCAAGATACCGAACCACATCTGCGAGGTTTGCAATCACTGATCGGCCATCTTCTTGATTGCAAGTGGCATTTCGATGAGGCCAGGGTCGCGCACGAACAAGCGTTGCAAATGTCTCCCGACGATGACGCTGCCTATTATCGTTATGGTTTTCATCTGATCTGCACTAATGCTTTATCCGAGGCAGTCAACGCTTTCCGTTTTGCGGCTAAACTCAATCCGTTCTCGCCGAATATCGCCGCTGGGCTAGTACGTGCCTACGCTTGCGCAGGCATGGATCCTGCCGAACTGTTAGCGCAAGCACGAAGCGCATCTTCATCTTATCCGGATAGTCCCTGGCCCTATGTGGTTCTACTTTATACGTTAGCCCTGGTGGACCCGCAGCCGGAAATCGCCCACGCCGCACGTCATTTCGTGCAAAAGGACCGTTATGCGCACGCCCTCACGTCCAGGGCCGTAGCATTCATACTTGCGCGTTGCGGTGATCATGCAGGTGCTCTGGAAGTCATTGAAAAGCATGGCAGTATTCATGGGATACATCTGGCAGCTTTAATGGCAATGGGAATGATTGACGAAGCGATGATAAAAGTGAAGGCGGCAGCTGAAACCGGATTTGGCGTCTTGCCTTTTTTACTTAACGTTCCTGAAAATGCGGCGCTGAAACAGCATCCTGACTATCCTTCGGTGCATGCAAAAGTATTTGCCCACATGCCTCCTGAATAAGTAACAACGCGACCAAATAAAGACTAATAGGTGCCTTGTTGCAGAACACAGGAATTGGCGCAAAATTGTAAATGCATTGAGCACCCAATTTAGTTGTCAATAATTACAAAGGTCACACGAAATGTTTTGGATGACTGAAAATGCTTAATTCATCAAGCGCACTTGCCAATATAGATCCTTTATCAGCCGGGTTCGATGTAGACCAGGATGGCTTTATTTTTTACAAAAACTCACTTCTCTTTTTGCCTCCCAAGGAACGCGGAACCTTCCGCCTGCTGTTGGGCGCATGGCCAAAAGTGGTTGAAAAAAAAGATTTTTCAAAAAATGTTTGGGCCGGGCGCATGTCAGATGATGGTTTGGCGCGATGTATTACGCGGCTGCGCCGAGCCCTCTCCTATACCGGTGTAGTACAGATCGACTCCTTCTATGGTCAAGGTTATCGCTTGGCGATTTTGTCGGATAAGGTGCGGCGATTATCCCTTGTACCGGCGACGGTTCATGCCCCCGAAAAACCTGATGTAGTAAAGCCTCACGCCGCATTAGTCGAGGCTTGCATCCACGCCCGGCAACTACTGGAAAATCGTTCGCAGGATGCATTTTCCCAAGCGGAGTCAATACTCAAAAATGTCATTTCCAAAGCTCCCGACTATATGCTCGCCAAACTGTTACTTGCACAATACGTCGCCGAGAGAGCATTTTTTGATGGCAATATTCAGCGCTCACAAATTGACGATGCCCTTAGTCAATTAAAGTTAGTTCAAGATGCCGAACCCTATTTGCAAGGCCTGCAATCGCAGAGAGGTTACCTCTTGGATTGTAAATGGCATTTCGATGAAGCCAGGGGTGCACATGAACAAGCATTACAAATGTTTCCAGACGACGACGCCGCCTTTTACCGTTATGGGTTTCATCTATTAAACAGGAATGCTCCATCTGAGGCCATTAGCGCTTTTCGTACCGCTGTTCAACTCAATCCATTCTCGCCGAATATGGCCGGCGCGCTGGTACGTGCCTACGCTTGCGCAAATATTGATCCAGCCGAAGTACTGGCTCAAGCGCGAAGCGCATATTCATCTCATCCGGATAGTCCCTATGTTTATCTGCAACTACTCTACATACTAGCCATGGTTGATCCGCAACCGGAACTCGCCCATGCTGCACGTCATTTCGTACAAAAAAACCGCTACGCACACGCCCAATCGTCGAGGGCCGTGGCATACATACTTGCGCGTTGCGGTAATCATGCTGGGGCGCTGGAAGTCATTGAAAAGCATGGCAGTATCCATGGAATACATCTGGCAGCTTTAGTTGCAATGGGGATGATTGACGAAGCGATGATAAAAGTGAAGGCGGCAGCTGAAACCGGATTTGGCGTCTTGCCTTTTTCACTCAGCATTCCGGAATGTGCAGAGTTGAAACAACATCCAGACTATCCTGAGGTGTACGCCAAAGTGTTTTCCCGCATGCCTCCTGAAATAAGTAACAGCTCAGCGGAAGAAGATTGATTTGATCTGCCGCCGATATTGCCGGGCAACTGAGGTGCGGTATAGATGTGTTCTAAGGACGATGCAGCGTGGATAAATGGCGAACATAACGCTACAGAAGAGCTGGACAAGATTGAGGTAAGTTCGGGGAAATATTCCTCAACTATCTCCAGCAATCATAAAACAAGCATAAGTTATTGATTTTCAACAACATAACTGGTCCGGCCGGAGGGAATCGAACCCCCAACATTTCGGGTAGAAGCCGAATGCTCTATCCAGTTGAGCTACGGCCGGATTCATACACAGTTGATGCCTTGATTCCGATCGTGAGATCGCTTCGTTGCAGTGCTTGATTTTATCAAACGGAAATGAAAAAAGGGGCTGTCCGAAGACAGCCCCTTTTCTACTTATTGGTCGGAGTACAAGGATTCGAACCTTGGACCCCCTGGTCCCAAACCAGGTGCGCTACCGGGCTGCGCTACACTCCGAGAAGCAAGATAATAAACAGTATTCCGATTTTTGTCAAATTTTTATACAGGAAAATTTTTAAATTTTGCTGCAAAAACCAACCCAATTCCGATACCGCCAAAAGCTTATCTGCTGAAAAACTTGAGAGACGGATTAGACCAGATTTAAGAAAAATATGCGACAAAAAAAACGCTTTTTTCGATAAATATTTAAACTTTTTTCGGTTCTGCTTAAAACATCGGCAAAACTGCAAAAAATTTGCTGATGTTTTAAGCAAACCGACATTTCATCAATTATTTAAGAATTTATTTGGCCTGGATTTAATTCGCTTTTAATCCTGCCGCAACGCTAATTGCGCACGCTGAAAAATCACTTTAAAGCGGCTGCCATTGCCATACTCCGAAGAAATTTCAAGGCGACCGCGATGGCGCAATAACACATGCTTCACAATTGCCAGCCCGAGACCTGTTCCCTGTGTCGCGCGTGAACGGGTTTTGTCGACGCGATAGAAACGTTCCGTAAGCCGACTCAAGTGTTCAGCCGCAATGCCTATGCCATCGTCGATCACGGTCAGCGTTGCACCATCGTTTTCCATCGCCCAACTGACATCGATACGACCGCCGTCAGGCGTGTAGCGCACCGCATTCGACAGCAGGTTGACGAACGCGCTTTCCAGTTCATCGCGATTGCCCTTCAGGTCGACATCCTGCACCTCCCGTAAAGTGATGAAGTGCTTGCCGCCGGAGAGCGCTCTCGCCTCCTCCACTATACGGGTTAACAAAGGCTTGATACGCACTGTATCGCCGGAAGGTGGCTGCAACAGTGATTCCAGCCTGGTCAAGGTCAGCATGTCGGCCACCAGCCGCTGCATGCGCTGTCCCTGCTCCGCCATCAAATGCAGCTGGCGCAACCGGGTTTCTTCGCTCATATCGCTACTCAGGGCGTGCTCAAGAAAACCGTTGATGACAGTGAGCGGCGTGCGTAACTCGTGCGATGCATTGGCGATGAAATCGCGCCGCATGGTATCCATTTTTTCATTTTGCGTGACATCGTGCGTCACCAGAATCTGGCGCCGGCTTTCGAAGGAAATCAATTGCACAAGGATTTTCCTGTCGTGATGCATGAACGGCAAAGGCTGTTCAAAACGGCCTGAGAGCATGTAATCGACGAAATCGGGGGAGCGAATCAGGTTGGTTAGCAAACGCCCTTCATCGCGCTTCAGATCCAGCCCAAGATGGGTTTGCGCGGCCGGGTTACACCACTCTAGGTGCATCACGCCGTCGACGATCACCACGCCATCCGGCAGAAGGCTCATGGCTTGACGAAAACGCGCCAGCCACTCCGCCATTTCAGCGCGCGAACGTTCATCTTCATGCCGGATATCGTCCAGCGCAGCGAAGGCATGCGCCCACATGCCCCAGGTTTTCGGCCGAGGACGACCGACCGGAGCATCCAGCCATTGTTCGATTTGATAGAGCGAGCGCATCTGCAGGAACAGCAAGCTCGCCAGCGATAAGCTGTAGAACAGCAAGCCGACGATGGCGCCAAAGGCAGCACCGATAGCCACCGCAATCAAGGACAAAAGACCAAACCAGAGCAGCGCCGGCACCCAGAATTTACGTGCGCTACGCGTACTGGTATCGCGCACGGTCACGCCGCCGGTTCGGCGTTAAGCTTATAACCGACGCCGCGTACGGTTTTGACATAGTCTGCTGCCGCGCCGAGCGATTTGCGCAAGCGCATGATGTGAACGTCGACTGTACGCTCTTCGATGAACGTATGGTCGCCCCAGACTTTATCGAGCAACTGTGCGCGCGAAAAAATCCGATCCGGATGCGCCACCAGGAAACGCAACAATTTGAATTCGGCCTGGTCCAGCTCGACTTCCTGATTATCGACAGTAACCTGATAACGGTCGGTATCGATCCGGATCAAGCCATGTGTCAGCAGGCTTTGCCCTAGCTCGGGTATCTTGCGCCTTAACAGTGCTTGAATCCGTGCGATCAACTCTTTCGGAGAAAACGGTTTGGTGACGTAATCGTCGGCGCCCGCATTCAGGCCTCTGACCTTATCCTCATCCATACCCTTGGCGGTCAGCATGATGACCGGCAGCGTGGCGCTACGCAGCTGTCCGCGCCATTCCTGCAGCAATGCCAGGCCAGATGTATCCGGCAGCATCCAGTCTAGCAACACAGCCTTTGGCAAGACATCGACAATGGCCTGACGCGCCTCGGCGGCGCTATACGCAATCTCACAGGAAAAACCTGCATCGTCGAGCGTGAAACGCAGCAGCTCGGCGATGCCTGGCTCATCTTCGACAATCAAAATGTGGGTTTGATATTTCGACATCAGGCATTAACTCTATTCAATCCAACAATTCAATTCCGGCTCAAGCCGTTACTTTATCCGCAATCCGGCGCGCCATCGCTTGCGCGAGATCAGCGCTCTTGGCTTCGACCATGACCCGAATCAACGGCTCCGTGCCCGAGGCGCGAATCAACACGCGGCCATTATCGCCAAGCTCACGCTCAACAGCTTCCTTTTCTGCCACCATCGCCGGATTTTTCTGCCAGTCGAAGCCCGCGCTCACCTTCACGTTAATCAGGGTTTGCGGATACAGCGCAATATCGGAGGTCAGCTCGGCCAGGGTTTCGCCGGTGCGCCGCAAGGCCGAGAGCACTTGCAATGCCGATACGATGCCGTCGCCGGTAGTGTGCTTGTCCAGGCACAACAGATGGCCGGAGCCCTCGCCACCCAGACTCCAACCGCGTTCTTTCATCACCTCAAGCACGTAGCGATCTCCGACCTTGGCGCGGGCGAATTCCACGCCCATCTGACGGAACGCCACTTCCAGCGCCATATTTGTCATCAAGGTACCGACCGCGCCTTTTACCGCACCGATCTTCATCCGATCCTTAACCATCACATACAGCAGTTCGTCGCCGTTGTAGATGCGACCGGTTGCATCCACCATCAGCAAACGGTCAGCATCGCCATCCAGGGCAATGCCAATGTCCGCGCGGTTAGCGCGCACCGCCAACGACAATGCCTCCGGCGCAGTAGCGCCAAAGCCTTCATTGATATTGAAGCCGTTAGGCTGATTGCCGATGGCGATCACGTCAGCGCCCAGCTCGTGGAATACATGTGATGCAATATGGTAAGCGGCGCCATGGGCGCTATCGACTACGATCGTCAGGCCACGCAAGTCGAGCTCGTTGGGAAAGGTGCTTTTGCAGAATTCGATGTAACGCCCCGGCGCATCATCCAGGCGCTTTGCCTTACCGAGCTTATCGGATACTACGCAATCCATCGGCAATTCCAGCGCCGCTTCAATCGCAGTTTCCACGGCATCCGGCAATTTATTGCCTTGCGCCGAGAAGAATTTGATACCGTTATCTTCATACGGATTATGCGAAGCCGATATCACCACCCCGGCGGATAATCGCAGGGCGCGAGTCAAATAGGCGATCGCCGGCGTCGGCATCGGTCCGGCCAGCATGACGTCTACGCCGGCAGCGGCAAAGCCGGCCTCCAACGCGGCTTCCAGCATGTAGCCGGATACGCGGGTATCTTTACCAATCAGGACCGTCGGCTTGCCACCGCCCGCTTTTGCCTGCGCCAGCACCTTGCCGGCGGCATAGCCGAGTTTCATTACAAAATCTGGCGTAATCGGCGCAACGCCAACACGACCCCGTACACCGTCAGTGCCAAAATATTTTCTTGTCATATCAATCTTCAGTCAATTTTTCTGCTCAAATCCAACCGTGTTATCGCTTATATTCATTTCATTGCTGGGCCGCCTGCCACACCGCGAGGGCGTCGACAGTCTCTGCCACATCATGCACCCGTACGATTTTGGCGCCCTGAGCGACTGCCGCCAAAGCCGCAGCAAGGCTGGCAGCCAAGCGCCTCTCCAGTGGCTTGCCGGTGAGTTCGCCTAGCATCGATTTACGTGACATTCCAGCGAGCAGCGGCAAATCCAGTTTGCGCTGAATATCGCCGATGCTTTGCAACAAAGCAACATTATGCGCCAAGGTCTTGCCAAAGCCAAAGCCTGGATCAATGCTGATGCGATTTCTTGCAACGCCGGCCTGCTCCAGGACAGTAACGCGCTCGCTCAGAAAAGCGCTGACTTCAGCCACCACATCCTGATACTCGGGCTTGAATTGCATGGTTTGCGGATCGGCCTGCATATGCATGACACACAAGCCGCAGTCGCTGTCGCTCACTGCCTCCAAAGCGCCCGAGGCGCGAAAACCATTGATATCGTTGATCAGGTCAGCGCCGGCGGCAATCGCTTCGCGCATGACGCCTGGCTTATATGTATCGATAGAGAGCGGCTTGCCGCAATCGCGCAAGGCATAAATCGCCGGCATGACCCGGTCCAACTCTTCTTCCAGCGACAACGCAGGACTACCAGGACGACTCGATTCGCCGCCGATATCAATGATATCGACGCCGTCAGCAATCATCTGCTCCGCGTGCGACAGGGCGAATTCAAGCGCATGGAATCTGCCGCCGTCGGAAAACGAGTCGGGAGTCACGTTGAGGATTCCCATCACCAGGGGTCTCGCTTGCGGCGTATTGACTGGCAGCCGGTAACGGCCGCATTGAAAATATTGTTGCATATCGGGATTAAATGAATCTGAAATGTGTGAAGACAAATAAAAAGGGCGAGGATCGCTCCTCACCCTTGCTTATACAAGCTTCATTCACTTGCTACGCCGACCAGGCGCTGCGACGGGATCAGGCCGGTGCTGTAGCGTTCGGCGAAACACCGCCGGAAGAACTGTCGCTAGATGCCTTGCGCACCGAGCTGCCGGCTTTCGGCAAACGTGGCTCCAGACCTTCCATGATGTCGTTGATCTGATCGGCGTCAATGGTTTCCCAATCCAGCAAAGCCTTGGTCATGGCTTCGACCTTTTCCTTGTTTTCCTCTAGCAAGCGACGCGACAAAGCGTATTGCTGATCGAGGATGCTGCGAATTTCCGCATCAACCTTTTGTTGCGTCGCTTCGGATACGGTCTTGGACGACATGCGGCCAAAATAAGCATCCTGCTCAGTATCTTCGTAGACCATGGTGCCCAGGCTTTCCGACATGCCGTAACGCGTCACCATCGCACGCGCCAGCTTTGTCGCGCGCTCAAAGTCGTTGGAAGCGCCGGTCGACATCTGGTGCATGAAAATCTCTTCGGAAATACGACCGCCGAACAAGATAGCAATCTCTTCCAGCATCTTGTCCTTATACATGTTGATGCGATCATGTTCCGGCAACTGCCAGGTCAGGCCAAGCGCAAAACCACGCGGCATGATCGTGACCTTGTGCACCGGATCAGCCTTCGGCAACAGTTTCGCAACCACGGCATGGCCGGACTCGTGATACGCAGTATTGCGACGCTCTTCTTCACGCATGACAGCCGATTTACGCTCAGGGCCCATGACGATCTTGTCCTTGGCGTCCTCGAAGTCTTGCATCTCCACCAAGCGCTTTGCACGACGGGCTGCAAACAGAGCGGCTTCATTGACCAGATTGGCCAGATCGGCGCCAGAGAAACCTGGCGTACCGCGAGCCAGTATGTCCGCTTTGACGTCAGTCGAAATCGGTACTTTACGCATATGCACATTCAGGATCTGCTCGCGGCCCCGAATGTCCGGCAAGCCGACGACCACCTGACGGTCGAAACGACCCGGGCGCAAGAGAGCCTTGTCCAGCACATCGGAACGGTTGGTTGCAGCGATCACGATCACGCCGGAATTGGCCTCGAAGCCATCCATCTCGACCAGCATCTGGTTCAGCGTTTGTTCACGCTCATCGTTACCACCGCCCATGCCCGCACCGCGATGACGGCCAACCGCATCGATCTCATCGATGAAAATAATGCAAGGGGCATGCTTCTTGGCGTTTTCAAACATGTCGCGCACACGCGATGCGCCGACACCGACGAACATTTCGACAAAATCGGAACCGGAAATGGTGAAGAACGGTACTTTCGCTTCGCCTGCAATTGCACGCGCCAGCAAAGTCTTACCGGTACCTGGAGGACCAACCATCAGCACACCGTGCGGAATACGACCGCCGAGCTTCTGGAATTTGGTCGGGTCACGCAGGAAATCGACCAGCTCGGAAACTTCTTCCTTGGCCTCATCGCATCCTGCGACGTCAGCAAACGTGACTGAATTGCTGTTCTCGTCCAGCATGCGCGCTTTCGACTTGCCGAATGAGAATGCCCCGCCCTTGCCACCGCCCTGCATCTGGCGCATGAAGAAAATCCAGACGCCCAGCAACAGGATCATCGGGAACCAGGAGATGAAGATCTGCTGCAGGAACGATGGTTCTTCCGGCTGCTTGACTTCGAATTTGACGTTATTGTTGACCAAGTCGCCGACCAGACCGCGGTCCAGCATCGTGATGGCGGTTTTCACTTTCTTGCCGTCCGACGTAGTGGCAACAATACTGCTGCCTTCAATCGTCGCATCGGTGATATGCCCGGCCCGGATTTCCGTAATCAGGTCGGAGTAGGCGATTGGCCCTGCTCCACCGGCCAGCCCACGCCCGTCGAACTGCTTGAATACGGTGAAAAGCACCAGGGCAATAACCACCCAAATGGCGGCTTTGGAAAACATGTTGTTCACTAGAACTCCTTGGACGCGCTGCGCGCCTGACATAGGTACAGCATCGAGATATTCCTTTGATTTTACTCGGAATAGATACAGCTTGCTAGAAGGATGGCCTGAGTTAGGGGGCCTTAGCCGAAAAAATGGCTAAACAAATATTTTTCCGGCCCGACCCTGCCCGCCTTGCGACAGCCCCTCCCGCAAGATATGAGGTTGCACCTATGAAAATCAAGGAATATTTGCCAATTAATATGGATTAGCGTGGATTTTTCAATATCTTTCCCAAGAGGAAAATTTCTGAAGATTTGTCGCGACTGGCCTTGGGCTTTCTCGATGCCACGGTTTTGAATTCCTGGCGAAATTTCATCAGAACTTCATTGTAGCCAGTGCCGTTGAAGCATTTTGCCAGCAAAGCCCCACTTGGTTTCATGTGCAACTGTGCAAACTCAATTGCCAAATCGATAATTTCCTCAACCCGCGCCGCATCGGATATCGCTATGCCAGACAGGTTGGGCGCCATGTCGGACAACACCAGATCAACCTTGCGCCCCTCCAGCAAGCGCTCCAACTGGCGCAGGCTGTCGGCCTCACGGAAGTCGCCCTGGATGAAATAGACGTCGGCAATCGGTTCCATCGGCAGGATGTCGAGGCCGATGATCATGCCGTGGATACCGCCGCCATCCTGCCCCGCCAGCTTGTTGCGGGCGTATTGCGACCAGCTGCCCGGCGTGGACCCAAGATCGACGATGATCTGGCCAGGCTTGATCAGCTTGTCCATTTCATCGATTTCTTTCAGCTTGTAAGCAGCCCGCGCGCGGTAGCCTTCTTTTTGCGCCAACTTCACATAAGGATCGTTAATGTGGTCGTGCAGCCAGTTTTTGTTTAATTTCTTCTTTGCCATTCGCGTAGAATACCGTTTTTAAGGAATTTTTATGTTGAAACTTACATCTGCCGAGCGTAGCGAGCTCCGTTCCCAGGCTCATGGCCTGGACCCTGTGGTCTTGATCAGCGAAGCGGGCTTGAAGCCCACCCTGCTGAAAGAGATCGATTCCAGCCTGAACGCCCACGGCCTGATTAAAGTGCGTGTATTCGGTGATGATCGCGAGGCACGGATTGCCATCTACGAAACTATTTGCGAGAAACTCGGCGCCGCGCCGGTACAACACATCGGCAAGCTGCTGGTCTTGTACCGCCCGCAAAAAGATGCCGCCAAAGAACGCAGCGAAACGCGCGGCCGCGGCATGCGCGAAGTCACTATCGTCAAGCCGAGCCCAAGCGGCACCAAGCGCCCATCGGTGACCAAGGTCATGGTAAAAGGCAATGAGCGCGTGACTCAGGGCGGCAACATCAAACGCGCCAAACCGCGTCAGAAGAGCAGCAAGAAATCAGCATTGGGGAGTTAATGTAATGGCCGCCAGCCTCGGCAGCCACTACACTTCACGATTCAGCAAGGGGGACCGTATCATACGGTGGCGTCGAAATCCAGCCGGATCCGCAAGCGCCTCCCCTCCAATCCGCATTAACTAACCGCTAGCGCAAGCTGCGCAACTTCAAAATCAGCCCGACGCCCAGCAAACTCTGGATCAGGTAAATCCCGCTGGCAATGCCATGCAGGATGCCGAATTGCGTCTTGGCGCCGTCAGCCATGACGCCGCCGGTCAATGCCGCAGCTTCGCGCAAGCTGGCCATGAATGGCTGGATGCAGAAATATCCCACCACAGTACAAGCCAGCATCAGCAGGGTCAGGCGCAGCACGGTTTTGCGCAACGGCGCAGAGTCGTCGTGCGTGCGATAACTGAACAACATGACCAAGAGGATGCCGCAGACTATCGCAAGCCAGGCCTCGATACGAAACAGACTACCAGCGATGGTGCCCGCCAGCATGCGGTCAGGCAAAGTGGCGAACAAGGTCGGCGCGACCAGATAACCTACCGTCCACAGACTACCAACCCACAAGGTAGCGATTAACAATCTGAATCGCACTACGAACATTGCTACTCCCGGTTTTCTGATCGCTGCTTCACAGGTGCCGCTGCTCGGCGTCGCCATCATGGCCACGCCTTATACGTAGCGTACTTCCAGGATTTCGTATTCGCGAATGCCTGAGGGCGCTTGCACGCCAACCACGTCGCCAGCGGTCTTGCCGATCAGCGCACGGGCAATCGGCGACGTCACAGAAACTTTCGACAGCTTGATGTCAGCTTCGTCGGTGCCGACGATCTGATAAGTCACTTTATCGCCCGATTCCAGGTCTTCAAGATCAACCGTGGAGGCAAACACCACGCGTCCGTCCGCATCCAGCGTTGCCGGATCAACCACCAGCGCGGCGCCCAGTTTGCCTTCCAGATCGGCAATGCGGCCCTCGACAAAACCCTGTCGCTCTTTGGCTGCATCATAGTCCGCATTTTCCGAAAGATCGCCATGTGCGCGCGCTTCTGCGATGGCCATGATGACGGCTTGACGCTCTTTGGTTTTCAAAAGATGCAATTCATCTTTCAACAACTGTGCGCCATGTTTGGTAAGAGGTACTGAGCTCATAGAGATGGTATTCAATTAAATAGGGTTTATCACGCACACAATAAAAGGGCACGGAGGCCAAAACGTACCAAAAAATGGTGCGCTTGTGACCTCCGCATGAATTTCCAATTAACTAAATTGTGCGTTTGGCTACCTCCAGGCATCAGATTACAGCCTGAAAGCGATTCAGGATGCGCTTAGGCGCATCCTGATCTGACCTTAGTGTAAGGTTTTATGCAGCCCTTGTAAATCATAGACATGCAACTCGTCCAGGTGACGCATGCCTTCGACCGCTGCCTCTGCACCGGCAATAGTGGTGTAGGTAGTGGCATGTGCCGCCAGCGCCGACGTACGGATTGCCCGCGAATCGACAATCGCGCTGCGCTTTTCCTCGACGGTATTGATCACCAATGAAATTTCATGGTTCTTGATCATGTCGACCACGTGCGGACGCCCTTCGACCACCTTGTTGACGGTTTCCACAGGGACGCCAGCGGCGCTGATGGCTGCCGCCGTACCCTTGGTCGCCACCACGGTGAAGCCGATCGCCACCAGATCCTTGGCGACTTGCACTGCACGCGGCTTGTCGCTGCCCTTGACGCTCAGGAACACCTTGCCCGAAGTCGGCAATTTGATGCCGGCGCCAAGTTGCGACTTGACGAATGCTTCGCCGAAGGTCTTGCCGACGCCCATGACTTCACCGGTGGATTTCATTTCCGGTCCGAGAATCGTGTCGACGCCAGGGAACTTAACGAACGGGAATACCGCTTCCTTAACGCTGAAGTATTTCGGCACGACTTCATTTTTGACGCCCTGGCTGTCCAACGACTGGCCGACCATGCAGCGAGCCGCAATCTTAGCCAGTTGCAGGCCGGTCGCCTTGGAGACGAACGGCACGGTGCGCGAGGCGCGCGGATTGACTTCCAGCACGAACACCACGTCCTGGCCATCGATTTGCTGGATCGCAAACTGTACGTTCATCAGGCCGACCACGTTCAAGCCCTTGGCCATCAGCGAAGTCTGACGCTTGATCTCTTCGATGGTTGCCGGCGCCAGCGAATATGGCGGCAACGAACAGGCCGAATCGCCCGAGTGCACGCCAGCCTGCTCGATATGCTCCATGACGCCGCCGATAAAGGTGCGCTCGCCATCGGACAGACAGTCAACATCGACCTCGATCGCATCGTTCAGGAAACGGTCCAGCAACACCGGCGAATCGTGCGAAACTTTGACCGCTTCACGCATGTAGCGCTCAAGGTCGCGTTGCTCGTGGACGATTTCCATCGCGCGGCCGCCCAGCACATACGATGGACGCACCACCAGTGGATAACCGATTTCCTGCGCCAGGCGCAAGGCATCTTCTTCGGTACGCGCAGTGCGGTTTGGCGGCTGGCGCAAGTTCAGGTCGTGCAGCAGCTTCTGGAAACGTTCACGGTCTTCTGCGGCGTCGATCATGTCCGGCGAAGTGCCGACGATAGGCACGCCGTTGGCTTCCAGATCCAGCGCCAGCTTCAAAGGCGTCTGGCCGCCGTACTGCACGATCACGCCGTACGGCTTTTCCTTGTCGACGATTTCCAGCACGTCTTCCAGGGTCACCGGCTCGAAATACAGGCGATCGGAGGTATCGTAATCGGTCGATACGGTTTCCGGATTGCAGTTGACCATGATGGTCTCGTAGCCGTCTTCGCGCATCGCCAGCGCTGCATGGACGCAGCAATAATCGAACTCGATACCCTGGCCGATACGGTTAGGGCCGCCACCGAGCACCATGATTTTTTTCTTGTCGGTCGGCTGCGATTCGCACTCTTCCTCGTAGGTCGAGTACATATAAGCGGTGTTTGTCGAAAACTCGCCGGCGCAGGTATCCACCCGCTTGTAGACCGGACGGACATTCAGCGCCAGACGCTTGAGGCGCACCGCGGTATCGGTGGTCTTCAGCAGCTTGGCCAGGCGACGGTCGCCGAAGCCTTTTTGTTTCAGACGGAACAAGGTATCGCGATCCAGCGCTTCCAGCGACTGGCTGCTTTCCAGCCACAGTTCGATATCGACGATTTCCTTGATCTGCGACAGGAACCATGGATCGATATGGGTCAGCTGATGCACTTCTTCCAGCGTGAAGCCCTGGGCGAACGCATCGCCGACATACCAGATACGGTCCGGGCCCGGCTCGCCGAGCTCTTCCTCGATGACTTCGCGGTCCTGGGTCTTTTCGTTCATGCCGTCGACGCCGACTTCGAGGCCGCGCAAGGCTTTCTGGAACGATTCCTGGAAGGTGCGACCGATCGCCATCACCTCGCCCACCGATTTCATCTGCGTAGTCAGATGGTTGTCTGCAGTCGGGAATTTTTCAAACGCAAAACGCGGAATCTTGGTGACCACGTAATCGATCGAAGGCTCGAACGATGCCGGTGTAGCGCCGCCGGTGATTTCGTTGCGCAGTTCGTCCAGTGTAAAGCCGACCGCCAGCTTGGCGGCGATCTTGGCGATCGGGAAACCGGTCGCCTTCGACGCCAGTGCGGAAGAACGCGATACGCGCGGATTCATTTCGATCACGATCATGCGGCCATCGGCCGGATTGACCGAGAACTGCACGTTGGAACCGCCTGTGTCGACACCGATCTCGCGCAATACCGCCAGCGAGGCGTTACGCATGATCTGGTATTCCTTGTCCGTCAACGTTTGCGCTGGCGCTACCGTGATCGAGTCGCCGGTATGCACGCCCATCGGATCCAGGTTTTCGATCGAGCAGACGATGATGCAGTTGTCCGCCTTGTCGCGCACCACTTCCATCTCGTACTCTTTCCAGCCGATCAGCGATTCTTCAATCAGCAGTTCTTTGGTCGGCGATGCTTCCAGGCCGCGCTTGCAAATCGTTTCGAATTCTTCAGCGTTGTAAGCAATACCGCCGCCTGTGCCGCCCATGGTGAACGATGGACGGATGATGACTGGGAAGCCGAGTTCTTTCTGCACGCCCCAGGATTCATCCATGGTGTGGGCGACGCCCGAGCGAGCCGAACCGAGACCGATCTTGGTCATCGCCTGCTTGAACTTGGAACGGTCTTCAGCCTTGTCGATGGCTTCCGGCGAAGCGCCGATCAACTCAACCTTGTACTTTTCCAGGATGCCATGACGGTGCAGGTCGAGCGCGCAGTTCAGCGCAGTCTGACCGCCCATGGTCGGCAGGATCGCGTCCGGCTTTTCCTTGGCAATGATGCGTTCCACTGCCTGCCAGGTAATCGGTTCGATGTAAGTCACATCGGCCATTTCCGGATCAGTCATGATGGTCGCAGGATTGCTGTTGACCAGGATGACTTTATAGCCCTCTTCTCGCAGCGCCTTGCAGGCTTGCGCGCCGGAGTAGTCGAACTCGCAGGCCTGGCCGATGATGATCGGACCAGCGCCGATGATCAGAATACTTTTTAAATCACTACGCTTAGGCATTTTTATTTTTCTCCAACATCGTTTGACTCATCAATTGAATGAAACGATCGAACAAAGGGGCGATGTCATGCGGGCCGGGCGACGCTTCCGGATGGCCCTGGAAGCAGAACGCCGGCTTGTCGGTGCGGGCGAAGCCTTGCAGCGAACCGTCGAACAATGAAACGTGCGTCACGCGGCAGTTGGCCGGCAAGGTAGCGCCATCCACTGCAAAACCGTGGTTTTGCGATGTGATCAGTACTTGCTTGCTATCCAGGTCTTGCACCGGATGATTAGCGCCGTGGTGGCCGAACTTCATTTTCAGCGTCTTGGCGCCAGAAGCCAGCGCCATGATCTGGTGGCCAAGGCAGATGCCGAAGGTCGGCACGCCGCGCTCGATCAGTTCTTTGGTAGCGGCAATTGCGTAATCGCACGGCTCCGGATCGCCAGGGCCGTTGGACAGGAAAATCCCGTCCGGATTGAGCGCCAGCGCATCAGCAGCCGTAGCCTGTGCCGGCAACACGGTGATCTTGCAGCCGCGTTGCGCCAACATGCGCAGGATATTGAACTTGACGCCGTAGTCGAACGCCACCACGTGATACTTAGGGGTGATCTGCTTGTCGTAACCGCGGCCGAGACGCCATTCTGTCTCGCTCCAGCTGTAAGCCTTGGTAGTCGAGACCACCTTGGCCAGGTCCATCCCGGCCAGGCCGGGAAAGCCGCGCGCCAGCTCCAGTGCTTTGGCGGTAGCGGCAGCGATGTCGGTTTCACCGGCAACGATGGCGCCGCCCTGCGCGCCTTTTTCGCGCAGAATGCGCGTCAGCTTGCGGGTATCGATGCCAGCGATGGCGACGATATTCGATTCTTGCAGGTAAGCATCGAGTGTTTGGGTAGAACGGAAATTCGATACCAGGCGCGGCAGGTCGCGAATGATCAGGCCGGCAGCATGAATCTGCGAGGATTCGACGTCCTCTTTGTTGACGCCGGTATTGCCGATATGCGGATAAGTAAGGGTGACGATCTGACGGCTGTAGCTTGGATCGGTGAGGATTTCCTGGTAGCCGGTCATGGCGGTGTTGAATACGACTTCACCTGTCGTATGACCAACGGCGCCAATGGAAATACCTTGGAAAATCGTCCCATCTGCTAGCGCGAGGATGGCCGGTACGGTGAGGCCAGAAAAAAATGGCTGCAAGGGGTAACTCCTGATGTTGTTACCGCCGCTGCGCTGCGCCAAACGACCGCTATGAAACCCCAAACAGTGCTGATTTGGCGGCTTTATTAGTCTTTTTGGGACGATATGGAAGGTGGTATGCGCTACGGCGGAGTAAATTGGGCTAAACCCTGCAATTATAGCTGACAACGACCTGCCCGGCAATCTGAACAGATGCCAAGCCGAGGATTTTTGTATAAATAATTACACCGGATGATTGGCGTTAACCGGACGACAACAAGACTGACGAAACAGCGCTCAAAATTTGTCCGGGCTGCCGATAATTGTCAGTCTGCCGGTTTAACGTCGAAAGAACGGCAAATCATAGCCTCGCATCAAAAGCACAGCTGCAGATCGCCAGGGCCGCAGCCCCGATCATCTCCGCAACTGCATTTCTTACAACTTAAGCTTACGCGCCCAGTGCGGCGATACCAGCCTTCGCGATTTGCACGTCTTCAGTCGACTTCACGCCAGAAACGCCGATTGCGCCAAGATATTCGCCGCCAACCACGATAGGCACGCCACCTTCGAGCAGGCCGTCCAGGTTTGGTGCAGTAATGAACGAAAAACGGCCATTATTGATCATGTCTTCGTAAATCTTCGATTCGCGCTGACCCAGAGCGGACGTCTTGGCCTTGGCTGGCGAAATGTGCGCCGAAATCGGCGCTGCACCGTCCATACGCTGCAACCACAGCAGGTGACCGCCGTCGTCGACGATCGAAATTGTCACTGCCCAGTGATTGGCCACCGCTTCCGCTTCTGCTGCGGCGGCAATTTTCTTGACATCATCGAGTGTCAGCACTTGTTTCGTTTTCATTTTTGCTCCTTGTGAAAATAACTGATTATTGTACTTTAGTGCCTGGCAATAGACATCAGCTACGGCCATGCCCACGCATATTATTTCTGGCGCGGTACTTGCTTTATGGAAAGCAGAATTAAACCCAATCTCCGTTGAATATAAGATCCACTCAAATTTAATGGTGAATTTACAATGAAAAAGTAGCGCCTTTTTGACTATCAAATTTGACAGGTGCCTCTAATTCCCTTACATTCATGCGGTCGTAATGTCACAGAGCCCATCTAACACGATGACGATTAAAGAAGCATTCCCACTATTCCAGACCCTGGCCCTAGCCTGCACGCTGATTGCCAGTTTGTGGCTGTGCAGTCCCGCGCGGGCATCCGACATTACCGAATACGATTTCCGGCCCCAACCCCAGCCACTAAGCACGCGCAGCAAACTGCAGCAATTTACCGATCGCGCTTCAGAACTAGCGGTAAGTGCAATGGGCATGATTGGCATTCATTACAAATACGGTGGCAACAACCCGGAAAACGGCCTTGATTGCAGCGGCTTGGTACGCTATGTATTCAAGGACGCCTGGGGCGTCAACGTTCCCCGCACCGCAGCTGAACTAAGCCGTAGCGGCGAAAAAATCGACAAACAGGATTTGCAGCCGGGCGACCTGGTGTTCTATAACACATTGCGCCGCAGCTTTTCCCACGTCGGCATCTACCTCGGCGACAACAAATTCATTCACGCCCCCTCCGCCGGCGGCAAAGTCCGGATCGAGAGCATGGATCTAGCCTACTGGAAATCGCGCTTTAATGGCGCACGCCGCATTAATGACCCTGAACCGGATAGCGATAACCACCAGTAATCTGCAAAACAGCACAAATTACTGTTGAAACAGAAGCCCCTGTCAGTCCTGGACCGACAGGGGCTTTTTGTTTCTGCCACAGGGCTGGCTTTACTCTTCTCGCCGCTCCTTCAGCTTCCTCTTGATGATCGCCATTTGCGCCATGGTCGCTTGCTCACCAGCAAGAATCGCAGTGTTGCGTGCCGCGAAGTCATTGCCCTTCATCGCCCCCAATTCAGGACGAATGACGATATCGGCATCCTGCAATTCATAGCTGTTGATGCTTTGGCCCATGATGGCAAAAGTCTGCAGCAGAACATCGACCGAGCTGGAAGCCGCCTGTGCTTCAGGCGATGCAGAAATGTTCACGGCGATCACGAAATCCGCCCCCATTTCATGCGCAAAACGCACCGGCACCGGCGATACAAGGCCGCCATCCACATACTGATGGCCACCCACATTCACTGACTGGAACACGCCTGGCACCGCAGAAGAGGCACGCACAGCTATCCCGGTATTGCCGCGACGAAACAAGATAGGTGCACCGGTATTTAAATCAGTCGCCACTGCGCCAAACGGAATTTTCAATTTTTCAATCGGCACATTGTGAATGGTCTTGTTAACGTAATTCTGAATCGCCTCGCCCTTCAACACGCCGCTGACCTTGGCGAAAAACGGTATCGACCAGTCTGAAATTGCTGCCTCGTCCATTTGCAAGGCAATCTTTTGCAACGCAAAACCGTTGTTACCGGCTGCGTACAAGGCGCCGACCACGCTGCCGGCGCTGGTGCCAACCACAATATCGGGAACAATCCCTTGCGACTCCAGCGCCTTGATCACGCCGATATGGGCGAAGCCGCGGGCTGCGCCGCCGCCCAGCGCCAGTCCGATCTTGATCGGCTTACTGATTTTTGGCTGCACAGTCGGCACCACCGCTACCGGCGGCACTTGTGGCGCTACCTGTTGCCCCCCGATACAGGCGGACAAAGCAGTGCATAAGGCAAGACTAATGAAAAGACGGGGGGAGGACAGACGCTGAGAAGGCATGGCGATCAACATGGTTGGCGAGACGAAAGGAAGCGCAGACGATGCCAAAATCGACAATCAGTGCGGCCGGCGACAAGCAGTCGCCGCAGAATTGTAGCCGATGTTGAGCACGTCAACCTGCGTCGGCAGTTCTCAATCTTCCGTTTCGGTAACAATGGAAGTGGCCGGCAATCTCACGGTAAACACACTGCCCTCGCCTGGCCGCGACTCCACGCCCAATGTTCCATGATGGCGCAGCAGAACGTGCTTGACGATCGCAAGGCCGAGGCCGGTCCCCTGCGTTTCCCGTGAGCGGCTTTTGTCGACGCGATAAAAACGTTCTGTCAAACGCGAAATATGTTCGCTACTGATGCCGATGCCCGAATCCCGCACCACCAGTTGCGGGCCGGCCTTGCTGTTTTGCCAGGCAATCTGGATCTTGCCGCCGGCCGGTGTGTAGCGCACCGCATTTGAAATCAGATTGCTGAAAGCGCTGCGCAATTCATCGTGGCTACCATTGATGTCAGGACCATCGACCGACAGCGACAATGCGTGCTTGCCGGCTGATAGCACTTCGGCCTCCAACAGCAGGTTATGCAGCATGGCATCGATATTCACTGGTTCCGGCCGCAAGGGATAGTCGACAGATTCCAACCGGGTCAAGGTCAGCATATCGCCGATCAGGTTTTGCATACGATGGCCCTGCTCTGTCATCAGCTGCAGATGCGCCGAGCGGGTTTTCTGGTCTAGGTCGGGCTGCGCCTGTGCGATCTCCAGGAAGCCGTTAATCACAGTCAAGGGAGTGCGCAGTTCATGCGAGGCATTGGCGATGAAATCGCGGCGCATCATGTCGATCCTTTCCGATTCGGTGGCGTCATGCGTCACCAGGATCTGACGGCGGTTTTCAAATGGAATGATCTGCACGATCAATTTGCGTTCGCGCAGACTCAAGGTCAGCGGCTGGTCGTAGCGGCCAAGGATGATGTAATCGATGAAATCCGGGGTGCGGATCAGGTTGGTGACGCGCATACCCTTGTCGCGCCCGTGCTGCAAACCGAGGTGCCGTTCCGCGGCGGGATTGCACCATTCCAGGAACAGGACATCATCCATGATCACGACGCCGTCAGGCAGCAGATGCATGGCCTGGCGAAAACGTGCGAGCCATTCGCTCAATTCGGTCTGATGCTTCTCGTCGTCGCGCCGCAGGCGGTACAGGCGCGAGAAAATATCTGTCCAAGCGCCCCAGCCGTCCGGCAGCTTCTCGCTGCGCGGATTATCCAGCCAGCCGCTGAGGCGAAACAGGTAATGCAGTTGCACCACCACAGCCACCGACATCAAGGCGAGACCCAGCAACAAGCCGGGTGTAGCGCCAAACAGGGCCCATACCACGCCTGAGACGACAAAGATCAACAGGATCCGCAGCAAAGCCGGGATCCAAAACAGCATCTGTGGATTCATAAATGACTAGTTAGCGATGGAAGCATCGATTACACCGGCCGATCCGGCGGCGCAAGCCGACGGCTAGCCCGAGAGCCGCAATGGCATGTATTTTGCGCTATTTTGCCGACAACATATAGCCGACGCTGCGTACTGTGCGAATCAGGTGCTCCGATTCCCTCAGCGCCTTGCGCAAACGCAGCACATGGACATCGACAGTACGTTCTTCGATAACCACGTGATCGCCCCATACCTTGTCGAGTAGCTGGCTACGGGAGAAAACCCGATCAGGATTGGCCATGAAGAATTTCAGCAGGCGATATTCGGCATGGCCAATATCAATCTTCTGGTTCTCCAGGCAGACCGAACAGCTGGCCGGATCCAGCGATACCGCACCGGCCGACATCATACCGGGCGCCTCGTCGCCGCCTTTACGCCGCAACAACGCCTTCACCCGCGAGGTCAGCTCACGCGGCGAGAACGGCTTGGTCATGTAATCGTCAGCGCCGTTGTCCAGCCCCTGGACTTTATCCTCTTCCATGCTTTTCGCGGTCAACATCATCACCAGCATGGATTGCAACTGGCGGTCGGCGCGCATTTGAGACAGCAGGCGCAGGCCACTCTGGTCCGGCAGCATCCAATCCAGCAAGACCAGGTGCGGCATGCGGCGCTGGACGAACTCCCAGCCGTCGGCGGCGGTATGGACGATGGATGGGATCCAACCCGCTTCCTTGATGGTAAAACCAATCAATTCGGCAATCGCCGGCTCATCTTCAATAATCAGAATCGAGGTTTTGTCAGCAGCCATTTTTTGGTGCGTAGTTAACATTGATTAAAATATTAAACTTCGTCGTCAAGCTGACTGGCCGCGTAGTCGGTATGGCGGATATCCTTGCCTTCGACAATGTAAATCACGTATTCGGCAATGTTCTTGGCATGGTCGCCGATACGCTCGACAGCCTTGGCTACCCACAATGTATCCATCGATGCCGAAATCGTGCGCGGATCCTCCATCATGAACGTGATCAGGTTGCGCATGATCGAGCGGAAATCCCTGTCGATCACGGCATCCTGGGCGATCAGCCGCATCGCCTGCTTTTCGTCCAGCCGCGCCAGCGCATCCAGCGCGTCATGCAGCAAATCGGCCGCGCCGCTGGCGATCACACGGACGGTTTCGGTATGGTCGATAGTACCGATGCCTCGCTTGTGCAGATGAATCGCAGTGCGGGCGATCTTCGCAGCTTCGTCGCCGATGCGCTCCAGGTCGGTAATTACCTTGATGGTCGCCATGACAGTGCGCAAATCGTTGGCGGTAGGCTGGCGACGCACGATCAGGTGGCTGCAGGCGTCATCCAGTTCGATTTCCAGGCGATTGACCTGGTCGTCGTCCTTGATCACCCGTTCCGCAGCTTCCAGGTTGCCGTTGCGGAAAACATTGATCGCCTCCTGGAACTGGCGCTCAACCAGCCCGCCCATGAGCAACACTTTAGAGCGTATGGTTTCCAGGTCCGTGTCGTATTGTTTTGAAGAGTGTTCGCCAGTCATCTGATTTCTCTCTGTTCTTTGCAGTGTGTATTTTTAACCGGGGCGCGCGAAATCCGCGTATTAACCAAACCGGCCGGTAATGTAATCCTGGGTTTCCTTGCGTGCAGGATTCATGAAAATCTGATCGGTTTCGCCGAATTCCACCAGCTCGCCCAGGTACATATAGGCGGTGTAGTCGGAGCAGCGCGCGGCCTGCTGCATGTTATGGGTGACGATGGCGATGGTGTAGTCCTGCTTCAGTTCGCTGATCAGTTCTTCCACCTTCGCGGTCGAAATCGGGTCCAGCGCCGATGTCGGCTCATCCAGCAGCAAAACATCCGGGCGCACCGCCACACTGCGGGCAATGCACAGGCGCTGTTGCTGGCCGCCGGACAAGCTCAGGCCGCTCTTGTTCAACTTGTCCTTGACTTCGCCCCACAGCGCAGCCTTCGACAACGCCCATTCGACGCGCTCATCCATTTCGCCCTTCGGCAGGTTTTCATACAGGCGGATACCGAAAGCGATATTGTCGTAGATCGACATCGGAAACGGCGTCGGCTTCTGAAACACCATGCCGACTTTGGCGCGCAGCATGTTCAAGTCTTGTCCCGGCTCCAGGATATTGCGGCCGGCGTACATGATCTTGCCTTCGGCGCGCTGGCCTGGGTACAGGTCGTACATGCGATTGAGCGTGCGCAGCAAGGTCGATTTACCGCAACCCGACGGGCCGATAAATGCGGTTACCTTTTTTTCATTCACTTGCAGGTTGATATTCTTCAAGCCCTGGAAGTTACCGTAGTAAAAATTCAGCTGCGAGATTTCTATGGTCGGCTGCTTCATTGGCGTCTTCATTGAAGTCATATCGAATTGATTCGGTTTCATTGAGGTTTGCATGATATGGAGGGCAATCTGAGTGAATACATAAGCTTGAAAATTAGCCTGGAATTTTCTGGCTGAATAATGAACGCGAAGCGATGTTCAAGGCCAACACACTGAATGTAATCAGCAACGCCCCGCCCCACGCCAGCGGTACCCAGTTGTCAAACGGGCTCATCGCAAACTGACTGATGACTACCGGCAGATTGGCAATCGGCTTGTTCATGCTGGTGCTGAAGAACTGGTTGTTCAAGGCGGTAAATAACAGCGGCGCCGTTTCACCTGCAATCCGCGCCACCGCCAACAAGACGCCGGTGACGACACCTGCCTTGACTGCGCGCAGACGCACCAGCAAGGCGACTTTCCAGCGTGGTGCGCCAAGAGCGAATGCAGCTTCGCGCAGATTGCCAGGCACCAGCTTAAGCATATTGTCGGTGGTTCGCACCACCACCGGCACCGCGATCAGCGACAATGCAAAAGAACCGGCCCAGCCCGAGAAATGGCCGACCTTGGCGACGTAGATCGCATAGACGAACAAACCGATCACGATCGACGGCGCCGACAACATGATGTCGGTCACGAAACGCGTTACCTGCGCCAGCTTGCTTTCTTCGCCGTACTCGGCCAGATAGATGCCAGCCAGGATACCGATCGGCGTGCTGATCACAGTCGCCAGGCCTACCAGCATCAGGCTGCCGACAATCGGATTCAACAAGCCGCCAGGGCCAGATCCTGGAGCCGGGGTATTTTGCGTCAGGATGCCCATATTCAGGGCGCCAAAGCCTTTGATCACCAATGTCATCAGAATCCATGCCAGCACGGCGAGCCCCATGGCCATGGCCAGGAACGACAGCACCATGCCGATACGATGCACCAACAGGCGCTTGCGATACACCGGATTGACTTGCTGGCTAACCGGGACGCCAGCGTCCGCTTGCAGGGAATTCTTCATTTGGCACCTTCTTTACGGGACATGCCCATCAACATGATTTTGGCGATTGACAATACGATGAAGGTAATCACGAACAGGATCAGGCCCAGCGCGAACAAGGCAGATACGTGCAACGTGGTAGAGGCTTCAGCAATTTCATTAGCCAGGGTCGACGCAATACTGTTACCCGAGGCGAACAGCGACCACGACAAGCGTTGCGCATTACCGATCACGAAAGTCACCGCCATGGTCTCGCCCAAGGCACGCCCCAGGCCCAGCATCACGCCACCGACGACACCGGTTTTGGCATAAGGCAGCACCACCTTGCGCACCACTTCCCAGCGGGTGCAGCCAAGGCCATATGCAGATTCTTTCAACACCGCAGGGACGACTTCAAAGACGTCGCGCATCACGGAGGAAATAAACGGAATGATCATCACCGCAAGAATCAGGCCTGCGGTCAACAGGCCTATGCCCATTTTGGGGCCGCTGAACAAGGCTCCGATAAGCGGCACATTACCCAGCGTGGAAGACAGGAACGGTTGGCCGTATTCGGCAAACAGTGGCGCAAACACGAACAAACCCCACATGCCGTAGATAATGCTCGGCACGCCTGCCAGCAGCTCTACAGCGGTGCCCAGCGGCCGGCGCAACTTGGCCGGGCAGATCTCGGTCAGGAACAACGCGATGCCGAAACTGACCGGGAACGCGATTACCAGAGCGATGAACGACGTCACCAACGTGCCGACGATCGCGATCATGGCGCCGTAATGGTCGTTGACCGGATCCCAGTCGACAGTGGTGATGAAGGAAGGACCGAATTCGTGGAATACCGGCCAGGCTCCTATCGCCAGGCAAACGATAATCCCCAGCAGGACCAACAGCACAATCAGCGAAAACAGCAGCGTGACCTTGTGAAACAGAAAATCCTGGATCCGTTGCTTGCGCATCGTGGCAAGCAGGGACTGATGTGATAAACCCGCTTGTTCAGCGGACGTTGCGAGAGGTGAGATCGATTGTGCCATGACAGGAATATTTGCACTCATGAGTAGCGATATCCGATGAAGAATAAGATGCGGCGGCAAAACTTTTGGTAGCCGGACCGCGCTCGACCTGAAGATGTTTCGCGTGGAGACTAGATGTACTAAAAATATTCAACGACACGAGCAGCACATCAATCTTCCCTGACAGCTGCTCGCCATGCCTCTAAAAATATCTGAAATATCTACATCAATTAACACTAACACTTGCAATGCGGACCTGAGTCAACTCAAGTCCGCATCAAACTAAAACAATTACCAGACTGCTTTACCGGCGTTGTCCTTGATTTGCGTTTTCCAGGACTCTTCCACCAGCTTCACGACCGATTCAGGAATCGCTACGTAGTCCAGCTCGGTAGCCGATGCGCCGCCGTTTTTGTAGGCCCATGCGAAGAATTTCAGGACTTCCTTGGCTTTGGCCGCGTCAGCCTGGGTTTTGTGCAACAGGATGAACGAAGCGCTGGTGATAGGCCAGCTAGTCTTACCGGCTGCATCAGTGAAGTCCACTGCAAAACCTGGTGTTTTAGCCCAGTCGGCGCCAGCTGCAGCTGCCTTGAAAGTTTCGTCGTCCGGTTGCACGAAGCCGCCGTCACGGTTTTTCAGCTGAGTGTGCAGCAGTTTGTTTTTCTTGGCATAGGCATATTCAACGTAGCCGATCGAACCCTTGATCTTTTGCACGTTTGCAGAAACGCCTTCGTTGCCCTTGCCGCCGACGCCGACAGGCCATTTGACCGCAGTACCGGCGCCAACAACGCTCTTGAAGTCAGGACTGGTCTTCGACAGGTAGCTGGTGAACACAAACGATGTGCCCGAACCGTCAGCGCGGTAGACCACAGTGATGTCGGCCGCCGGCAGTTTCACGCCTGGATTCAAGGCTGTGATTTCAGGCGCATTCCACTTGGTGATTTTGCCCAGATAGATTTCGGCCAGCAGTGGGCCGGTCAGCTTGATCTGGCCTGGAGTCACGCCGTCCAGGTTCACGACCGGCACCACGCCGCCCATGATCGCTGGGAACTGCGTCAGGTTGTCGGCGTTCAGGTCTTCTACCTTCAACGGCATGTCGGACGCGCCGAAATCCACAGTCTTGGCTTTGATCTGCTTGATGCCGCCACCGGAACCGATCGATTGATAGTTCAGGCTATTACCGGTTACACCCTTGTAGGATTCAGCCCACTTGGAGTAAATCGGGTAAGGAAAAGAAGCGCCGGCGCCGGTAATTTCGGCTGCCATGACTGAAGAAACCGCCACTGTCGAACCCATTGCGAGAATGGCGGCTTTAACGAAGTGATTCAATCGCATTTATTACTCCCTTGTTGACTATAGATATGGTGTGCCCAAGTCGAGACTGTTGTGAAATTACTCTCTTTCGAAGGGAGCCAATTTCACAACAGTCCCTAAGACACGGCGAACTCTAACCAAGATTTATGACAGCTTTATGACGAAGGAAAAATGAATGTTAAGGATGTGGAATTGACAGTAAAATAATAATTGCTGCACTGCAATTTAATCATAATTGAAACGCAAAAAACGCCGCCGTGTAAATTATCCATTAAGCAACATTTTCCTGTGCACACTTCCATTTTCTTCATCAAGCTGTCATATTCACTGCATACACTCCGCCCTAACCATGAGACCAGTTGCCTGATTCATGAACAAAAAAACCAAGTCGGACGATGATACGAAGCAACTTAGTGCCCGATTAGGCGCCAACCCCAGCTTTTTGAATCGAGAATTGTCACAACTTGCCTTCAATCGCCGCGTGATGGCCCAGGCTGAAGACCGCCATATCCCCTTGCTGGAACGATTGCGCTATTTATGTATAGTCAGCAACAATCTAGATGAATTCTTTGAAGTCCGCATCGCCAGCCTGCTGGCCAACAGCCAGATCGAAGGAGTAAGCGCAGATCCGCCGGCACTGACTGCAGCGCTTGAGCGCACCAGCGTCGAATGCCACCAGATCGTCGAACGCCAGTACGCCATCCTCAACCAGACAATTTTGCCGCAACTCTCGGCCAGCGGTATTCACCTGCTGCGGCATAGCGACCGCAACGAAGAACAACGGGCATGGGTAAAAGCCTTCTTTGACCAGGAAATCCGGCCGCTGCTGACGCCCATTGGACTGGATCCGGCCCATCCCTTTCCTCTGGTAGTCAACAAGAGCTTGAATTTTATTGTCGAAATGGCAGGCAAAGACGCCTTTGGGCGCAGCACCTCGATCGCCATTATCAAAGCGCCGCGGGTATTGCCACGCGTAATCCGGCTACCGGATGTGCTATCGCCCAATGGCGCCTCGTTCTGCCTGCTGTCGTCGATCATTCACGCGCATATCGGCGATCTGTTCGGCGGACGGCAGATACTCGCCTATTCGCAATTCCGGGTTACCCGCAACAGTGATCTGTGGGTAGATGAAGAAGAAGTGAAAAATCTGCGGCAAGCCTTGCAAAGCGAATTGCAGAGCCGTCAGTTCGGCGTTGCGGTCAGGCTTGAGGTGGCGCGCAATTGTCCGCCGCATCTGGCGCACTTCCTGCTGGAACAGTTCGCGATTGCTCCCAATCGCCTGTATGCCGTCGACGGCCCGGTCAACATGGTGCGTTTGTCAGAAATGATTGATCAGATTAGTGACCCCGGCTTGCGCTTCCCGTCCTTTGCCGCAGGCACGCCAGCCCACCTGGATGCAACCGGCGACATTTTCGAACAGCTGAAGCAGAAAGACGTGCTGTTGCACCATCCTTTCCAGTCGTTCCAGCCGGTAGTCGACTTTGTCCGCTCGGCGGCGTTCGACAGCAATGTCGTAGCGATCAAGCAAACCATTTACCGCACCGGCATGAATTCCGATCTGATGGAAGCGTTGATTCTGGCGGCGCAACGCGGCAAGGAAGTCACCGTGGTAGTGGAATTGATGGCGCGCTTTGACGAAGAAGCCAATATCAACTGGGCCGACAAGCTCGAGCGGGCCGGCGCGCAGGTTGTATACGGCGTGGTCGGCCTGAAAACGCATGCCAAGCTGTCGCTGGTGATCCGCCGCGAGCGCGACAAGAGCGGCAATGGCGAGCTCCGCTACTATGCCCATCTTGGTACCGGTAACTATCACCCGACAACCACCAAGCTCTACACCGACTTCGGTCTGCTGACCTCCGACCAGAAGCTGGCGACCGAAGTCAACGAGGTGTTCATGCACCTGACCAGCCTGAATAAGCCAAAGAAAATGGATTACCTGTGGCTGGCGCCATTCTTGTTACAAAAGGAAATCATCCGGGCAATCCATAATGAAGCTGAGATCGCCCGCAAAGGCCGGCCGGCAAGGATTGTCGCAAAAATGAATGCGCTACTGGACGAATCAGTGATCCGTGCGCTGTATGACGCCTCGAACGACGGCGTCAAGATCGAACTGGTCGTACGCGGCGCCTGCGCGCTCAGGCCTGGCGTTCCCGGCCTGTCAGAGAACATTCATGTACGCTCCGTCATCGGCCGCTTCCTGGAACACAGCCGCATTTACTATTTCCGCAACAATCTGCAGCACGACGTCTACCTGGCCAGTGCCGACTGGATGAACCGCAATCTGTTCAGGCGCGTCGAAGTGGCCTTCCCTGTCCTCGACAAGACGCTCAAAAGACGGGTTATCAACGAAGGCCTGACGCCTTACCTGAAAGACAACACGAATGCCTGGAATCTCGGGTCCGACGGCAACTGGAGCAAACTCAAGCAACACCGGCGACAAAAACAATACAGTGCGCAACGTCATCTGATGCTAGCCCTGGGCGCACTTTCCCCCTCCCATCCGTCCACACTCTCATCAACCAAGTGAGCAAGGAAAAAACATGGAATTGATCCTATGGCGTCACGCAGAGGCGGAAATCGGCGAACCGGACGAGGGCCGCGCTCTCACCGGCAAGGGGCACAAGCAAGCATGGAAAATGGCTGACTGGCTAGATCGCAACCTGCCGCACACCTGCAAAATCATCAGTAGTCCGGCTACCCGCACGGTGCAAACGACAGAAGCGCTTGGCCGCAAATTCAAGACCCATCCGGACCTCGCCCCTCACTGTAGCGCAGAGCAGCTGCTGGCCGTCGCCAACTGGCCTAACAACCGTGAACCGGTGCTGATCATCGGCCACCAACCGACGCTGGGTCAGGCTGCATCGTTGCTCATAGCTGGCCAGATGCAGGAATGGTCAATAAGAAAAGGCAATATATGGTGGATTGCACAACGCGAACGCGGCGACATTACCACCTGCTTCCTGAAGGCCGTAATGTCGCCGGATCTGATCGCTAAATAGAACCCCATTCGAAAACCTGCATGGCGCGCCGACAGGTGGTATATTTGCGGCCAACTGTATAAATGTATTTTGATTTATACCGTTGTTGCAAGACTACAGGATTTCTGCGATATTTCTTTACATAAGATAAAATGAGAATTGCGTTGCAACTTTTGCAAGCATGAATCTCATTGCAATGGACCACCCGAGAGGTAAGGCATGCTCTATCAATTTCACGAATTCAACCGGTCCTTGCTGCACCCGCTGGTGCAATGGGCAGATGCCGGATCCAGACTGTTCACCGACCCGATCTCGCCGCTGGCCCACACACCGTTTGCACAACGTATCGCGGCTGGCTATGAATTGATGTATCGCATCGGCAAGGACTATGAAAAGCCGGCATTCGACATCACCAGTACGCTGATCAAAGACAAAGAAGTCGGGATTATTGAAGAAGTCGCCACGTCCTTGCCATTTTGCCGTTTGTTGCACTTTAAAAAAGATTTAAGCAACAAAGAGTTTGCCGCCCTCAAGCAACCAACAGTCTTGCTGGTAGCGCCGCTGTCCGGCCACCATTCCACGCTGCTGCGCGACACCGTACGCGGTCTGTTGCCTGATCATGATGTCTACATCACCGACTGGACCGACGCCCGCATGGTGCCGTCCAGCGCAGGTCCCTTCCATCTGCACGACTATATATATTACGTCCAGGCATTCATCCGCCTGCTGGGCCCGGATCTGCACGTGATTTCCGTCTGCCAGCCAACGGTGCCGGTATTGGCGGCGATTTCGCTGATGGCGACTGACAAAGACAGTCATATGCCGAAAAGCATGACCATGATGGGTGGCCCTATCGATCCGCGCAAATCGCCGACCGAGGTCAACAACCTGGCCACAGACAAGCCTTTCAGCTGGTTCGAAAACACGGTTATTTATAGCGTGCCGGCCAACTACCCAGGCTTTGGCCGCATGGTCTATCCTGGTTTCCTGCAACATGCCGGCTTCGTCGCGATGAACCCTAGCCGCCATGCACAGAGCCATTGGGATTTCTATATGCATTTGCGCGAAGGCGACAATGAATCTGCGGAAGGCCATCGCAAGTTCTATGACGAATACAACGCGGTGCTGGACATGCCTGCGGAATACTATCTGGAAACCATTAAAACGGTATTCCAGGATTTCAGCCTGCCGCAAGGCACGTGGGAAGTTGAAGGCAAGCTGGTCCGGCCGCAGGATATCAAGACTGTGGCGCTGTTCACCATCGAAGGCGAACTGGACGACATTTCCGGTCCGGGTCAAACCAAAGCAGCCCACGACCTGTGCAGTTCTATTCCGAAAGCCAAGAAACAGCATTTCACCGCCGACAAATGCGGCCATTACGGCATTTTCTCCGGCCGCCGCTGGCGCGAAATCATTTGCCCGAAAATAGCCACATTCATTAAAGACAACGCCTGATCGTTCGGGCTATTAGTCGGCATTAGTTGGTTATAAAGCCGTTCCTGCACAGGGAACGGCTTTTTTCATTTGTCTTGGCACGTATCTTCAGCGACGTTTCTTTAGCTCGGTATAATACCGGCTATGTTGTCATCACCCAGCCTCTCGCCACCAGTGCCAGCTCCATCCTCGCCCTCCCTTGCCGACCGTATTGAAGCGCTGCTGCCGCAGACCCAGTGCACCAAGTGCGGCTATCCCGCTTGCCGGCCGTATGCAGAAGCCATCGCCGACGGCAGCGCCAGCTATAACCAATGTCCTCCTGGCGGCCAGCAAGGAGTCGTCAGGCTGGCGCAATTACTGCGGCAGCCGGTAATTCCGCTCAATCCTTTGAACGGCCTGGAGCGCCCGCGTCCGGTTGCGGTCATCGACGAAGCTGCTTGCATCGGCTGCACACTGTGCATCCAGGCTTGTCCCGTCGATGCGATTGCCGGCGCCGCCAAACAAATGCATACGGTGATTGCCGACTTGTGCACCGGTTGCGACCTGTGCGTTGCGCCCTGCCCGGTGGATTGCATCGCGATGGTCGACGTCAGCGGCGAACACACCGGCTGGGATGCCTGGAACCAGCAACAGGCCGACGACGCGCGTGGCCGCCACGACTTTCATCTTTTCAGGCTGCGCCGCGAAAAGCAGGAAAATGACGACCGCCTGGCGGCCAAGGCGGCAGAAAAACTGAAGGCAGTCGCCGCTGAAGCTGTAACGACGCCGGAGCAGCTAGCGGAGCAATTGCGCAAAAAAGCCATCATCCAGGCCGCCATCGAACGGGCTCGCCTGAAGAAAGAACAACAAGCCGAACAAGCTGCCAAGGACTCGCAATGAATGCAGAAAACCGCCGGGAAATATTTACCCGTCTGCGCGCAGCGCTGCCGCATCCGACCACCGAACTGGAATACACGTCGCCGTTCGAATTGCTGATTTCGGTGATTCTGTCGGCGCAAGCGACCGACGTCTCGGTCAACAAGGCGACACGCAAGCTGTATCCAGTCGCCAACACGCCGGCGCAAATCTACGCGCTCGGCATCGATGGCTTGATTCCGTATATCCAGACCATCGGTCTGTATCGCACTAAAGCCAAGAATGTGATCGAAACCTGCCGCATGCTGGTGGCGCTGCATGATGGCCAGGTGCCGCGCACCCGCGAACAATTGGAAGCGCTGCCAGGCGTCGGCCGCAAGACCGCCAACGTGGTGCTCAATACCGCTTTCGGAGTGCCGACGATTGCCGTCGACACGCATATATTTCGGGTTTCCAACCGCACCGGAATTGCACCCGGTAAAGATGTCGATGCAGTCGAGCAAAAACTGATGAAACTGGTTCCCGCCGAATTCCTGCTGGACGCTCATCACTGGCTGATCCTGCATGGTCGCTATACTTGTATCGCGCGCAAACCGCTGTGCTGGAATTGCAGCATCGCCGACCTCTGTGACTTCAAGACAAAAACACCGTTGCCCGAAAAAGGGATATAAGCCCATGCAGCATTCACATCCGCATACCGAACATCATTTCGAAGCCAGCGACACCGTACGCGATATCGTCATCGGCATGGCCGATGGCCTGACCGTGCCGTTTGCGCTGGCCGCAGGCATCAGCGGGGCGGCGGTCGGCATCGATATCATCGTCACCGCCGGTGTCGCCGAAATTGCCGCCGGCTCAATCGCCATGGGATTGGGCGGTTACCTGGCCGGCCGCACCCAACGTCAGCATTACTATGCAGAGCGCGCAAGGGAAGAGGAAGAAATCCTCAATGTGCCGCATCGCGAACGCAAGGAAGTGATCGACATCATGGCGCAATACGGCGTCACCAAGCAAGAATGCGAACCGATGCTGGCTGGCCTGGAGCGCAACCCGATTGCCTGGCGCGATTTCATGATGCGCTTTGAACTGGGCCTGGAAGAACCGCAAGCAGGCGCCGCCAGGAAGAGCGCGATTACCATCGCCCTGTCCTACCTGGTCGGCGGCCTGATTCCGCTGGCCCCGTACATTCTCATGCATTCGATTCCCGAAGCGCTGACCGCTTCCACCGTGATCACGCTGGTGGCGCTGTTTGCGTTTGGCTACCTGAAAGGCAGCATCACCGGTACCGGCGCCCTCAAATCTGCGCTGCAAACCTTGATGGTAGGCGGCCTGGCCGCCGCCGCCGCATTCTCCATCGCCAGGCTGATCAGTTAAAACCATGTTTAATCCCTCCCAAGACGATGTCCGCCGCTTCTTTTGCGAAACCTACCGCAAACAGCATGCCAATGAAATCCTGACGCCACTGGAAGCCATCGCCAGCGACTGGCTGGTGCAACATCCGGAATATGCAGACGACCTGAAAGACGTCAACGCCGCGCTGAGCGCCGATTATTCTGTAGAGAACGGGCAGACCAATCCCTTCCTGCACCTGTCGATGCACCTGTCGATCGCCGAGCAAATCTCGATCGACCAGCCACCGGGAATCAAGGCTGTAGCTACCGCCCTGACGCAACGGCTGCAGTCGGAACACGAAGCCCATCACCACATCATGGAATGCCTGGGTGAGATGATCTGGAACTCGCAGCGCAGCGGCCTGCCGCCGGATGGCGCTGCGTATATCGACTGCATCCGGAAGCGCATCTAGCCCCCCTTCCGTACCCTCTAAAGTATTTTCAACACTTGCCGTTAATACAAAGGTAGGTGTCTTCACGCGTTTGCCGAATGTTCTGCGAACGTGCTGACTACGCCGTGTTCGCCATGCACTAGCACCGGTTGGCCGCCATTCCCGCTACAAGAACAGGAGCGACAACGCCGCCACGCCGTCTTTTTGCATTGAGCGAAATCACCTAACGATAACGGGAGAAAATATGCGCGACAATCGTCCCATTACCAGCAATGAATATGTATTGCAGGATCAAGACGCCATCGTTTCCAAGACCGATTTGCATGGCAACATCACTTACGTCAATCACGACTTCATCCGCGTCAGCGGCTTCAGCGAACAAGAATTGCTAGGCGCACCGCAAAACATCGTGCGTCATCCGGATATGCCGGCGCAAGCGTTCGCCGATTTCTGGCGTACGCTCAAGGCAGGCAAGGCCTGGACCGGTATGGTCAAGAACCGTTGCAAGAATGGCGACTTCTATTGGGTTGAAGCAAATGCCGCTCCGCTGTTCGACAACGGCCGGGTGATTGGCTACACTTCGATCCGGGTCAAACCGGGCCGCGAGCAGATACGGGCTGCCGAAGCCGCTTACCGCGACATCCAGGCAGGCGGCAATCTGCTCGATGTTCGGGAAGGCCGGGTAGTTACCCGTTCCGCCTTCGACGGCCTGGCAGCATTCAGTCAAATTTCTGTCAGCGCTCGCCTGGGCTTGGGTTTCGGTGCAATTTTCATCCTGTTCATCATCAATGCCTTGCTGAGCTGGCTGGCGCCGGCGGCGTTCGACTGGTCGCTTGCCGCTTCGGTGCTGGGTGCGCTGTGTTCTATATGCTTCGGATTGAATTTGCACGCGGGAACCATCCGCCGCCTGCAGCACATGCGCCAGGAAATCGACCAGATGAGTTCCGGCGATCTGGCTGGCAATATCGTAGCGCGCGGCGACGACGAAGTGTCAAAGATCTCGCAATCTTTGCGCATACTGCAACTCAACATCAAATGGCTGATTGTGCAGATCCAGCAATCGACCGCCCTAGTGAATACCGGCGCGCGCGAAATCGCCACCGGCAATCTGGATTTGTCGGCACGCACTGAATCGCAGGCATCCAGTCTTGAGCAAACCGCTTCGGCGATGGTGCAGCTGACATCTACCGTCAAGCAAAATGCCGACAACGCACAAGAAGCCAACAAGCTGGTGGTGAGCACCTCCGATATCGCTGAAAAAGGCGGCGCAGCGGTACATCAAGTAGTGGCGACGATGGGCTCAATCAAAGCCAGTTCGCATAAAATCGTCGACATCATCAGCGTCATCGACGGTATTGCCTTTCAAACCAATATCCTGGCCTTGAACGCGGCGGTTGAAGCCGCACGCGCAGGCGAACAAGGCCGCGGCTTTGCAGTGGTCGCCACCGAAGTACGCAGCCTGGCGCAACGCAGCGCTAACGCGGCCAAGGAAATCAAGACCTTGATCGGCGATTCGGTTGAAAAAGTGGAAACCGGCAGCTTGCTCGTCGATAATGCCGGCAAGACCATGAATGAGATTGTCGACTCCGTCAAACGCGCCGCCGCCATCATGGGCGAAATTTCCTCTTCCAGCCGCGAGCAAAGCATTGGCATCGAACAGGTCAACGAAGCCATTACCCAGATGGATGGCATCACCCAGCAAAACGCGACGCTGGTCGAACAAGCCGCCAACGCAGCCGAAGCGATGCTGGAGCAGTCGGCGACGCTGACACAACTGGTCGGCACATTCAAACTGTTGCCGGTCAGCGCCAGGACAGGCAACCAGCCAGGTACGAGGGCCAGACCAACAATTAATCTGCCCGTGACAAAATCCAGCTCTTTAAAAAAACCGGCACTAAAGCCGGTTGTCGTCACTGCAATAGCAAGGCCGCAGAAAAAAATTGTCGGCAGCGCAGCAGAGTGGGATACGTTTTAATCGACGTCACTGGCGGTCCTGCAAAGAAAACAAGGTAAAAAAGCGCCTGGATACTTATCCAGGCGCATAAACCCAAGGGGACACTTGGGCGGGAAATATTCCTTTTCTCAACTCAATGCCGAACGACCGCTTCCCCGGTTGCAGGTTGTGGATCGTCTTCATCGTGGCGATGGAACAACTGGTACAGGATCGGCAGCACCAGCAAGGTCAGAATGGTTGATGACAAAATCCCGCCTATCACCACCGTCGCCAGCGGTCGCTGCACTTCAGCGCCAGTACCGGTTGCAATGGCCATCGGCACAAAACCGAGCGACGCCACCAACGCCGTCATCAGCACTGGCCGCAAACGGGTCAACGCCCCTTCCCTGATCGCCAGATTCAGGGAGCGACCCTCCTCCCGCAAACTGCGGATAAAAGCAATCATCACCAACCCGTTCAGTACTGCAACGCCGCACAGTGCTATGAAACCGACCGCCGCCGAAATCGACAAGGGTATGCCACGCAGCCACAGGGCAACGATACCTCCTGTCAAGGCGAATGGAATGCCGCTGAACACCAGCAAGCCATCCTTGATATTGCCGAACATGGCAAACAACAAGGTAAATACCAACAGCAAGGCCACCGGAATCACGATCTGCAGGCGCTGTGTCGCCGATTGCAGTTGCTCGAACTGGCCGCCCCAGCTAGTCCAGTAACCGGCCGGAATCTTGACTTGCTGCTGCAGCTTGTCTTCCGCCTCGGCTACAAACGAGCCGATATCCCGGCCACGTACATTCGCGCTCACGACTATCCGCCGCTTGCCATTTTCACGGCTGATCTGATTTGGCCCCGGCGCCAGTTCCAGGCTGGCCACTTCCGCCAGCGGAATGTAATTGGTACGCCCTTCTCCGTTTGCATTGCGTGGTAAAGAAATCGGCAGCCGTTTGAAGGCTTCCAGATCGCTGCGCAGGTTTTCCGGCAAACGCACCACGATATCGAAGCGACGGTCGCCCTGGAACATGGTGCCGGCTTCCTTGCCGCCGATTGCGGTAGCTACCACGTCCTGCACATCCGATACATTGAGGCCATAGCGCGCGGTCTTGTCACGATCGATATTCACGGTCAGCATCGGCAGGCCGGAAGTCTGTTCAATCTTGACTTCGGTCGCGCCGTTGATCTTGCCCAGCACCTTCGACACTTTGTCAGCGGTGTCATTCAAGGCGGTCATGTCGTCGCCGAAAATCTTGACAGCGACATCACTACGCACGCCGGAGATAAGTTCATTGAAGCGCAGCTGGATCGGTTGGGAAAACTCGTAGTTATTGCCTGGCACATTGTTGGCCGCTTCCTGGATGGCCGCCAGCAACTCTGGTCGTGATTTCTTCGGCTTGGGCCAGCTATCTTCGGGCTTGAGCATGATATAGCCGTCGGATATATTCGGCGGCATCGGATCGGAGGCGATTTCCGCCGTGCCGGTGCGGGCGAATACGCGATCGATTTCAGGAAACTGCCGCTTCAGCGTACTCTCGATTTGCTTTTGCATCTCCAGCGATTGCGTCAGACTTGTACCCGGAATACGCAGAGCCTGGATCGCGATATCGCCCTCGCTCAGGCTAGGTACGAATTCACTGCCCAGACGCGTCGCCAGCACGCCGGACAGCAGCAACACCGCCAACGCGCTGCCCAGA
The DNA here is from genome assembly GCF_000786695.1 of Collimonas arenae. NCBI lineage: Bacteria > Pseudomonadati > Pseudomonadota > Betaproteobacteria > Burkholderiales > Oxalobacteraceae > Collimonas > Collimonas arenae. The sequence continues at coordinate 2,290,142 of NZ_CP009962.1, read as the reverse complement.
ACCAACGGCTTGCGCAGCATGACCCATTCCAGCACCGGCTCATAGAACCGCTTGGCGCCGCGCATCAGGAAATTTTCCGTTTCCGAGACGCGCTTGCCGATGAACAAAGCCACCGCCGCAGGAATGAAGGTAATCGACAATATCATTGCGCCGACCAGGGCAATCACAACTGTCAGCGCCATCGGATTGAACATCTTCCCTTCAACGCCAGTGAGGGCAAAGATTGGCAGATAGACCACCATGATGATGACCTGGCCAAACAACAGCGGACGGCGAGCCTCCTTCGACGCCGCAAACACTTCGTGGAAACGCTGACTACGCGTCAAAGGCCGGCCATGATGCGCTTGCGCATGGGCCAGGCGGCGGACGCAATTTTCGACGATAACCACCGCGCCATCAATGATGATGCCGAAATCCAGCGCCCCCAGGCTGAGCAAATTGGCGCTGACCTTGTACTGGACCATGCCGGTAAAAGTAAACAGCATCGACAGCGGAATCACCATCGCCGTAATGATGGCAGCGCGTATATTTCCGAGGAACAGGAACAGAATCGCGATCACCAGGATGGCGCCTTCCAGCAGGTTCTTCTTGACGGTGTTGATCGCCTTGTCAACCAGCACCGTGCGGTCATACACCGTGATGGCCTCGACGCCAACCGGCAAGCTTCGGTTGATTTCCACCATCTTGCGGTCGACCGCCTGCGAGACCGCGCGGCTGTTCTCGCCGATCAGCATGAAGACCGTCCCCAGTACTACTTCGCGACCGTTTTCGGTGGCCGCGCCAGTACGCAACTCACGCCCGATATCGACCTCGCCGACATCGCGGATACGAATCGGCACGCCCTGCACATTGCCAAGGATGATGTTACGGATGTCTTCCATCGAGCTGACTTGACCCGGCGCCCGTATCAACAACTGTTCGCCGCGCTTTTCAATATAGCCTGCGCCGACGTTGCTGTTGTTGCGGTCCAGCGCCGAGATGATATCTTGCAAGGTCAGGCCATACGAAGCCAGCTTCTCCGGCAGCGGCGCTACCTGGTATTCCTTGGCAAAGCCGCCGATCGAATTGATTTCCGTGACGCCGCTGACATTGCGCAATTGCGGCTTGATGATCCAGTCCTGGATTTCCCGCAGATCGGTCGCCGTGTAGGCGCTGCCATCGGCTTTCTTCGCGCCCTCCCTGGCTTCCACCGTCCACAAGTAGATTTCGCCCAGTCCGCTGGAAATCGGCCCCATTGCCGGCGCTACGCCGACCGGCAATTTTCCTTTGGCTTCCTGGATCCTCTCATTGACCAGCTGGCGGGCGAAATAGATGTCCGTCCCATCCTTGAAAATCACCGTCACCTGAGACAAGCCATAGCGCGACAAGGAGCGCGTCTGCTGCAGATGCGGCAAGCCCGACATGACCGTTTCTATCGGAAAAGTCACCCGTTGTTCAGTTTCCAGAGGTGAATAGCCAGGCGCTGCGGTATTGATCTGCACCTGTACATTGGTGATATCCGGCACCGCGTCAATCGGTAGTTTCTGATAATTGTAGATACCTAGTGCTGCCATCGCAAACACCGCCAGCATGATCAGCCAGCGCTGCTCGATCGAAAATCGTATGATGCGTTCAAACATGGAATCGGGTCCTTATGACTGAATGGGCGGATGGCTTAATGCGCATGTTCGGCGGTGCTTTTTCCGAGTTCCGATTTGAGAACGTAACTACCGTCCGCCGCGTACCGCGTACCGGCCTTGAGTCCCTTGACGATCTCGACCTGCTGGTTATCTGCGCGCCCTGTGGTCACCGGCTGCACCATGAAGCCGTCTGCGATGCGGACAAACACCACCTGCTTGCCCTCCAGGTTTTGGATCGCTTGCGGCTGCACGGCTACAGCCACCTCGACATCGCTGGAAACCACATCGACGTTGACGAACAGTCCCGGACGCCAGGCCATGTTCGGATTAGCCAGGGTGACCCTGGCCTTGGCGGTGCGGGTCTGTTCACCCAGCAACGCGCCTACATAGGAAATATTGCCGCTGGCCGTCGAGTCAAAGGCCGTAGCGCTTATCTTGACCTTTTCCCCAAGACGCACCAGGTTCAAATCTTTGGCCGGAACAATAATTTCCGCCCATACGGTGGACAGGTCGGAAATGGTGAAAATGCTGGCTTCGGCGGCCACAGCCTCGCCTAATGCAATGTGTTTTTCCGTTACCAGGCCATCGAACGGCGCCCGGATTTCATAGCGATTCAAGACGCCTCCGCTACCAGCGCCGGTGCCAAATACATTCAATTTCTGCCGGGCGTTCTGCACAGCGATCTCCGCCTCATTCATGATCTGGTGCGCTTGCTGGTAGTCCTGCTCCGCTGATATTTTTTCTTCCCACAATTTTTTTTCGCGATCGTAAGTGATGCGGGCAAAGCTATAGCGCTTCTGCGCCGCCAACAGTTCGCTGCGCTGTTCCGCCAGGCCAGTGCTCGCTACCACCGCCAGCAATTGTCCTCGCTTGACCTGCTGCCCGAGGTTGACGGCGACCTGCTCCACTACGCCTGCCAGACGCGGTACAACGTGCGCGGTCTTGTCTTCATTAGGACGAATTTCACCTGGCAAGGTGATGGCTGTCCTCACCCGCGCAGCAGCGGCGCTTTCCAGTTTGACGCCAGAGGCCGCGACCTTGGCGTCGCTCAGCTCAATCTTGCCTTCTTCTTGCGACAGCTCCGCTTGCAGCATTTGCTCGCCATATTGCAGCTTGAACCTGGCGTCGAATACATGCGGTTCAGCGATCGCCACGGTGCTGCTGAGATAGCTGCCCTGCGGCGCAAAGGCGATATTCTCGATGCTGCCGTCCTGCCGCACCAGTTCGAGTGTCAATGTTGCCCCGGCTGGAGCTAGCGCCTTGCCATCGTTGAACAAGCGGGCTTGGAAGCGCGCTTCTCCCGCGGCTTCCGCCATATTCACTTCCAGCGCCAGCTTGCCGTTGGTGAACAATCTCCCGCCATTCGGCCCCTTGGCGCCGATTGCTTCTGTTTGCGAATGATGCTCGCCGTCCGCATGTTCGTTTGCATGACCATGTTTCTCAGCAGCCTGCTCGCCATGATGTTCGCCGTCGCCATGCGCAACCGCATCGCGATGCGTATCTTCCTTGGTTTCCTGGCCGGTTTTGGTGTCGTTACCCAGATACAGCCCACCCGCTATCAGTACAAGAAAGACGACGATGGCGGTGATGACCTTGTTTTTATTCAAATTAATTTTCATGTTGGCTGCTTACAAAGAGTCGGTTGACGGAGAGCTGCCCACCACACGCTCAATCTCGGTGGCCGCACGATGGGTTTCTGCGATTGCCCGCAGCGCCTGGGATTTGGCCTGGAACAGTACGCGCTGCGCGTCCAGTACTTCCAGGAAGCTGAATTTGCCGAGTTCGAAGCCTTTGGTCGCTGTCTCGTAAGCATTTTGCGCGGCGGGAAGAATCTCACCTTGCAAAGCCTCCACTTGCTGGCGCCCCAGCTTGAGCCGCTCAAAGGCGTCGCGCAACTCTCCATCCAGCCGCAACTGTGCTCCACGCAACTCGTCGCGCGCCTTGTCGGCGCGCTGCAGGGCTTCCTGCAGATTGCCTTGATTACGGTCAAACACTGGAATCGGAATCGACAGCCCGAAAATCATCTGGTTCAGCCGACTTTCCTCTACCCTTTTACCGCCAATACTGACTGTGACATCCGGAATGCGGCGGCTGCGTTCAAGCTGAACCAACGCTTGGCGGCGCTCGACTTCGACCCGGGTTTTCAGAAAAGCTGGGGAATTCTGCAAACGCTCCAACATGACGTCTAGGTCAGGCAGCGCAGGCAATTCATTGATATGGCCATCGACGCTGGAAAAGGCTGGCTCGGCATCGCCCCAGGTCGCCGCCAGTGCTCGCCGGGCAATACCCAGGCTACTATTCGCCTGCTGCAATTCGACCCGCACACCCGCCTCGGCGACGCGCGCCTTGGTGGCTTCGATGGGCGCCACCTTGCCGGCGGCGACGCGCTTCGCCGTAATGTCGCTGGCGCGTTGCGCCAGTTGCAAGGAACTTTGCAGCAGTTGCTGATTTTCTTGCGCTTCCAGTGCAGCGAAGTACACACCGACCACCACCGCCTGGATGTCGGCGCGCTTCGCCAGATAGTCGGATTGCGCTGCGTCACGGCCCTTTTCCGCCGCTTTGATGCGGGAGTCGCGCTTGCCGCCCAGTTCCAGCCTCTGATTCAGCTGCACGGTAGTGGTACGGGTCGCCTTGCGGGTGTCTTCCAGCACGGTAGCAAGTTCCGGATTAGGTCTCGCCCCGGCTTGCAGAATAGATGCCTCTACCGCTTTGACTTCCAGCGCGGCAGCAGCCAGATCGGGGTTGCCCTTGAACGCTTGCGACAGCGCTTGCTGCAGCGTCAACGGCCCCGCCAGTTCGGCGGCGCTGAGAAGCGGCAGCGTGTAGTTGATGCTTGGCTGCGCCGCCACAGCGTCTTGCGCCAAAGCCGGCTGACACGCTAGCACCGCTAAACTGAGCGGCAAAAAAAACTTATTCATAACCTACTCCCCAAAAATCCTATTCAGGACGAATGACGCGGCAGGCCAAACCGCGCCACCAAGTCCGTTTCATCGATCAGGCTCCCGAGTAAACCGGATCGATATTTCTGTGGGTTTTGCAATCCGTGATAGCGGCTGACGGCGCTGCCATTCCGCTCTTGCTGGCGCCATCTGCTAGCCGCGGGTATTGCGCATCCGGCACCGACATCTGGCCAGCGGCGCGGGCTTGTTCCAGCTCGCGCAGTACGTCGGCGCGGGTCTTTTCCGCAACCGGTGCGGATGCCACGACGCTACCGGCCATGGCCATAGAAGCGAAAAATACGGTCATTTGTTTGATATTCATGACAATCTCCAATCCGTTAAGAAATCTCTCCAGCGCTTAATTTGAGTCCCGACACCGGAGAGCTTGTTGCACCTTGTTGCCGATATGCGCTTCAGGCGCCGGAGTAGATGTTTTTCTTCGGACCGTCTTCCTTATGGTCGTGGGCGGAAGACTTGCTCTTCTTACCGTCTGCCTGGGCCGGCTTTTTTTCCATACTCTTTGCCGTTTCCGCGTCGGCCTTCTGGGTTACCGGCACCGGGGTTTGCGCCAGCGCGATGCCGGAAGCAGTCAATAGAGCCACAGCAGATAAAAGTTGTTTAGCATTCATAGCTTTCTCCAAAAATGTGAAAGGGATTCAACGCCGGCCGTTGCTTGCGCCGTTGGCCGTATCGTTGAGACAAAGTGTAGAAAGGGAAGGAAAACGAGAATGTGACGGCCGGATTACGCTTTTGTAATCCACCACCGCCTTTTTATGGACGATAATCACGATTCAACCCCAGACAGCCGAAGGGTGATGTATGCGTATCCTGTTGGTAGAAGATGAACCCAAGGCCGGTGAATACCTGCGTAAAGGCTTGACCGAATCCGGCTACGTGGTCGATTGGGTGCGTACCGGCACCGACGGGCTGCATTACGCGACCACGGAAGACTACAACCTGATCGTGCTGGACGTCATGCTGCCAGGCCTGGACGGCTGGCAGGTAATTCATGAATTGCGCAAAAGCCACTCAACCCCGGTATTGTTCCTGACTGCGCGCGATGAAGTCGACGACCGCATCAAGGGCCTGGAACTGGGCGCAGACGACTATCTGGTCAAGCCCTTCGCATTTGCCGAACTGGTAGCTCGCATTCGTACCTTGTTGCGACGAGGACCAATCCGCGAATCCGATACCTTGCAAATCGCGAATATGGAAATCGACGTCATGAAACGCCGCGTCACCCGCAATGGCGAGCGAATCGACCTCACTACCAAAGAGTTCTCCCTGCTCTACCTGATGGCCAAGCGCCAGCACGAAGTCTTGTCACGCTCGCTGATTGCATCACAGGTGTGGGACATGAATTTCGACAGCGATACGAATGTCGTCGACGTCGCTATCCGCCGCCTTCGCATCAAGATTGACGAGCCCTATGCGCAGCCGTTGATTCACACCGTGCGCGGCATGGGCTACGTGCTGGAGGACCGCGCTTGAAGCCATGGGCGCCACGCTCGCTGACAGTGCGCCTAGCCTTGCTGTTTGCGCTGGCGACGCTGCTCACGTTTACCCTGGTCGGCAGTTATCTGTACTATTCGCTGGCGCGCCAACTGGAAAGCCATGACGACCAGGAGTTGCTGGGCAAGATCACGCTGATGCAGCATCTGGTGGGCAAGGCCGGGTCGGTGCAGGCGATCCGCAACGACCCGCATCCGTTCATGGACGCAGCGCTCGGACACAATGATTTGCTGCTGATCCTGCGCACAGCCGATGGCGCACCGTTACTGGATACACAACCAGCGGCAGGCAATCTGCCACTATTGCCACTCACCGCAGTCGACCAGACGCCGGACCGGAAATCCAGACAGAACCTGCGCACTTCCGCCGGCATGCCGGTGCGAGCGACGGCGCTGTGGGGCCGGATCGACCGCACCGGCGAACAGGTACAAATCATCGTCGCCCACAATGTCAGCGACAGCCTGGCCATGCTCGACAGCTATCGCCAGCAGATCCTGGGCGCGGCCTTGTCCGGCGCCCTGCTGGCGGCGTTGCTAGGTTATGTGCTGGTGCGGCGCGGCTTGCGGCCGACCCGTCTGATCGCCCAGCAGGCGCATTCGATTACCGCGCAGCGACTGGACCTCGGCCTGGATGTCGCCAGCGCCCCGGACGAATTGCAGCAACTGGTGCTGGCTTTCAACGGCATGCTGGATCGCCTGCATGAGAGTTTTCAGCGGCTGTCGCAGTTTTCCGCCGACCTGGCGCACGACTTGCGCACGCCGATCAACAACCTGATGGTGCAAACTCAGGTCGCGCTGGCGCAGCCGAGAAGCACGGAAGAATATCAAGGCTTGCTGGTATCGAATGTCGAGGAATATGAACGACTGGCTCGCATGCTGGACAACATGCTGTTTCTGGCACGCGCCGACAATGCGCATGTAGCGGTGACGCGCGAGCAGCTCGACTGCTCGCAAGAATTGCAGCGTATCGCCGATTATTTCGAAGGCGTGGCAGAAGACAGCGGCGTACGCCTGGTTATTTCCGGTTCTGGCAACCTGTATGCCGATCCGATGCTGTTGCGGCGGGCGATCGGCAACCTGGTCGCCAATGCCATCCGCTACACCCCGGCAGGCCAGGCAATCCGGCTGGAAGCACAACAACAGGCGCAAGGCAGCAGCATCCTGATCAGCAACCCGGGACCGCAGATTACCGAAGCCGCCATTCCACGGCTGTTCGACCGCTTCTACCGAGCAGATCCGGCGCGCAGCGATTCCGCCTCGTCGGCCGGCCTTGGCCTCGCCATCGTGCAATCAATCATGAAATTGCATGGCGGCCAGGTTGAACTGAGTCGCTCTGCCGATCAGCAAACCGTGTTCACCTTGTACTTCCCAAACCAGGGCACATAAAAAAACCACGCAAGGACAACTGCGTGGTCTTCATTTCTTCCGGGGCCAGGAGGCCGGGAATTTACTTGCGCAACACCAAAGTCGTCGGCAGGCTGTGCAGGTAGGCGGCAATATCTTGCACGTCCTGATGCGACAGCGCCTTGGCCTGGCCGCCCATGATAGCGTTGCTACGGCCGTTAGGACCGTCGCTACCGCGCTGATAGGAGATCAAGGCATGCTGCAGATAATCCTGAGGCTGGCCGGCCAGCTTTGGATAGCTGGGATCGATCGGGGTATGGAAATCAGCGCCATGGCAAGACGCGCATGCGTACTTTTTCACTGCGGCTTCGCCCGCTGCGATATTGCCTGCAGCATGGGCGGCATTCACGACTGCGCTAGTGGAAAGCAGAAACACCACGCCAGCAAAAATCTTTTTCATTGTGTGGGTCCCTTATTTTTGCTGCGAGTAATAAGCCGCAATATCCGCCATGTCCTGCTCGGACAGGCTGGCCGCAATACCGCGCATGGTCGGCATCTTGCGGTCGCCCTTTTTATAAGCGATTAATGCATTTTCAATGTATTTAGCCGATTGCCCGCCAAGCATGGGCACTTGATAGACTTCCGGGAAGGTCGCTTTGTAGCCGGGAATGCCGTGGCAGCCGATACACATCGAGATCTTGTTTTCCGCTGCCTTGGCGTCGCCGACCACGTCCGCAGCTGCGGCCATGTTGGCAAAGCCCGCAAGCGCGAGCAGTGCAATGAGTTTTTTCATAGTAGCTGGGTAATTGTAGCGAAACCGTTTTATTCGAAACTGCCACGAATACTGCCTCAAATGCCAGGAGATAGACAGTGCGGACAGGCAATATATCGCCTATACCACGCCATATATACTACGCAGGCACGGAATAAGGTAGCCCTGCCTGACGCCGACCGCCGTCGCCACCCTACACCAAAACCGGTTAATTTTACCCCAAGAAACATGCATAGTCCACGCCCGCCAATGTCATGCTGGCGGCGCCGGCCAACCCTGGCGGGGGTGCCGGATTACTGCCCCAAAACCGGGATTCTCAAAGAGAAAGCGAGCTTTTCGCGGACGTTGTTCCCCAACGCCGCATTTTATTACGCACGATTCGCGGCCTAGCCATGGCGGCTACCGGGATACCGGCGCGGCGCCGGTTCCATCGGCTGTGGCGCGCCCGCTTGCATAGCGGCATCTGAGGTCCTATCGGGTGTATTGGACTCTCCCTGTTCTTCCGGCCTGGACGCTGCCACAACGGCCTCCGGTAACAGGAAGGATCGCGGCGAAGCGCTGAAACGGCGTAGTACCGCCCGGAACACCAGTCTTCTGGTGCGCGCTGGCACATCGCGCGCGCGCAAAGCCAGAGTCAGCGCGCAGGCAAACGAAACGCCGACGTTCAGTACGCCAATACTGGCGATCCCGACCAGCGCCAGCCAGAATTGCGGCGTCGCCAGCACCGGCCAGCCCAGGCTACTGGCGGCGGCAGTCAGGCTACCGGTAGCCAGCGTCACATGCCGCACATCCAGCGGCAGTCCGAAGAACTGCGCCAGCACCGGCGTCATCCCCAGAAACAGGCCGAGTGAGACATTCCCGGCAATCTGCGCCACATTACGGTCCAGCCAGGCAGCCCAGCGTTCTGCCCGCATTGCGCCCAGCACATACACCAGGCGGCGCTGATGTCCCAGCGCTTCGCGCAGACGGCGCAAGGCAAACCAGTTATCGGCAAAGCCCGACACCAGGCTGGACAGCCATAGCAAGATGCCGGTGAAGACGGCGAACAAGGGCGTCGGCCCGATCACCGACAGGCTATGCAGGCTGGCGTGCGCATGTTCGGCCGTCATCATCGGCACGTCGGTAACTAGCAGGATCAGGCCTGAGATTAGCAACATGGCTGGAATCACGCCCATCAGGTTGCCGAACACGGCAGCCGCCTGGGAACGCAGCAGCTGGGCAATTTCGGTCAGCAAGGCGCGCAAGCCTTCCACGGTATCGAGCTGCCCCATCTTGGAAGCCAGCACCGGCGCCGTCACCGCCGGCTGTTTGGTGGCGAGGACACCGCCGACGGCAGAGATCGCCATGAAGCTGACGGCGTAGTTCAAGGATGCAAAAATGCCCTCGAAGAAACGGGCAGCGCCAAGCGCCGACACCATGGATTTACCGAGCACGGTGAATGCCGTGACGCCGCCGCCGCGGCCGGCGGCCTTCAGCATCACCCGATATTCCTTACCGTCACGCGCGATGTAGTGTTCGCCGTGGTCGGCGTTGCGCTCGACCATCTTGCGCGCCAGCAGCGAAAAACTACGCTGGACCAGGCCGCGTATCGAAGAACGCTGATGATGCGCGGCGATCAGGTCGCCCAGCAAAGCTTGAATCTGGCCACTCCCTTGCACCTGCTTCTCATCCCTACCCTGGCCGTTGCTACCGTATATCTGTGAGCGCAGATCGGTCAGCAGCGCCATGCGCGTCAATTGTGCACGCATCCGCTCGACCCGATAGACCAGGCTGACCGAAACGCCATGTTCGTCCAGATGGGCATAGATCCGGTCAGTCTGCGCCTGGCAGACGGCAATTAACATGCGCACGCTGCGCAAGGCGGCGTCATCGCGCGGATTGACGTACAGATAGGTCTCCAACTCGCGCCGCAGCACCATGAACGGGGTGGCCTGCAAGGGCATCTTGGGATCCAGCTTTTGCCGGAAGGCCTTGCTGATGCCGTCCGCCAGCACCATCGTCGCCAGGTGAATCAGCGCCTCGTCAATCTGCTGCTGGTAGCTATGGGCGATACCGTCATCGGCAATCAGTTTCCATATTTGCGCCACGCTTTTCCGGTCCAGCGCCAGCAGCCAGTCAGCGTCTTCCTGATTGGGGAACAGCACGGTAAACAAGGCCGACAAGTCCGCCTCGAACGGTGGCTTCGGCAATACCATCTTGACGATATGCTCAGACAGCTCACTAAAAAACGCCGGTTCGTGCGGCAAACCGGTGGCGCAAAACAATTCCGGCCCGGCGGCCTCACGCAAGGTTTTCTGTAAAGTCGCCTGGACTACCCGCCGCACATCGCGGTTACTGTCCAGCCATTCCAGCATGAATTGCAAGCGCTGCTGCCTGAAGCGCAACCTGGCATCATCGTCCAGCATGGATACTTTAGGAATATGGCGTAGCCAATGGACGAGATCGATAATCCAGTTGGCGCGTTCTTGCCAGGAACAGAACGGGTTGGTGCGGCGCATCAAAGCGTCGATTTGCCTGGCGCTATGCTGGCCGTCTGCCTGGTGCCGCTCGCCTAGTCGAAACCGGCGCCACATCACCCGCAGACGGAGAAAGAGAATTTTCATTGGCTATTGGTTGGCTATTGATATCTATAACAGTGAAGACATATTGTCTGATTGCCATCGCAGCTTATTAACACTTGCAAGCCAGGAGCCGTCGCGGCCAGCCAATGGACCATCTCGTTTATACTCGACGTTATTTGCTCACACATGACTAACCACAATGCGATCAGAGACACGTTTTGAAAGTTCCCCCAGTTACGTCGCCACCGACGATCTGAAACTGGCCGTTAATGCTGCGCTGACATTGCAACGGCCGTTGCTGATCAAAGGCGAACCAGGCACCGGTAAAACCATGCTGGCCGAAGAAGTGGCCGCCGCGCTGAACATGCCTTTGATGCAATGGCATATCAAATCGACCACTAAAGCCCAGCAAGGTTTGTACGAATACGACGCCGTGTCGCGCCTGCGTGATTCCCAGTTGGGTGACGCCAGGGTCAAGGACATTCATAACTACATTGTCAAAGGCGTACTGTGGCAAGCCTTTAACGCTGACGAACAAGTGGTGCTGCTGATTGATGAGATCGACAAAGCAGACATCGAGTTCCCCAACGATTTGTTGCGTGAGCTCGATCGCATGGAATTTTACGTCTACGAAACACGTGAAATGGTGCGCGCCAAGCACAGGCCGCTGGTGATCATTACCTCGAATAATGAAAAAGAATTACCGGACGCCTTCCTGCGCCGCTGTTTTTTTCACTACATTAAGTTCCCGGACAAGGCGACCATGCAGGAAATCGTCAATGTCCACTTTCCGAACCTAAAAAAAGATTTGCTGGCACAGGCGCTGGAGACTTTCTATCAGGTGCGCGACGTGGCCGGTCTGAAAAAAAAGCCGTCAACCTCCGAACTGTTGGACTGGCTGAAATTGTTGTTGGCTGAAGACATTCCGCCGGAAGCGTTGCACAGCAGCGACGCCAAGGCCGTGGTGCCGCCTCTGCATGGCGCCCTGCTGAAGAACGAACAGGACGTCCATCTGTTCGAACGCCTCGTTTTCATGGCTAGAAAAAACAGATAACCACGACTGACAAAACGTCCCATGTTGATTGATTTTTTCTTCACCTTGAAAGATGCCAAAGTCCCGGTATCGATCAAAGAGTTCCTGATCCTGCTGGAAGCGCTTCAGCGGAAGGTCATCGCACCGACGCTGGATAATTTTTATTATCTGGCACGCACCACGCTGGTCAAGGACGAAGCTCATTTCGACAAGTTCGACCAGGCTTTCGGCCGCTACTTCAAGGGCATCCAGACCATCTTCGAAAAGAATCCGGAGATCCCGCTGGATTGGCTGATGCAGCGCATGAAGCGCGAGTTGTCGCCGGAGCAACTGGCGCAGTTGGAGAAATTCGGCTACGACAAATTGATGGACCGCCTGAACGAATTGCTGGAAGAGCAAAAGGGCCGACATGAAGGCGGCAACAAATGGATCGGCACCGGCGGCACGTCGCCTTTCGGCCACGGCGGGACTAATCCGGAAGGAATACGCATCGGCGGCAGCGGCGGCAACCGCACTGCAGTCAAGGTATGGGAAGCGCGCGCCTATCGCGATTATGACGACGAACGAGAGTTGGGCACCCGCAATATCAAGGTCGCCCTGCGTCGCCTGCGCAAATTCGCGCGCGAAGGTATCGCAGAAGAACTGGCTCTGGACGACACCATCCGCGCCACCGCCCACAATGCCGGCTACCTCGATATCAAGATGCGGCCGGAGCGCAAGAACAATATCAAGGTACTGATGCTGATGGATGTCGGCGGCACCATGGACGATCATATCGCCCGTACCGAAGAATTATTCAGTGCGGCGAAGACCGAGTTCAAGAACATGGAGTTTTTCTATTTCCACAACTGCGTCTATGACTATATGTGGAAAAACAACCAGCGCCGCCATGCCGAGCGTTTCCCTACCTGGGACATTTTGCGCAAATACACGCCGGACACCAAGTTGATCTTTGTCGGCGACGCCACCATGAGCCCTTACGAAATTTTGCAGCCAGGGGGCTCGGTCGAATACAACAACGAAGAAGCCGGCGCTGAGTGGTTGCAGCGCTTTACCCGGGCTTTCCCCAAGTTCATCTGGCTGAATCCCGAACCCGAGGGCTTGTGGCAATACCGGCAATCGGTGGAAGTAATCCGGCAACTGATGAGCAACCGCATGTTCCCGGTGACGATGGATGGACTGGAGCGCGGCATGCGCCTGCTCAGCAAATGAAATTCTGCCGCAGCTTTTTTTGGCAAACAGGCGTTTTATCTGGCGCATCGGGGCGGCATAGACCGCCGCCCTCCACGACCGTTTAAACCCGGTCCCGCAGCGACAGGAATTTCCCGATCGCCAGCAGGATTTGCGGCTGCTCCAGATGCCGGTGCAGAAAACCGTCGCAACCGACCTGACTTGCCCTTACATGGTCGTATGCAAAATCCTTTTCAATCAGGAAAACCACCGCGATCCGCGTGTTTGGATGCTGGCGCTTGATCTCCGTGCACAACTCATAGGGATCGACATGCGCCAGTTTTGGGTTGATCAGCACAACTGAGATGCTGAGCCTTGTATACACTTCGGCTGCTGCGTCCGGTGTGCCCACCCATTCCACCGGCACGACATGATGCGCCAAAGCGAGCGCCAGGTCGTCGCGGAAGGCCGATTGATTATCGATCACCAGGATACGGTCGCTTTGCGGCTGCTTATTCCGCATGCGTTCGTATTCGAGCGGGTCGGTCAGGTCGAGGTCGAGGCGCTCGCGCCGGCGCCGCTCCGGTACGTTGCTCGCCAGCGTCGCATCGGATGGATTTTGCTTGGCCAGCATGATCTGACGCCGCTCCATCAAGGTGTCCAGCGCATCGAACAGCTTGAGCCAGCGGATGGGGCGCTCGACACAGGCAAACGGCAGCTCCACATGCGGCGTGCCGACCAGTAGCACCGGCCGCAGGTTGTTCGGCTCCATGTCGGCCAGCATCGCCAGTGCCTTCAGGTCGTCGGAATTGACCAGATACAGGTCCGGCTCCTGCAAGCTGTCGGCGAATAAGCGAAAATACTGCTTCTGACGATTTTGTTCGACTGAAAAAGTAGCGTCGAAAATATTGATTTCCCTTGCGGAAAATCCGATGAAACGAATGGCGAATGGTGCGTTATGATTTTTCATTTTTGTATGCCCCCTGTTGCGCTAACCCTGACGAAAGCATAATAGCAGTGTCTTTATTTGACTTTTATTTTTATCAATACACTGTGCAAAAACAGCAACATTTCATTGCTGATTTTCAATAAAATCGGCACTAAATCTGGATACGCTCCCTCTGTGTGGTTAACGCCTGGCGATGCAAGACTGCTTGGAATCAGCAGCCTGGCGCAGCCTGCTGTCATCGCATCGGCACATTGTCACCACCCTGTCGGCTTTTTCATTAGAATGCGCACAGGATAATAACGAGCAATCCCGAATTTAGTTGTAAATTGACAATATTCCACATTTAACCTGAACCGACTGAATGGCAACCAAAAAATCACCGCAATCTGACTATAGCGAATCATCGATCCGTGTATTGAAAGGCCTGGAGCCGGTAAAGCAACGCCCAGGCATGTACACCCGCACTGAAAATCCGCTGCATATCATTCAGGAAGTGATCGACAACGCCTCGGACGAAGCACTCGGCGGTTATTGCAAGAATATCCTGGTCACCCTGAATACCGACGGCAGCGTCAGCGTCGAGGACGACGGTCGCGGTATTCCGGTAGGGCTGCATCCGGAAGAAAAAGTACCGACGGTGGAAATTGTTTTCACCCGCTTGCATGCAGGCGGCAAGTTCGACAAGGGTAGCGGCGGCGCCTATTCCTTTTCCGGCGGCTTGCATGGCGTCGGCGTGTCGGTTACCAACGCCCTTTCCTCGCGTCTTGAGATCACGGTCTGGCGCAAAGATGATCAAGGCAATGGCGTACATCACATGGTATTCGCCGACGGCGAGGTCATTGAAAAACTGAAATCGCGCGCCATAGGCCGCGACGACAAGAAGTCCGGCACCCGCGTCACTGCGTGGCCAAATCCGAAATACTTCGATTCGCCGGCTATCTCGCAACCGGAACTGCAGCGCCTGCTGCGCTCCAAAGCGGTGCTGCTGCCTGGCGTCAAGGTCACGCTGCTCAATGCCAAGACCGGCGACAGCCAGACCTGGCAATACGATCAGGGCTTACGCGGCTACCTGATGGAATCGCTGGCGCAGTCGTCGAATGCCGAACCGCTGATCCCGCTGTTCGAAGGCGAACAATACGCCAATGCCGATGCAGAAGGATTTGCAGAAGGCGAAGGCGCGGCCTGGGTAGTCGCCTGGACCGAAGACGGCGGGATCGTGCGCGAATCCTATGTCAACCTGATTCCCACTTCGGCCGGTGGCACCCACGAATCGGGCTTGCGCGAAGGCCTGTTTGGAGCAGTCAAAAGCTTCGTCGAAATGCACTCCTTGCTGCCCAAAGGCGTCAAGCTGTTGCCAGAGGACGTGTTTGCCCGTGTTTCCTTCGTGCTGTCCGCTAAAGTGCTGGACCCGCAATTCCAGGGCCAGATCAAGGAACGCTTGAATTCGCGCGATGCGGTGCGGCTGGTGTCGACTTATACGCGGCCGGCGCTGGAGCTGTGGCTGAACCAGCACGTTGAATATGGCAAGAAGCTGGCCGATCTGGTCATCAAGCAAGCACAAAACCGTTTGCGCTCGGCGCAAAAAGTCGAAAAGAAAAAATCTTCCGGCGTGGCGGTTTTGCCGGGCAAGCTGACCGATTGCGAATCCAGCGATATTACCCGCAATGAATTGTTCCTGGTTGAGGGCGACTCCGCGGGCGGCTCGGCAAAAATGGGGCGCGACAAGGAATTCCAGGCGATATTGCCCTTGCGCGGCAAGGTGCTGAATTCCTGGGAAACCGAGCGCGACCGCTTGTTCGCCAACAATGAAATCCATGATATCGCCGTCGCTATCGGCGTCGATCCTCATGGCAAAGACGACACCGTTGATTTCAGCGGTCTGCGCTATGGCAAGATTTGCATCCTGTCCGATGCGGACGTCGACGGGTCACACATCCAGGTCTTGTTGCTGACGCTGTTTTTCCGCCATTTCCCGCAACTGATCGGCCGCGGCAATATCTGTATCGCGCGGCCGCCGCTGTATCGGGTCGACGCCCCGGCGCGTGGCAAGAAGCCGGCGCAGAAGATATACGCGCTGGATGATGGCGAGCTTGAAGCCATTGAAGATAAATTGCGCAAGGACGGGGTCAAAGAAACGGCCTGGTCAATCTCGCGCTTCAAAGGCCTCGGTGAAATGAACGCGGAACAATTGTGGGAAACCACGATGAATCCGGATACCCGCCGTTTGTTGCCGGTTTCGCTTGGTAATTTTGATCTGCAAGCCTCGGAAAACCGTTTCAACATGCTGATGGGTAAAGGCGAAGCTGCGGCTCGACGGGCCTGGATCGAAGAACATGGGAACGAAGCTGAGGCAGATATCTAAATGCGGTGCGCGTTGGCAAGTATTGAAAGCGGATGGCAATATTGGTAACAATTTTACCGTCCGCCATCCGTATCGGCGAAACGTATTATGATGGTCGCTGTTTTACGATTCATTACGCATGATCCGGCTTGCCGGATTACCAGCGATCAACTGATTTTTCCTGTAGTGCGCATCCTGCAGCAGCATGGGTAGCCGCCTCGCTTATTAGCGTATTTGTTTGCGTATTTGCTTGTGTATGCATGCGCCTGGGTTTTATTGCAAGTCACCGCTGAACTTGCACATACAAAGGATATTGTTTTTAATGAAACACCGTAACATCACCGCCTCGAAGCTTGGCCCGCAATAGAAAATGATGCAGCTTCGTCATCATTTGGGCCAACTCCTCACAGCTACTCTGCTGACGCTCGCGCTTATGACCGCGGTCGGCAGTGCGCGCGCGGATATCTTCGGCTATATCGATGCTGACGGCATGGGCCATTTTTCGACTGAAAAACTGGATGAGCGTTATCAGTTGTTCATGCGCGGCGACGGCTCTTTCGATTCATCGCAGCTGAGCGGCAAGAACACAAAACCGCTGGATCCGAAGTTGCGCGACAGCCCGCTGTTTCGCTACCTGTCGCAACATCCGAACCTGAAGAAATACGAGCAACTGGTCAATCAGGCGGCGCAAGAGTTTGCGCTCGAACCTGCCTTGCTGAAGGCGGTGATGGCGGCCGAATCCGGCTTTAATCCCGGCGCTGTATCGCCCAAGGGCGCGATCGGCTTGATGCAGATCATGCCCGCCACCGCCGAGCGTTACGGCCTGACTGGCGACAAGAAAAGGCCGATCGAACAAAAGCTGACCGATCCCGCTACAAATATCAGGCTAGGCGCACGCTATCTGCGCGATTTGCTGAAACTCTATCCAGCCCAGCAAGAACTGGTGATAGCGTCGTATAACGCCGGCGAAGGCGCAGTGCAAAAGTACAACAACCAGATACCACCGTATCCGGAAACCCGTAATTATGTACAACTAGTCCGGCAGTTTTACCAATTGTACAAACCCGGACTTGATTCCTCCACCAAGCCGAATGGCAGCTTGAGACGCATCCAGCTGGTGATTCCTGGCCGCCGCAATATGCCGTCCGACCTGACGCCGACACCAGCCACGCTCGACGTAAACGTGATTCCGCCTGCAGCAGCAGCCCTGCCGGCGACCGCAACACCTATAATCGAATAAAACAGCGCGAATAGAAAAGCACAATAAAACCCGCAAGTCATATAGCCCGAACAACTGCCGAACAACTGTCGAATAATTTCCGAATCTCCATGACCGACCAAAACGATCTGTTTGCAACACCAGATGCACCAACCCCCGACGCTGAATCTTTAACCCTTGCCACTTTTGCTGAACGCGCTTATCTCGACTATGCCATTTCGGTAGTTAAGGGCCGTGCCCTGCCCGATGTCTCCGACGGCCAGAAGCCGGTGCAGCGCCGCATCCTGTATGCGATGAGCGAATTGGGCCTGAACGCCGCCGCCAAGCCGCGCAAGTCAGCGCTGGTGGTGGGCGATGTGCTGGGTAAATTGCACCCGCATGGCGACCAGTCGGTGTATGACGCATTGGTCCGGATGACGCAGGATTTCTCGTTGCGCTATCCGCTGGTCGATGGCCAAGGTAACTTCGGTTCGCGCGATGGCGACGGCGCCGCGGCGATGCGTTACACCGAAGCGCGTCTGACGCCGATTGCCCGCCTGCTGTTGGAAGAAATCGACATGGGCACGGTCGATTTCCAGCCAAACTATGATGGCTCTACCGAAGAACCGAAACTGCTGCCGGCGCGTCTGCCCTTCGTTCTGCTGAATGGTGCATCCGGTATTGCGGTCGGCCTGGCCACGGAAATTCCATCGCACAATTTGCAAGAAGTCGCCAAAGCGGCGGTCGCCTTGATCCGCAATCCGGCGCTGAGCCATGCGGAGCTGATGCAAATCATTCCGGGACCGGACTTCCCTGGCGGCGGCCAGATCATTACCTCGGCCACCGCGATTTCCGAGATGTACGAAAGCGGCCGCGGCAGTCTGAAAGTACGCGCCACCTGGAAAATCGAAGACCTGGCGCGCGGCCAGTGGCAAGCTGTCGTCACTGAATTGCCGCCGGGCGCCTCTTCGCAAAAGATCCTGGAAGAAATCGAAGAACTGACCAATCCGAAAATCAAGCTCGGCAAGAAAACCCTGACGCCAGATCAAATCGCGCTCAAGGCATCCATCTTGTCAGTGCTCGATACGGTACGCGATGAATCCGGGCGAGATGCCCCGGTCCGCCTGGTGTTCGAGCCGAAATCGAAAAACCTCGACCAGACGGAATTCACCAACATGCTGTTGGCCCACACCTCGCTGGAAAGCAGCGCCTCGATCAATCTGGTGATGATCGGCGGCGATGGCCGTCCGCGCCAGAAGGGCCTGGGGATGATCCTGCGCGAATGGATCAGCTTCCGCTTCGTCACGGTCACCCGTCGCTCGCAGTTCAAGCTGCAAAAAATCGAAGACCGCATCCATATCCTGGAAGGCCGCGAAGCAATCCTGCTGAATATCGACAAGGTAATCAAGCTGATCCGCGAATCGGATGAACCTAAGCCCGCGCTGATCGCAGCCTTCAATCTGTCTGACCGCCAGGCCGAAGATATTCTTGAAATCCGCTTGCGCCAGTTGGCGCGGCTGGAATCGATCAAGATCCAGCAAGAGTTGGCCGAGCTGCGCAATGAAAAAGCCACGCTGCAAGACCTGCTTGATAATCCGACCTCAATGAAGCGTCTGATCATCAAGGAAATCGAAACAGACCAGAAGCAATTCGGCGATGCCCGCCGCACCCTGATCGAAGCGGCCGAAAAGGCCGTGGTGGAAACCAAAATCATCGATGAGCCTGTTACCGTCATCATTTCGCAAAAAGGCTGGGTACGGGCACGCACCGGCCATGGCCATGACGCCAGCCAGTTCGGCTTCAAGGCCGGCGATACCTTGTACGGTGCGTTCGAGTGCCGCACTGTCGACAATCTGCTGGTATTCGGCTCCAACGGCCGCATCTATTCTGTGTCGGTAGCAACGCTGCCCAACGCCCGCGGCGACGGCGTCCCGATCACCACCCTGATCGACCTCGCCAACGGCAGCAGCATACTGCACTATTTCGCCGGACCGCTTGACGCTACCCTGTTGCTGGCCAGTTCCGGCGGCTATGGCTTCACCGCCAAGCTGGGTGACATGCTGAGCCGGGTCAAAGCGGGCAAAGCCTATGTCACGCTGGATGAAGGCGACCTCCCCTTGCCGCCACAGCCATTGGGCAGCACCGCCAGCGCAATTGCCTGCCTGTCGGAAAAAGGACGTCTGCTGGTATTCGGACTGGATGAATGCAAATCGCTCAGCAATGGTGGCCGCGGCGTCATCTTGATGGAACTGGAGACCAACGAGAAACTGCTGGCGGCGCAACCGATCAGCCAGCGCGGTGTTCTGGTGACCGGTGTTGGCCGCGGCGGCAAGGAGCAGCAAGTGACCCTGTCGGCGTCAGGCCTGGCGCTGCATATCGGCAAACGGGCGCGTAAAGGAAAAATGCTGGAATCGAAACTGAAGCCTGCGACGCTGACTGCAGTGAGTTGAAAATAAAAACCCGGCTTCAAGCCTAATGCCGTTCAGTTAAGGATTTTTCTTTGTTACCCGAACGGCATATTTCTTTGGCCTGCCCTTGACGGCCCGGTCGAACTGATGACCGGGCCGTTCTTCATTCAGGAGGTAACCAGCCTTTCTCGCAAATGCTTCATGGATGCCGGTAACTTGCCATAAATAAAAATGCCGTTCACTCTTAACTGAACGGCATTAGGCTTCAAGCCGGTTTTTTTATGCACAGACATACTGCAGCTAGACTATGCACAAACTCCGCAACTCGGCAGCAAAGCGTTCCACCGTCTCTTGCCGGGTGTCCCATGCACACATCAGACGGCAACCGCCGGCACCGATGAATTGATAGAATTTCCAGCCACGCGCCCGCATCGCCGCCGCGGCGTGATCCGGCAACTCGGCAAAAACAGCGTTCGCCTGCGGTTCGAACAATACCTTCACTCCAGCTATATCCGTCAAACGTTGATGCAGCAGCTTGGCCATAGCGTTGGCATGACGGGCATTGCGCAACCAGACATCGTTGTCGAGCAAACCCAGCCACGGCGCCGACATAAAGCGCATTTTGGAAGCAAGCTGACCTGCCTGTTTGACGCGGTAGGCAAAATCCTCGGCCAACTGTTTATCAAAAAACACCACGATCTCACCTACCGGCAAACCGTTCTTGGTACCGCCAAAGCACAAGACATCGACGCCGGCGCGCCAGGTTATTTCGGAGGGATGCACGTCCAATGCCGCTACCGCATTAGCGAAGCGTGCACCGTCCATGTGAACTTTTAACTGACGGCGCTTGGCAATCGCCGCAATCGCCCGCACTTCCTCCACTGTGTAGACAGTGCCGACTTCGGTCGATTGCGTGATGCTGACTACCTTTGGCCGCGGGTAATGGATATCGGAGCGCTTGGTCACCAGCGCTTCGATCGCATCCGGTGTCAACTTACCGTTTTCACCTTTGGCCGTCAGCAGTTTGGAGCCGTTGGAAAAAAATTCCGGGCCGCCGCATTCGTCGGTTTCGATATGCGCCAGCTCATGGCAAATCACTGAGTGATAAGACTGGCACAGCGATGCCAGCGCCAGCGAGTTGGCGGCAGTGCCGTTGAAGACGAAGAAGACGTCGCAATCGGTCTGGAACAAATCGCGCATGCGGTCGCATACGCGCTGAGTCCAGGCGTCGTCGCCATACGACGGCTCGTGGCCGCTGTCGTTGCTCTTGAGCAGATACTCAAGCGCTTCGGGGCAAATACCTGCCTGGTTATCGGAGGCGAAGTGTTGCAAAGACGGCGACACGAGGGCTTGCATAGTCGATAGAGATCTTAGAGTTTCGCGGCAATCAATTTACCCAGCTTTTCGATCCCTTCGCGGATCTTCGCCGGCGGCACGGTCACGAAGCTCAAGCGCAAGGTGTGCTGTTCCGGCGTATTGCCATAGAACGGTCCACCCGGCACGAATGCAACGTGCTGTTCGACCGCCTCGGCCAGCAACTTGGTACTGTCGATGTGCTTTGGCAAGGTCACCCAGATGAACATGCCGCCCTCTGGCTTGGTCCAGCTGACGCCGGCAGGGAAATAGGTTTGCAGCGCGTCCAGCATGGCGTCGCACTGGTCCGAATACAGCTTGCGGATGGTCGGAATATGCTCGCCGAGGAAACCGTCCTTGATGGTTTCGTACACGACCATTTGCGTCAGCTGCGAAGTGTGCAGATCGGTCGCTTGCTTGGCCTGCTCCATCTTTTCGATCAGCGCACGCGGCGCTACCACGTAACCGAGGCGTATTCCCGGCGTCAGTATCTTGGAGAATGAGCCCATGTAAATCACGCCGCCCGGATTCATGCTGAGCATCTTCGGCAACGGCTCGCCGCGATAGCTGAGGGCGCCATAAGGATCGTCCTCGATCAGCGGCAAACCGAGCTGGGCGCAAATATTCACCAGCGCCTGGCGGCGTTCTACCGTCAAAGTACGGCCGGTCGGATTCTGGAAATTCGGCAAAGCGTACAACATGCGCGCGCCCTGCCCAAGCGTCGCCACGGTTTCCGGGATCAGGCCACCGTCGTCGCTCGGCACAGAAACAAATTCCGGGCCATACAAAGAAAAGGCTTGCAAGGCGCCGAGGTAGCTTGGCGTTTCGACCAGCACTTTGCTACCTTCGTCGATCAATACCTTGCCCAGCAAATCCAGGCCTTGCTGCGATCCGGATGTCATCATGACCTGGTTCGGCATGATCTTGGCGCCGTCGGTCGACAACGAATTGGCCACCCATTCGCGCAGCGGGCCATAGCCGTCTGTCGGTCCGTATTGCAAGGCGATTTTGCCTTGCAAGGACAAGACCTTGTCGAATGCGACCTTCAGTTGCTCGACCGGGAATGTGGCTGGCGATGGCAGGCCACCGGCGAAGGAAATGATTTCCGGACGCATGGTGATCTTGAGGATTTCACGGATGGCCGAACTTTGCAGTTTCTGTGCGCGCTCCGAGAAACGCCATTGCAGCGGGGTTGGGTTTTCGATTTTCATACGATTCTCTTCAAGTGATCTTATATTCTGGAAGGCTGCCGCCATGGCGGCGCGCCTAGTGATTTTTTATGATCTGCCGTCTCCTGGGCTGGCAGCGTTTTAGCGCTACCAGAACTGCGAGGACTATTCGATTTCAGCAATCATTTCGATTTCTACGCAGGCGCCCAACGGCAGCTGTGCCACACCGAATGCGGAACGGGCATGTTTGCCCTGCTCGCCAAACACTTCGCCGATCAGTTCGGAGGCACCGTTAGTGACCAGGTGCTGCTCTGTAAAGTCCGGCGTTGAATTCACCAGGCTCATCAGCTTGACGACGCGTTTGACGCGCAACAGATCGCCGCCGCAAGCAGCTTGCAAGGTGGCGATCAGATCAACCGCAATGCCGCGTGCGGCTTGCTTGGCTTCTTCGGTAGTGATGTCCTTGCCCAGTTGCCCTACCCAGATCTTGCCGTCTTTCTTCGACAAATGACCGGACAGGTAAACCGTGTTGCCGCTTTGGGCATACATCACATACGCAGCCGCAGGCGCAGCAACGGCAGGCAGTGTGATATTCAGGGCTTGCAACTTTTCATATACAGACATCTGATACTCCGAAAAATGGAATCATTTGCCAACGCTTGTGACGCCAGCAGCAATGACAGGGTAAATGGGATAACACCGGGCTCAAGTCATGTTTCCAGGCCCGGGAAGCCAACAATTATCTCACCCTCAGGCCAAGTTGGCGACCTGCACGGCGTTATATTTTGCCATCCTATTTTTATCGGAATGTCAGGCTGGCTGACGGCGCACTGCCATTTTGCGACCGAATCCGACCACAATCAGCACCGCCAGCGCAAACAGCATGTTGCGCCCGTCCAGCGCCTCGCCCAGGAGCAGCGCTGCGCCCAGCAACGTCAGGAACGGCTGCAACAGTTGCACTTGGCCAACTCGGGCGATTCCGCCCAGCGCAAGCCCTTTGTACCAAAAGAAGAAACCGATGAACATCGAGAACAAGGAAACGTAGGCAAACCCCAGCCAGGCCTTGGGCGAAGCGCTGACGCCATAGCGCCAGCCCAGCCAGATTGTTATAGGCAGCAACAGCGGCAACGATAGCAGCAACGCCCAGGCGATCACTTGCTGGCCACCCATGGTTTGCGACAGGCGACCGCCTTCCGCATAACCCATCGCTGCAGCCCCCACCGCTGCCAGCAACGCCAGATCGGCAAGCTGCAATCCGCCGCCGTCCTGACTCAAGGCAAAAATGACAACAATGGCACTGCCGACGATAGCCGCAACCCAGAAACCCGTTGATGGCCGCTCGCCAAAACGCAGGGCGGCGAACATAGCAGTCGCCAGCGGCAAGATGCCGAGAACGATAGCGCCGTGTGCAGCGGGTACATAGCGCATTGCCACCGAAGAAAACACAGGAAAACCCACCACTACGCCAAGCGCAGTTATAGCCAGCGACTTCCATTGCGCAGTCGTGGGCCTGACAGCTTTCATTCTCCACAGCAGCAATATCGAACACAGTGCGGCGATTACCGCCCGGCCGAACGCGACAAATACCGGATTCAGTTCCGCCACAGCCATCCGCGTAAACGGCAGCGTCAAACTGAATATCGCAACGCCCGCCAGCCCCAGCCACATTCCCTTCGATTCGTCTGTCATGGCGCCTGCTCTCTGTGTTTTAGCCGAAAAGGATAGTGATCAAAGCCAGATCGAGACCGCTGAATAGATAGTCAACATCACCATTACCGCGCAAAAAATACGTTGCCACAAGACTTGTGCCAGATAGCGTCGCAATACCGAGCCGGCCGCGGCCCAGACACCGACGCATGGCAGGTTGATCACTGAGAAAATCAGGCAATACAAGCCAATTGACAACCAGATCGGCTGCAGCGGCGGCAGGAAGGCCGAGGCGCTGGTAATGGCCATGATCCAGGCTTTTGGATTTGCTGCCTGGAACACCGCTGCGCCAAAAAATGTCATTGGCTTGTGACCGCTTTCCACCTCGGATTTAAAAGACATATTACGCAGCTTCCATGCCAGATACAGCAAGTAAGCTGAGCCGAGGGTTTTGAGGATGACATGAATCGACGGCAACGCCAGCACAAGGCTGCCGATGCCGGCGGCGCATAGCACCAACATCACGCCAAAGCCGAAAGTGACGCCCAGCATGTGCGGAATCGTCCGATTGAAGCCGAACATGATGCCGGACGAGGTCAGCATGATGTTGTTCGGCCCCGGCGTAATCGACGATACGAAGGCGAATACGGCCAGCGGCAACAACGCTTCCAGCATCATGAGACGCTCGTGGCAGGATGAAAACCAGGTCCGCGCAACCGTGCCAGCACCGCACGCAGCAAGCTGGTGGCGCCGCGTTGCGACTGTCCGGTCAGCGTGATGCGGCTGTTGCCCGGATCGGCTTCCACCACTACCATGCGGCCCGGCAGCAAGGTCAGCGAACGGCCGGCATGCAGCCAGTGGTCTTCAGGCTGTCCTTCAAAAGTCACCCAGACGCGGCCGCTGACCACCTTCAGGATTACATGCTGCTCGGTCACGCCAGACAGCACACTGCCGCCCGACAAGGTATGGGATTGTTGCTTGAATAGCGTTTGCATAGTGGACTCGCTTCCGGATTTGCACCATTAAAGATTTAGGTCTATGCTAAGCCAATAAACCAATACAGTACCAATACAGTTGAACAAGTAATTTCTGACATTGTCCCGGCCGAATCACCAATACAGAAACCAGCACAGTGACCAACACAATCCCTCCCCGCAAGCTGAGCAGCGGCCAACTGCCGTCCGCGCCGCAACAACTATCGCGCGATAGCGACACTTCGCTGGTCGAACAGATCGTGCGCAGTATCGAAACCCGCATTAGCGACCGCTTGCTACGCACCGGCGCCCGCATGCCATCCATCCGCCAATTTGCTGATAGCCACAACGTCTCGCGTTTCACGGTGGTGGAAGCCTACGACCGGCTAGTGGCCAAGGGTTGCCTCGAATCGCGCCGCGGTTCAGGTTTCTATGTACGCGAGCGTTCGCCGTTGCTAGCCGAACGCGGCAACCACGCCTCCAGCGACAAGCAGCCGCAACTGATCGACGTGGTCTGGCTGGTGCGCAATATGCACCAGCAGGCGCCGAACACGACCATGCCCGGCTCCGGCATGTTCCCCAGCGAATGGCTGGACGGCGAACTGATCGCCAACGCCTTGCGCGGCATCAGCCGGCAAAATCCGACACAACTGCTTTCCTACGGCACGCCACAAGGTTTCTTGCCACTACGCAAGCAACTACAGTTGAAAATGGCTGAGCTGGAAATCGCGGCGACGCCGGAACAGTTCGTCACCACCACCGGCGTCACCCAGGCGCTCGATCTGGTGGCGCGCCACTTTACCCAGCCCGGCGATGTGATTCTTGTCGATGATCCGTCCTGGTTCCTGATGTTCGCCTCGTTCGCCGCGCTGGGCGCCAAGGTAGTCGGCGTGCCGCGCCTGGCCGACGGTCCGGATATGGCCAAGCTGGCAGAACTGGCGGCGCTGCACAAACCCAAACTGTATGTGTTGGTGTCAGTGCTGCACAATCCGACCTCGACCTCGCTGTCAGCCGCCAAGGCGTTCCAGATTCTCAAGCTGGCCGAAGAACACGATTTCATGATTGTCGAAGATGACATTTATTGCGACATGCATCCCGGTTCCGCAGTCCAACCGGCGACCCGCATCGCCTCGCTGGACCAGCTCAACCGCGTGATCTATATGGGCGGCTTTTCCAAGACGCTATCGCCCAATCTGCGCTCCGGCTTCATCGCTACCTCGCTCGAACTGGCGCAGCATTTCGCCGACCGTAAAATGCTGACCAACCTGACCAGCGCCGAAATCGGTGAGCGGGTGATTTACAAAATCCTGTCCGAGGGCCACTACCGCAAGCACCTCGACCGTCTGCGCAACAAGCTCGACGGCATGCGCAACCGTACTATCCGGCAAATGGAGAGGATAGGCATGACGGTCGATATCAGCACCCCGGCTGGCATCTTCGTCTGGGTCGATACCGGACGCGACACCAATGTGATGGCTGAAAAGGCCTTGGCCGAGGGTTACCTGCTGGCGCCGGGCGCGCTGTTCTCGCCCAGCCAGTTGCCATCATCACGGATGCGCGTCAACGTCGCGGCGATGTCTGATCCGGCGGTCTGGCGTTTTCTGGAACAGGAATGTGGCAAGTAAGACAAGTTTCGAGGGCGACTCACATACAGCTCTTGTAAAATCCGGTTTGCTCCCCATTTCTTGATCAATTCTCCGGCGTAAGCGGCAAGGCGGATGAGAGCATGTTCGATGTTTACATTTTGCCTATCCGCCGCCCTTATTTTTTTTACATCACTTTTTCTACGTTTATAAATAGAGGAAACAATGGCCGTATCCGAAAAGCAAACCCTTGGTTTTCAGGCAGAAGTAAAGCAACTGCTGCAATTGATGATCCACTCGCTGTACTCCAACAAGGAAATCTTCTTGCGCGAGTTGGTATCCAATGCATCCGATGCCGCCGACAAGCTGCGCTTCGAAGCGATCAACAACGGCGCCCTGTTCGAGAACGATCCTGAACTGAAGATCAAGGTCGCTTTCGACAAGGCCGCGCGCACCATCACGATTTCGGACAACGGCATCGGCATGAGCCGCGATGAAGCCATATCGCATCTCGGCACTATCGCCAAGTCCGGCACCAAGGAATTCTTCTCAAAACTGTCCGGCGACCAGCAAAAAGATGCGGCGCTAATCGGCCAGTTCGGCGTAGGCTTCTACTCCGCCTTCATCATCGCCGACAAGATCACGGTTGACACTCGCCGTGCCGGCGCCACCGCCACTGAAGGCGTGCGCTGGGAATCCACCGGCGCCGGCGACTTCAGCATCGAAGCCATCGACAAGGCTTCGCGCGGCACCGACATCACCCTGCACCTGCGCGAAGGTGAAGACGAGTACCTGTCGGCGTGGAAGCTAAAATCCATCATTCGCAAATATTCCGACCATATCTCGCTGCCGATCGTGATGCAGAAAGAAGAATGGGACGAAGAAAAGAAAGAAACCGTCGTCAAGGACGAATTCGAAACTGTGAACCAGGCCAGCGCACTGTGGGCCCGCAGCAAATCCGACATCAGCGAAGAGCAGTATGTCGAGTTCTACAAGCATGTCTCGCACGATTTCGAAGCGCCGTTGACCTACACCCACAACCGGGTTGAAGGCCGCAGCGAATACACCCAGTTGCTGTATGTGCCAAGCCGCGCTCCGTTCGACCTGTGGGACCGCAACAAGCGTGGCGGCATCAAGCTGTACGTCAAACGCGTCTTCATCATGGACGACGCCGAGCAACTGATGCCGGTCTACCTGCGCTTCGTCAAGGGCGTGATCGATTCCAGCGACCTGCCGCTGAACGTCTCCCGTGAAATCCTGCAAGAATCGCGTGATGTGCGCGTGATCCGCGAAGGCTCGACCAAGCGCGTACTGGGTTTGCTGGAAGAACTGGCGAACAGCGACGACCAGGCGCAAAAGGACAAATACGCCAGTTTCTGGAAAGAATTTGGTCAGGTGTTGAAAGAAGGTATCGGCGAAGATGCGACCAACAAGGAACGCATCGCCAAACTGTTGCGTTTTGCTTCGACCAGCAATGACGGCGATGCACAGACTGTATCTTTCGCCGATTACATCGGCCGCATGAAAGAAGGCCAGGACAAGATCTACTACGCCACCGGTGAAACCTTTGCCGCCGCCAAGAACAGCCCTCATCTCGAAATCTTCCGCAAAAAAGGCGTTGAAGTACTGTTGCTGACCGACCGCGTCGACGAATGGATGCTGTCCTTCCTGCAGGACTTCGAAGGCAAGGAACTGGCGTCGGTAGCCAAGGGCGGTCTCGATCTCGGTACGCTGGAAGACGAGGCAGAGAAGAAGCAGCATGAAGAAACCGAAACCCAGTTCAAGGACCTGGTCGAGAAAATGAAGAGTGCATTGGCCGATAAAGCCAAGGATGTGCGCGTCACCTTCCGCCTGACCGATTCGCCAGCCTGTCTGGTGGCCGATGAAAACGAACTGTCGGGTAACTTGCTGCGCATGCTCAAGGCTGCCGGCCAGGAAGCGCCGGACTCCAAGCCTATCCTGGAAATCAATCCGGATCACCCGCTGGTGCAGCGCCTGAAGTACGAAGAAACCAAGTTCGGCGACTGGTCGCACATCCTGTTTGATCAAGCCTTGCTGGCCGAAGGCGGCGCACTGGCTGATCCAGCAGGCTTCGTCAAGCGCTTGAATGAAATGCTGTTGGGAATGAGCAGCAAGTAAGACCGTGCGAATCGCCTCATACGGCGATCTCGACCATCCATAAAAAAGGGCTGGAAGACAATGTTGTCTTCCAGCCCTTTGGTTTTATAAGTCACTAGTTGATTTGTCGATTTATTGATTTACTCGAAGCAGGATGCTGCTTCCTTCATCTCAACGTGATAACTCATCCCCATCTGCATACTCCGCAATTGTCACGCTGCCTGGGTAACCGGATTACGCGTCGCCAAGTGCATCAGCATGTCATCCACCATTTCGACCAAGCTGTAGGCAGGCGCCCAGGCCCAGTCTTGCCGTGCGCTTGAGTCGTCAATCGAACGCGGCCAGGCATCGGCGATCCCCTGACGGAAATCAGGCTTGTATGTCGCCTCGAACGATGCGCAACGCTGCTTGATGATCGCCACCAGTTCACCAGGTGAAAAACTCCAGGCCGCCAGGTTGTAGGAGCCGGGGGTCTTGAGATTCTCTTTCGGTGCACTCATCAGCTCGATGGTCGCGCGCACGGCATCTGGCATGTACATCATCGGCAACGTGCTGTCAGCATCCAGGAAACTGGTGAAGTCGCTGCCGGCGGCAGCGGCAAACAACGCCTGGATTGCATAGTCGGTAGTGCCGCCGCCCGGTTCCGCGGAGTAGCTGATCAGGCCCGGATAACGCAGGCTACGGATATCCATGCCGTATTTCTCCGCGTACCAGGTGCACCAGTGTTCGCCCGCCAGTTTCGAGATGCCGTAGACGGTCTTGGGATCCATCGGACCGATCTGCGGCGCATTGTCGCGCGGCGTCGACGGTCCGAATGCGGCGATAGAACTAGGCCAGAACACCTTGGCCAACTTGGCCTGGCGCGCCACTTCCAGTACGTTCAACAGGCCTGTCATGTTGAGGTTCCAGGCCCACTCCGGATGTTCCTCGCCCTTTGCCGACAATGCCGCGGCCAAGTGATAAATTTCGCCGATGTCGTGCTGGCGGACTACCTCAGCCAGACGCTTGGCGTCAGTGACATCCAGCGTTTCATATGACAATTCCGGATGTTTCCCGGCAGGCTGGATATCGCTCGCCACAACCTGCTTGGCGCCATGCACTTTGACTAGCGCTGTCGCCAGTTCGGTGCCGATCTGTCCATTTGCACCGATTACCAATATTTTCTTCATCTTCGTCTCTTCTACTTTTCTCTTTAGTTCTTTACCAGACCGAGCTCTTCGCCGGCTTGCCGGAAAATGCCCACTGCGCGCTGCAATGTCGCCTCATCGTGGACGGCAGACATCTGCACCCGGATCCGTGCTTGCCCCTGCGGCACCACCGGATAGAAGAAACCAACCGCATACACGCCCAGTTCATACAGGCGGCGCGACAGTTTTTGCGCGACCACTGCGTCGTACACCATCAGCGGTACGATCGGATGGGTGCCTGGCTTAATCTCAAAACCGGCTTCGGTAATGGCTTTACGGAAGTAGACGGTGTTGCGCTCGAGGCGGTCGCGCAATTCAGTGGAGGCTTCCAGCAGATTGAGGGCTGCAATCGAGGCGCCGACAATCGCTGGCATCAAGGTATTCGAGAACAGATAGGGCCGAGAACGCTGACGCAGCAGGTCGATCACTTCGCGCCGGCCGGCAGTAAAGCCGCCGCTGGCGCCACCCAGGGCTTTGCCCAGCGTACCGGTAATCACATCGACCTTGCCGAAGATACCGCGCGCTTCATGCGTGCCGCGCCCTCTGGCACCCATGAACCCGGTTGCATGGCAATCGTCGACGCCGAGCAATGCGCCGTATTTGTCGCACAACTGGCGGATCACATCGAGCTGCGCCACGGTACCGTCCATCGAAAACACGCCATCGGTGAACACCATGGAAAAGCGTGCGTTATCAGCCTTGGCTTGCTTCAGGCAACGCTCCAGATCTTCCATGTCGTTATGCGCATAACGATAGCGTTTGGCCTTGCACAAGCGTACGCCGTCGATAATCGATGCGTGATTCAGCGCATCGCTAATGATCGCGTCCTGCTCCCCCAGCAAAGGTTCGAACAAACCGCCGTTGGCATCGAATGCTGCGGCATACAGGATGCAATCCTCGGTGCCAAGGAATGTCGCCAGGCGCTGCTCAAGTTCGCGGTGGATATCTTGCGTGCCGCAAATGAAACGCACCGAACTCATACCGAAACCATGAGAATCCAGCGCTTCGTGAGCAGCTTTGATCAGTGTCGGATGAGAAGACAGTCCGAGGTAGTTATTGGCGCACAAATTGATCAATTCACCACTTTCGGTGTTGATCTTGCCACCCTGAGGACCCAGGATCAAGCGCTCGGACTTCAGCAAGCCGGCAGCTTCAATCGCCGTCAGCTCCTCGCGCAAATGGGTATAGAACTGCGGCGAACCGCTATGTGTGCTGCTGTCTTGCGTGACTGTCATTGCGAGCCTCGATCTTATATAATATATTGTTCTAATTCGATATATCGAACACAAATTCCACGATAATGCACAACAACAAGACTGTCAACCAGATGCGTAGCAATTCAGCGAAAAAAAGCGGCAGGACAAACCATGGTTGAGAAAATTTTGGAAGACACCCCGCCAAAGGTCGGCGATACCCTCGTGAAGTTGCGCCAGGCTGACGGCTTGTCGCTGGACGCGCTATCGAAACGCGCCGGTGTATCGAAGTCGATGCTGTCGCAAATCGAGCGTAACCAGGCCAATCCGACGGTGGCCGTGGTGTGGCGGCTGGCCAATGCGCTTGGCGTACCTATTTCCTTGCTGGTAGACGGCAACCAGGTGGTCCCGGCATCGATTGAAACCGTGGCTAGCCATGCCACGCCTTCCCTACGCTCACGGGACGGCCATTGCGAGTTGCGCATCCTTGGTCCGATTGAACTCGCGGGCCAGTTTGAATGGTATGAATTGTCGTTGCAGCCAGGCGGCTGCCTCGATTCGGAAGCGCACGAGCCGGCTTCGCGTGAGCATCTGACTGTCTTGTCCGGTATATTGGAAGTCCAGAGTGGAACCAATTTGACGAAAATCAAGGTTGGTGAAACCGCAAGATATGCGGCTGACCGCCCTCACTACATCAAGAATGTCGGAAAAAGTACCGCCACGGCCTTGCTGGTAGTGATCCATAACGGACCATGAATCCAACCTAATCAACAATGTTAGCGCGCAGTCAACAAAAAGGCCGGAACGGCGATCGCGATCACCGTTCCGGCCCTTGGCCTATATAGACGGTAACCTGGGCTACCGTCCGCTTCAGCAATTAAAACAGCAAATTAATGCGTGACGCGGGTAACGCCGCCAGAAGACAGCAGACGCACGCGGTCGCCGACATTGAACTGTTCGTCAGCATCCTGGGTAATTGCGCGCAGTTCACCATTGCTCAGGCGCACGGTAATTTCCAGGCCCGGACGCTGGTTCAGGTTGTTTTCCACTTGATTTCCCGCGATGCCGCCCAATACCGCGCCGACCACGCCGGCCGCCAACGAGCCATTACCCTTGCCAATGAGGGAGCCGGCGGCAACCGCGCCGAGCGCACCGCCAGCTAGGGTGCCGGCGCCATTGTCGCCGCGATTCTTGTCAATGGTGACCGGACGCACCGAGTCCACCACCGCCATGCGCACCGACTGCTCGCCCTGCGCCTGACGGCTGCTATAGACGTTTGCCGAGTTCGGGGTTACTGCACAACCGCTCAACGCCACCAATGCGGCTACTACCATCAGATTCTTCATTCTTGATAACTCCATCGTAAATTGCTTTTACATAAAAATTGCCGCCCATAACCTACTCGATTAGCGCACCAGCAGAGGGGTTGCCGAGTCAGTTATATTGCAGCACAGATACTTTTTGCAACAGTGAAACTTGTTTGGATTATTTACCAATAATGCGCATTTTATCAATTTTTAAAAAAAGACCACTATTTCGTTAAAAAATCAGCTTACAAGCTTGGTTTTATCATTCGCAATAAAGCTGCCTCAGCGCCCGCCCGCAACATCGACAAATGTACCTGTCGAATACGACGCTTCATCCGACAACAGCCACAAGACGGCTCGCGCCACCTCCTCGGCGCTGCCGCCGCGCCGCATCGGCACGGTATCTTTCACCCGGTCGACGCGGCCGGGCTCGCCGCCGCTGGCATGTATCTCAGTGTATATGACACCTGGCCGGACTGCGTTGACGCGAATCCCTTGATCGGCGACCTCTTTAGCCAAGCCGACCGTCATTGCATCGATGGCGCCTTTGGAAGCGGCGTAGTCGACATATTCACCCGGACCGCCAAGCTTGGCCGCCATCGACGACAAGTTGACGATAGCGCCGCCCTGGCCACCGAAGCGGGTGGACATGCGCCGTACCGCCTCACGCGCGCACAGGAAACTGCCAATGACATTTGTGGTCAAGACGCGCTGCAAACGCGCTGCATCCATGTCTTCCACACGCATCTGGCGCTCCAGGATACCGGCGTTGTTGACCAGGGCCGTCACCCTGCCCAATTGACTGTCGACAGTCTGAAACAGCGTCATCACATCGGCTTCGGAAGCGACATCGCCAGCCACCGCCAGCGCTTCGCCGCCAGTACCGCGTATCGCGGCCACCACCGACTCGGCGGCACTGCGGTTATGCACATAGTTGACGCACACGGCATAGCCGCGCGCAGCGGCAAGATGAGCGGTAGCGGCGCCGATGCCGCGACTGCCGCCAGTAATGATCATGACTGGTTTCGACATAGGTTTGCTCCTCTTTTATGCGTTTTGAGAAAAGCGGCGCGCACCATATGACGGTTATCGCCAGCCTTCCCATCTCGCGGATTATAATCAGACTTCGAGCAACAGCGTGCTGACCGGCGCCAACCGCCAGCGTTGTGCTCTCCCGGCAAATATCTCATCACGTTTTATCAGAACAATGAATCGCAAGCGCAGCTTCCCGCCGGTCATCGATCAACAAGTCCGCACACTCATCCTCGGCAGCCTGCCGGGCGCAAAGTCCTTGGCGCATAGCGAGTATTACGCACATCCGCAAAACAGGTTCTGGAAACTGCTGGCGGAAGTCATCAGCATCGATTTACCGGGGCTGCCTTATGCGCAGCGCTTGCAAACGTTGCTGGAGCACGGCATCGGCTTGTGGGATGTGGTGGCCGAAGCGCACCGCGATGGCAGCCTGGACAGCAATATCCGCGACCATGTGCAGAACGATCTGCCGAGCCTGGTCGCCACGCTTCCGCAACTGCGGACCATCGCCTTCAATGGCGGCACTGCCGCCAGACTAGGTTTAAAGGAACTGGGAGAACAGGCCGGACGCTATCGTATCGTTCTGCTGCCTTCCAGCAGCCCTGCCTATACCAAACCTTACGCGGAAAAGCGGGCGGCCTGGATCACGCTGCAAGAGCGCTGATCCAGATGAAGCACGCATCGTCAATATGCGGCTAGCACATTACAAAGTACGCACACTTTCCCCACAATTCGACAAACCTTGAATCGCGCCGGCTCTCTAGAATTGGCGACTCTGATCTCTCAAGGAATGACCATGTCACCACTGTCCAAGCAATTTTTACGCACGGTTTTCGCCGTGGCTTTGCTCACAACGCTGTCCGCCTGCGTTTCCCTTGGCCTCAGTCTTTAATCAAGAGGATCGCGGAAAACACATGAAAAGACTGCCTTCGCCTTTCTCGCCATATCGTCTGGCCTCGCTGAGCCTGCCCCTGCTGCTGGCGCTCGGTGGCTGCGCGACCTCCGAACGCATCGACGGCCCGGACGGCCGCGACGCCTTCCTGGTCGAATGCACCGATGCAGAACAATCCTGGCGCGCCTGCTACAAGAAAGCCGCAGAGCTTTGCGGCCGCAACGGCTATTTCGTCTACGACCAGGATCGCAGTCCCGGCCGCGATGCGCGCAAAAAATCAATGTTCATCGGCTGCAGGGACCGGCAACGTCCGGGCTGGGGAAACCGGGATTGAGCAGACAGCATTTGGTTACCGGTGTTTGGTCTCGGGCTTAGCTATCTGGTTTAGTAACATTTAGGCCAAATTTGCAGCCGTAGCGCGGTATCATTGCCCTACATTATTATCTGCCTACTTTTTGCCCGAATAATTACCTGATGCTGATCAAACGCAAATCCATAGAAGCCGACGCCAACCGTATGGACGGCCCGCGCAAAACCGGCGCAGCCAAGCGTGCCGACGTTGCAAAAAAAGACACACAAAAACCTCCGCGCAAACCGAAATTCGCCCCTGTCACCCTGTCCGAACAGGATGGGGTGCGTTATCTGCACTTCGGTACGGAATGGGTGCAAGGCGCCATGCGACTGCGCAAGCCGGACTGGCCCGAACTGGAATACGCCCAGCAAATGATGGCGTGGATGCTGTTCAATCCGGAGCCGCAACACATTGTGCAACTGGGCCTGGGCACGGCAGCACTGACCAAATTCAGCTATCGCCAGTTTCCCGCCGCACGGGTGACGGCAATTGAACTGAATCCTTCTGTGCTGGCGATTTGCGCCTCCATGTTCAAGTTGCCGCCCGACGACGAACGGCTGTCCGTGTTCGAAATGGACGCCATGGATTTCGTGCTGGATCCGGTGAATCACGGCAGCATTGACGCCTTGCAGGTTGACTTGTACGACGCCACTGCGCGCGGCCCGGTGCTGGACACGCCCGAGTTTTACAGCGCCTGCGCGGCTTGCCTGACAGACGACGGCATCATGACTGTCAACCTGTTCGGCGACCACCCCAGTTACGCCAAGAACCTGAAAGCCATGATGTTTGCCTTCGACGAAGTCTGGTGCCTGCCAGAAGTCCACGAAGGCAATGTCATCGCCATCGCATTCAAGAACGCGCCGCAAGTCGATTTCAGCGCCTGGTACGAACGTGCGGCAGAAATCACCGCTGCCACCAAGCTGCCGGCCAAATCGTGGGTCAATGGCCTCAAGGCCTGGCATTCGCCACAGTAAGCGACTACGCTAAACATCATACTGGCCTAACCAATCCCTATGTCTATAGCAATGAACAATGCACCGCCCAAAGTACTTGACCTGCAGCAGATTTTTACCTGGCTGTTGAACGACGGCACGGTCGACAGGAACGAGGTAAAAGCTTTTTATACCCAGGCCCAAGGGATTTTCCGCAACGCTCCGGTCGCGATTCATCCGCTCAGCGCCGTTGCCCAATGCAAGCGGAATTCGATGCTTCCCCCGCACCGGGCCATTACGCTGGAATGGCTGACCGAATGGCTGGCGCGCCAGGTTCACATGCCGTTCTACCGGATCGATCCGCTCAAGATCGATTTCGCCAAGGTAGCCGACGTCATGTCCGCCAGCTATGCGACGCGCTTCAATATCCTGCCGGTCGAACTGAGCGCCACCGATCTGGTGATCGCCACCGCCGAACCGTTCCGCGTCGAATGGCAGGCGGAAATCGCCAAGATCACACGCCGCAATATCCGCCTGGTGATTGCCAATCCGCTCGACATCACGCAATACATCACACAGTTTTTCACCCTCGCAAAATCGATCAAGAGCGCGCATAAATCAGGCGGCCAGGAACTGGCGCTGCGGAATAATTTCGAGCAGCTGGTCGAACTCGGCAAAACCAACAAACAGGTCGACGCCAACGACCAGCACATCGTCAACATCGTCGACTGGCTCTGGCAGTACGCGTTTGAGCAACGCGCTTCGGATATCCATATGGAACCCAAGCGTGATTTCAGCGCGATCCGCTTCCGCATCGACGGCGTTTTGCATCAGGTGTACCAGGTGCCGGCGGTAGTCATGATCGCCATGACCGCGCGCATCAAGCTGTTGGGACGGATGGATGTCATTGAAAAGCGTCGGCCGCAAGATGGCCGCATCAAGACCCGCACCGCCGGCGGCCAGGAAATCGAGTTGCGCCTGTCGACTTTGCCTACCGCTTTCGGCGAAAAACTGGTGATGCGGATTTTCGATCCGGAAGTCGTGGTCAAAACCTTGCCTGAGCTTGGCTTCCCGACCGACGACGCCTTGCGCTGGGATGCCCTGACCAAACGCCCGCACGGCATCATCCTGGTGACAGGGCCAACCGGCTCCGGCAAGACCACCACGCTGTACACCACGCTCAAGGCGCTGGCCACTTCCGAAGTCAATGTCTGCTCGGTGGAAGATCCGATCGAAATGGTGGAAGCATCGTTCAACCAGATGCAAGTCAGCCACGGCATCGACCTGACGTTTGCCGATGGCGTGCGGGCTTTGATGCGGCAGGATCCGGACATCATCATGGTGGGCGAAATCCGCGATCTGGAAACCGCCGAAATGGCGATCCAGGCCGCCCTTACCGGCCATCTGGTGCTATCCACGCTGCACACCAACGACGCGCCGTCGGCCGTGATGCGACTGCTGGAACTGGGCGTACCCTACTATCTGCTGGAAACCACATTGATCGGCATCATGGCGCAACGCCTGGTGCGCACCCTGTGCAGTTTTTGCAAAAGCCCCGACGGCCAGGTCGCCGACGATGTCTGGGCGACGCTGGTTGAAACCTGGAACCTGCCCAAGCCGGCCACGGTGTACCACCCGGTCGGCTGTCCCGAGTGCCGCCAGACCGGCTACCGTGGACGCACCGGCTTGTACGAACTGCTGACCATCACTCAGCCGTTCTCCAAAATGATCCAGGCCGAAACCGATATCCATGCACTGAAAAAGCAAAGTATCGCCGACGGCATGAAACCTTTGCGACTTGCTGGTGCATTGAAAGTCCTGGAAGGCGTCACCACCGTCGAGGAAGTATTGAAAGTGACTTCGGCGTTGACCTGAACCACCGTTTTTCCTGGATCGCAAACTCCTTAAAAGGGCTACCTGCCATAGCGGCGGGTAGCCCTTTTGTGCATCTTGCGGCCAGCGCCGCGCCGACTCCGGATTGCTGCGCCGCGGCAGACAAACCCATTGCGTTACTGGCTTAAAAAATGCTTTACAAGAGGCTGGCGATTGATTTCCAATAGACAATTATTTAACCTTTGCGTAAGCTAAGGCACGCCAAATCCGAGGCTCTTTCTGCAGGAGACAGATTTACTGGAAAGCAGCATCGGCGGTGGCTCAGGGAGATGGTTGCTTTGTCATAAAGGGAGTTGTTGTCAAATAATAATTTGCATTAATTTGCAAAAGAAAACAGGCGGGAAAAATCCGCTCCGACCACACGCAGTCAAAATCCGGATAAAAAAATAATGAAAATTACAAATTTTAATTTTGTAACGGTAGCACTTGTATTCGGTCTCATCACTTCAGCATTCGCACAGGAAGATCCAACCACGTTCTTGAACCGGGCCAACGCAAAAATCGCCAAGGCCATGGCTTTCAAAAACAACTGGGACGGTCCCACCACAGGGCCCAAGATCGCGGCACAGAAAAAACTCATCGTCGTCATCGCCTCGAATCTCAAAAACAATAGTGTCTTGCGGGTTTCCAAGGGGGTACAGGAAGCGGCCGCGGTCGCCGGCTGGGATGTCTTCACTATCGATTGCTGGGGAGTGGACAGCAAACACGCGGAGGCCTTCAGCCGCGCCCTCGCACTGAAACCCAATGGCATCGTGCTGGCTGGTATCGATGCCAACGAACAGCCCAAGGAAATGAACGCGGCCAACGCACAAAATGTCCCGGTAGTGGGCTGGCATGCATCAACCAGGATTGGGCCAAGCGACGGTCTGTTTTCCAATGTCACGGCAGATCCCAAGGAAGAAGCGCTGATCGCCGCCCTGCTTGGCGTGGTCGACTCGAACGGCAAGGCGGGCGTCGTCGTCCTCACCGATCCGGCCAGCCTGTATTCGCAGGCAAAATCAAATGAAGTGGCGGCGGTCATTAAGCAATGCCGGACCTGCAGCCTGCTCAGCGTGGAAGCCTTGCCGATTACCACCTCCGCCGACAAGATGCCAGCGCTACTGACATCGCTGCAGCAACGTTTCGGAAAGAAATGGACCTACATCATCGGCGTCAACGACAGTTATCTTGACCTGCTGGCTGCGCCGGCATCGACGGCTATCCTTGCCAACAACAAGATCCAGACGCTGTCGGCCGGCGAAGGTTCTGAATCTGCCTATCAGCGCATCCGCAACAAGCGCCAGCAGATCGCCACGGTGCCGGAACCGTTCGGCCAGCAAGGCTGGCAGATCGTCGACGAACTGAATCGCGCGTTTTCGGGCGAAAAGGCCAGCGCCTACACAACGCCCGCCTATCTGGTTACCGAACAGAACATCGCTTTTCATGGCGGCGACAAAAACACCTTTGAACCGAACAACGGCTATCGCGCCGAGTATAAAAAAATCTGGGGCAGATAAGGTCCCGGCGACGCAGTAGCTGGATTGCGGATCGGACCGACGCGGTCTGATCCGGGCTGCGCCATAAACGCACGATCGGGGTAGAATCATCCGGTGGCAGCCCATACAACGACGGTCCAAGGAGCAGGCAAATGCAATCCAGACGAATCCTTATCGCCCAAGGCGGCGGCCCCACTGCAGTAATCAATCAATCGCTGGTGGGCGTGGTGCTGGCTGCGCGCGGCGTGCGCGATGTTGACCTGGTCTACGGCGCGCGCAATGGCGTGCGCGGCATCGTCAATGAAGATTTTCTCGACCTGGCGCAGGAAACCAGCCACAACCTGGAACTGGTGGCGAACACGCCGTCTTCCGCGCTAGGATCGACGCGCGACAAACCCGATCTCAAGTATTGCCAGGAAATCATCCAGGTATTGCAGTCGCACCAGATCAATCATTTTTTCTATATCGGCGGCAATGACTCCTCCGATACGCTGCGCATCCTTAGCCTGGAAGCAGAGAAGCTAGCCTTCCCGCTACGCTGCATTCATATCCCCAAGACCATCGATAACGATCTGGTTGGCAACGACCATACGCCGGGATTTCCATCGGCGGCACGCTTCGTGGCGCAGGCCTTTGCTGGCGCCAACCTGGACAATGCGTCCCTGCCCGGCGTCTATGTCGGCGTGGTGATGGGGCGCCATGCCGGCTTCCTGACAGCCGCATCGGCCCTGGCCAGAAAATTTTCGGACGATGGACCACACTTGATCTACCTTCCGGAGCGCAGCTTTGTGCTGGAAAAATTCCTGGCCGATGTGAAAGAAGTCTATCAACGCCTGGGGCGCTGCGTGATTGCCGTTTCCGAAGGCATACACGACGAATCCGGAACGCCGATCGCCAGTCTGCTCGCCGAAACCATCGAGCGCGACGACCACGGCAACGTGCAGTTGTCCGGCAATGGCGCGCTGGCGGATCTGTTATGCGAGGAAATCAAGTCGAAGCTGCACATCAAGCGCGTGCGCGGCGATACCTTCGGTTACCTGCAACGCTCGTTTGCCGGATGCGTATCTGATGTGGACCAGCGTGAAGCACGCGAAGTCGGCGAGAAGGCGTTGCAGTTCGCCGTGCAAAAAGCACACAACGGCACGGTCGCCATCAAGCGCAGCGGATCATATTCAGTCAACTACGAATTGATGGCGCTAGACGTGGTGGCGGGAAAAACCCGTGTCATGGAAGATGAATTGATTGCCGCCAGCGGCACCGACGTCACCGAAGCCTTTCACCAGTACCTGCGGCCGCTGCTAGGATCGGGAATGCCGGACAGCTTCCGCTTACGAGCCGAAGCGGTGGCCAAGCTGCGCAATAAGGCAGGCTGAGTCGGCAACAACAAGTTCAGACGCAGAGACAAGCCCGCCTGCGGGCTTGTCTGCAATTTACGGCGGAGAAAAAGCACTGCTCTCCATGCCGCTATCGTATTTTCCCGCACATGCCAGACTATTCAATTCACAACGCCGCAGTAATATCTTTTGCGCTTCCGCCACGTTCTGCTCCACGCCTTGCCATCTCTCCAGCACCGGCGCCTGTAGCGCCCTGCCATAGGAAAAACTGACCTGCCATGGAAACGGGCCAAGCTGATTCATTGCATTGAGATGGTGAGTGGCATCCTCTGCACTTTGCCCGCCCGAGAGAAAGACGATGCCTGGCATCGCTGGGGGTACATGCCGTGTCAGGCACCGCATCGTGGCTTCCGCAACCTGGCGCACATCAGCCTGCTGCGGAGACTTCATACCTGCAATGACCATGTTCGGTTTCAACAACATGCCCTCCAACGCAACGCCGTGGGCTGCCAGTTCATCAAACACCGTTTGCAATACCTGTAAGCTTACCGTCTCACAACGCGCCAGATCGTGCGCGCCATCCATCAAAACTTCCGGCTCGACGATCGGAACGATGCCGGCTTCCTGGCACAAGGCAGCATAACGCGCCAGGGCATGGGCGTTAGCACGGATACCGTAGCTACTGGGAATATCAGCGGCGTCAATCTCGATGACGCCGCGCCATTTCGCAAACTTCGCCCCCAATTGCTTATATTCCTGCAAACGCTCGCGCAATCCGTCCAGTCCTTCGGTGACTTTCTCGCCCGGATGCAAAGCCAGCGGCTTGGCGCCGCCGTCAACCTTGATGCCGGGAATAATATTGCGGCGCATTAGCAATTCTGCAAAAGGAACACCGTCGGCAGTGCTTTGCCGCAGCGTTTCATCGTAGAGAATAACTCCGCCGAGATAGCGCTCGACCCCTTCGGCGGTAAACAATATTTCACGATAGCGGCGGCGATTTTCTTCGCTGCATTCCAGCTTGATTGCGTCAAAGCGCTTCTTGATCGTCGGTCCGCTTTCATCTGCGGCAAGAATCCCTTTTTGGCCCGTCACGATAGCCCGCGCGACTGATGTTAGTTCGTCGATATTCATTTCCTGATACTCCCGGTGATGACTGCGAACGACGAGAAGTTACGTTGAATATGCTGCCACGAATGCATTGTCGTGGCAACCAACCTAAAATTTTCCAATGGATTTCAAACAAGACAGCGGCTTATGTTCGCTATCGCACTGACGAAGTGCATTGGTGAGACTACTTTGGAAATCTGAGGGTAATTCTTTCCCTATAACCTGGATATGTTGACAAAGAGGTCCGCTAATGAAAACAACGCAAAAACTCGCAGTCAGCGCGATTACCTTGATCATGGCGCTCGGCTTGAGCGCATGCAACGGCATGTCCAGACGCGGTCAGGATACTGCAATTGGCGCTGGTGTTGGCGCAATCGGCGGCGCCGTGCTGACCGGTGGCAGTGCGCTGGGTACGGTCGGCGGCGCAGCGGTCGGCGGCATCATTGGCAACGCGGCCGGCAGACGCTAAATTGCCGGCAGCCGGCAAGATTTGACGCACTTACCTCGCCTACGGCCAGATATCTGGCCGCCAGCTTGCCATTCTGCGCAAGCGATAGCATTCACCTAACAATGCCGGGCATCCTGGAGGATGTTTTACACCAGTGAATTTGCATGCGAAATAGCAACATTTCGTGTTAAATTTCCTATATGCAATTCATGGCAATCAAACATCCCAATAAATAGGAAAGCACATGCACGGCGTCATTTCAAGCAAGCTCCCGCAGACACGCGTCTTCGTGCTGGCTACGGCAATATTTGCCGGTTTTATGGGAAGCGGGATCGGCCTCGCCTCGGCTACGCCATCAACCCCGGATGCGGTCACTGCCGACGGCGGACGATATTACGGTCCGTTGGTCGACAACAAACGTCAAGGCAAGGGAAGAGTGGAATGGGCAAACGGCGATATCTATGAGGGCAATTTCGACAAGGGATTATTTTCCGGAAAAGGAAAATATACATCCGGCGCCAATTTCCTTTATGAAGGTGAATACAAGGCTGGCAGCAGGACCGGCCAGGGAAGATCTGTCGACGCTACGGGATCGGTCTATGTCGGCCATTTCCTTAATGGCGAATTCGACGGACAAGGAAAACTCACCTCGCAGGACGGTTCTGTGTATGAGGGTTCTTTCGCAAAAGGCCTGTTCAACGGAACCGGGAAATGGACAAGCAAGGACCAGGAATACACCGGTGAATTCAAGAACGGACAGTTCTCCGGAAAAGGAAAGTTAAAGTCCGGTAACGGACGCATATACACTGGTACATTCGCCAATGGCCATTTTCAGGGCCAGGGACGATACGACATATCGGCCAAGGAATATTACGCAGGAGAATTCGACAACGACGATTTCACCGGACACGGTATTCACCAGGCACAAGATGGCTCGCGCCATGTCGGCACTTTCAAGAAATGGATTGCCGACGGCCCCGG
Source organism: Collimonas arenae (assembly GCF_000786695.1). Lineage (NCBI taxonomy): Bacteria > Pseudomonadati > Pseudomonadota > Betaproteobacteria > Burkholderiales > Oxalobacteraceae > Collimonas > Collimonas arenae. The sequence continues at coordinate 2,247,320 of NZ_CP009962.1, read as the reverse complement.
CAGGAAGACTGATCGCGCCGGCAATATCTACGAAGGCGTGTTTGATGATGGCGACCTGAACCGGCCGGGGCGCTACATCGGCAAAGACGGCAGCCGTTATGAGGGCGAATTCGATGGCGGAAAATTCGACGGCATGGGTATTTACCGGAATGCCGAGGGCGATGAATACAAAGGAGGCTTCTCCTATAACCTGTTTGATGGCGGCGGTATCGTGACCTACGCTGCCCCGCAAAAAGACGGCCGCAGCAAAGACATTGGCATCTGGCGCTATGGCAAACTGGACAACCCGGTCGCGGCAAAACTGGCAAAAATCAATATTGAAACTGCGCTATATGGTCAGCGGGCGATGCTCGACAAGACCCTGGCGGCCATTGCACCGCACCAGCCCGGAAAAATCAATCTCTATCTGCTGGCCGTCGCAGGCGATGGTTCGCAGGAGGTGTTTCGCCGGGAAACCGAGTTTGTCCACAAGCAGTTCGACCGTGATTTCGGCACGCAGGGACGATCGATGGTGCTGGTGAATAGCCGCAACACTGTGGCTGAGCAGCCGATGGCGACGGTCACTAGCATCCGAGAGAGTCTGAATGCCATCGCCGCCAAAATGGACAAGGAAAACGACATCCTGTTCCTCTACCTGACCAGCCATGGTTCGCAAAATCACGAACTGTCGCTGGCGCAGAATGGCATGAGCTTGCGTAACCTCGAAGCCAAGGAATTGGGGAAATTATTAGTCGAATCGGGAATTCGCTGGAAGGTCGTCGTTGTCTCCGCCTGCTACGCCGGCGGTTTCATTGATCCGCTCAAAGACGATCACACCATGGTGATTGCCGCCGCGCGCAGCGACCGCACCTCTTTCGGTTGCGCCGACGACAATGACTTCACGTATTTCGGCGAAGCGTTTTTCCAGAAATCACTGCCGGGAAGCGCGTCTTTCGAAGAAGCTTTCAACAAAGCCAAGACATTGGTTGCGACTTGGGAAAATGACGATATCAAAGCAGCCGGCAAAGGCGGCGAAGTGCTCCATTCAGAACCGCAGATACATCACACCTCCCAGATTGACCAATACCTGAAAAAATGGCGGGCGCAGATAACAACTGTTGCACCCGCTGGCAAGCTGGCGCCGACTCTATAAGCCTCATCCGACAATTGGCCCAGCGCTCGATCAGCAAGATTTATTGCTGATCGTAGGCTTGCTGCAAAACCTTGACGTCGATCTTGACCATTTTCATCATGGCTTGCATGACTCTCTGCGCCCGTTGCTTGTCTTTGTCTTGCAACATCTCTCCCAGCGCGGTGGGAATGATTTGCCAGCTGAGACCGAATTTATCCCTGATCCAGCCGCATCTCTGCGGCTCGCCTCCCTCAGAAAACTTGTCCCACAGCGCATCCACCTCGGTTTGATCCGCACAATTGACGAAGAACGAAACGGCAGGCGTGAAGCTAAATTGCGGACCGCCGTTGAGGGCGATGAAGTCCTGGCCATGCAGCTGGAAGGTGGCGGACATGACGCTACCCTTCGGTCCCGGCCCGGCTTCCCCATAGCGCTGGACATCGCCGATTTTGGCGTCCTTGAAAATCGAAACATAGAAATTCATGGCTTCTTCGGCTCTGCCGTCGAACCACAGGAATGGACGGATTTTTTGCATTTTGCCTGCTCCTCTAAGTAGATTGGAAAGTGCGGCGCTGCGAGCCGGCTTACGCTTTTACATCATCCTGCGTACTTGGCGAGGTCGCCTGCCCTGCCGCCTCAGGTTCCATATACATCATTTCCCATGCGTGGCCGTCCAGATCGTGGAAACTATCGCTGTACATGAAGCCGTAATCTAGCGCTTCCTTCATTTTTTCCGCGCCGGATGCACATGCCAAGGCAACCAGTTTGTCCACATGGGCCCGACTGTCACAGGAAACGCAGAGCAGCACTTCAGTCTGTCTGGTCGCATCGCTGATGGGCTTTTTAGCGAACGACTGGAAGAATTTTTCGACCAGCAGCATGACGTAAAGGTTCTCGCCCAATTCCATGCATGCAGCCTGGTCATTGGTGAATTTTGCATTGAAGGTATAGCCAAGGCTTTGGAAGAATGCCATGGATTTCTGCAAGTCTTTGACCGGCAGGTTAACGTAGATTTGCTTGTGCATGATATTGCCTTTCAGGTAATTGTTGAAGATTTACCCTGCGTTGGATACGGAGGCTAGACTGGAGAGGTCTAACTCTCTTACCGGACGTACTTCGATGCTGCCATAACGCGCCGGCGGAATCCTGGAAGCCCAGTGGATGGCTTCGTTGAGGTCCTTGGCGTCGATCAGGTAGAAGCCAGCCAGCTGCTCCTTGGTTTCGGCGAACGGCCCATCCGTCAACGACGTCTGGCCGTTACGTATGCGAATGGTGGTGGCGCTATCGACCGGCTGGAGCGCCTGGGCAGCGACAAAATGGCCGCTTCCCCGCAGTTCCTCGGCGTAGGCGAAACAAACCTTGTCCGGGCAGGAATGCAACTGGTCCGGTGCAAGATAGACGAGGCATAGATAATTCATGGTGATCTCCGATTGATAGCGTTGAAACGGGGTTGACTCCGCGTTACCAGGTGTACATTAGCTAATCGAACAGCCAACGCGGCAATCGACAACGTGCGCAAAATATTTTTTGAATGCCGACCGGCATGTTGTAGCTTACGCCAGCGCGGCCAGCCGGCGGTTCAGGAAACGCCGCTCCGGTTCTTGCTGGGTCAGCGCCAGCGCCCGCACATAGGCGGCGCGCGCCTCGGTAACGTGGCCCAGGCGCCGATGGAAATCTGCTTGCGCTGCGTGCGCAAGATAATAATTTTGCAAGTGGCCGTCTGCGATCAAGTCCTCCACCAGGGCCAGCCCGGCTTGCGGTCCCTGATGCATGGCGACGGCCACGGCCCGGTTCAATGCAATCACCGGCGTCGGCTCTAGCTGCAACAAGGCGTCATACAGGCCAACGATCTGGCCCCAGTCCGTGACATCGGCCCGGCGCGCTTCGGCGTGTACCGCAGAAATCGCCGCTTGCAATGAATAGGTCCCGGCGCGGCCGGAAGACAAGGCACGCTGCACCAAGGCCACACCTTCAGCAATCAGCTCCGCATTCCATACGGTGCGGTCCTGCTCGTCCAGCGGCACCAGATCGCCGCTCTCAGAAGTACGCGCGACACGACGCGATTCGTGCAGCAGCATCAACGCCAGCAAACTCGTAATTTCTGGCTCGGGCAATAACTCCTGCAACAAGCGCGCAAGCCGGATCGCTTCCTGCGACAAATCGTGACGGGTCAGCGTCGCTCCCGACGAAGCCGAATAGCCTTCGTTGAACACCAGATAGATCACACGCAAGACGCTCTCCAGCCGCGCCGGCAATTCGTCGCGGCCGGGGACCTGGTACGGGATGCGAGCATCGCGGATTTTAGCCTTGGCGCGGACGATGCGTTGCGCCAGCGTCGGCGCCGGGGTCAGAAAAGCCTTGGCGATCTCTTCCGTACTGAGGCCACACACCTCGCGCAAGGTAAGAGCGATCTGTGTATCCGGTGCCAGCGAGGGGTGGCAACAGGTAAAGATCAGCCGCAAGCGGTCGTCTTCAAGCTCTTCGCGCTCGTCGGGAGCCGGCGTTTCATCGGCAATCGCTTCGATGGTCTCGGCCACATCGTCATAGGCGGTGAACCTGGCCCGCCGGCGGATGCCGTCAATTGCCTTAAAGCGTCCGGCCGACACCAGCCAGGCAGCCGGCTTGTCGGGAATGCCATCGCGCGGCCATTGTTCGATAGCGGCCTTGAAGGCATCTTGCAAGGCTTCCTCCGCCATGTCGAAGTCGCCCAGCAAACGGATCAGGGTCGCGAACACGCGCCGCGATTCATTACGGTAAATAGCTTCGATCTGAGCGCTCAATGGTGTCGGCATCGTCTCTGGCGGCTGTTTTTTTGCGCAGTGCAACAGGCAACCTGCAGCGGTTTTCAACTGCGTATATGTTCCTTTGGAAAAAGAATGATACATCGAATCAATCTTCGCCCTACCCCCGCAAACAGCAAAACAAGGCGCGATTTAATAGGGCCAATAATGCCCTGATTGGCATTTACAGTGCAGACACACCACAACCGCATGGAGGTAAATATGAACACCCGCGTGACATTGCCAGTCAAATTTCGCCATGCATGTTATGTGCTGGCGCTATGTTTATCCGCAGCCTCAATCAGCGTCTGCGCCGCCACCGAGGAAACAGCCATGAACAGCACGGAACAACGCGCCGAAGGCGCACGCGATTTCGATTTCATCGTCGGCCACTGGCATGTCGTCAACCACCGGCTGGTGGGACGCTTACAAGGTTCGACAAAATGGGAAACCTTTGAAGCCGATCAGGTCGCCTATCCACTGCCCGGCGGCATCGGCGACTACGACGATTTCCAGCCAATCAACTGGCGCCCCGGCTTCGTTGGCATGTCGCTACGCATCTTCAGTCCCGAGACCCGGCTCTGGAGTATTTTCTGGATAGACAACAAGACCGGCGGCCTGGACCAGGCCGGCACGCTGCTGGCGCCAGTTGTTGGAAAATTCATCGATGGCGTGGGCATCTTCGAAGGCGACGACACGCTGGACGGCAAAGTGGTGCGAGTGCGCTACAAATGGTTTGATATCACGCCGAACAGCGCTAAGTGGGAACAGTCGATGTCGGCGGATGGCGGCAAGACATGGGAAGTCAACTGGACTTCCGAACATACCCGGGTAGCCGGGTTGGGAACCAGCAAATAACCGACAGCATAGCGCCGAAGCGGCGGGCTTGACCTTGCCATCCATCATATTAGATAATAATTCCAATATGATGGATAAAGAGGTTTTATGGATATCAACGCCCGTATCGCCGCCCGCGTAAGCGCTTTGCGCCAGGAGCGCGGCATGTCGCTGGACGCGCTGGCCACAAAATGCAATGTCAGCCGCTCGATGATTTCATTGATTGAGCGCGGACAAAGCAGCGCCACCGCCGTGATCCTGGAAAAACTGGCGACCGGGCTTGGCGTCCTGCTGTCTTCCTTGTTTGAAGACCAGCAACCGCAAGCCAATCCGTTGATCCGTCACCGTGACCAGCCTGAATGGCGCGATCCGCAATCGAAATACCTGCGGCGCGACATCTCGCCGCCCAACACGCAATCGCCGATCCGGATCGTGGAAGTACTGTTCCCGGCCGGCGCCAGGGTGGCATATGAAACCGCCGCTCGTGAAATCCGCGTGCAGCAACAGATATGGATGCTGGATGGCAGCATCGACGTTACCGTCGGCACAACACAGTACGCGCTCGATACCGGCGACTGCCTGGCCTTCCCGCTAAACCAGCCTACAGCTTTCCATAACCCCCACAGCAAACAGGCTCGCTATGCGGTCGTACTCAGTACCGATGCGCCAACTACATAAGGAAGCAGTCATGCAATCCGACATACAGATTCATCGCTTATCGTCGCTAGAAGATCCCGCGCAGATCGCGGCCCTGGGCGAAGTACTTGTCGATTGCGTAGAAGGAGGCGCGTCCGTCAGTTTCATGCTCCCCCTATCGCGTGCACGAGCAGAAAATTTCTGGCGCGAGCTTGCCGTCAGCGTCGCCGCAGGCGAACGCATATTGCTGGTCGCGCAAGACCAGCAAGGCGCCGTCCTCGGTACCGTTCAAGTCATCTTGAAGCAGCCGGAAAACCAGCCGCATCGCGCCGACATAGCAAAGCTGCTAGTGCATCGCAAAGCCCGGCAGCATGGGTTAGGAGAGAAATTGATGAACGTGGCAGAACAGGCCGCCGCCAATGCAGGAAAGAGTGTGCTAGTGCTAGATACCGCCAGCGAGACCGCCGAGCGGCTATACAAGCGTCTCGGCTGGCAAGTCTCTGGCGTGATTCCCGGCTACGCCTTGCTGCCGGAAGGCGGCTTGTGCGCAACCACCATTTTCTATAAAAACATCAGATCCAACGTTTGAGGGCAATGAACCGGCGCCACCGACGCACTCCTTTGCCGCCCTCTAGGCTGCAGCTTTTGCCGGCAAAGGCGACATAACACCCGCTGCGAAATTACCTGGATAACAAGCGTCGCGCAGCTTCATGAACGGCGTTTCAACCAACCTGTAAAGCAGCCATCCTCCAGCGAGGCTCAACGCCACAATCAAAGCAACCTCGGCAACGGCGTTGAGACCGGCCCCGGCCAGCATCCTATGCGTGATCATGGCCAGCGGCTTGTGCACCAGATAGATGGCATACGACCATGCCGCCAGTTGCGCCGCACCTGGAATCCGCCAGCGATGCAAGTAACTGGCGGGGCTGAGCGCCGCCGCTACCAACAGCGCGAAGGAGACGGCCAGCAACGAGTAGCCGAAGCCGCTCATGAAGTAGCCGTAGCCATAGCCTTCAATGACATAAAAGTTAACGGCCAGGTAAAACAGCGTCGCAGTCGCTGCTGCTCCGATAAACAATAACGCCTGCCCGCGGCGCAGGATTTTCTGCCATACCACCGGATGAAAATTTTTCAGGAGTGCAACCGCAATCCCGGGCAGGAATTCATCAAATCGGCAAAAACTTGAGTAGTAGACGTTCGGATAGTAGCCGCCGATCGCCCCGTCCGCCTCCCTCCCAAATTTCAGCCACAACAAGCTGCGCAAGCTTATACCCGCCAGCATCAACACTCCCAGCGCAATCCAGGCCAGCCGGATCGACTTGCCATAGCGCGCCGCAATAATCACGATGGCGGGCAGCAAAAGATAAAACTGTTCCTCAATACACAAAGACCAGGCATGCGAAAACGCCGTGCCTGGCTGCAGCCAAAGATTTTGCGTAAATGTCAGAAAGCGCCAGAGCGGCGGCGGCGCGTTCCCGCCCATCAGTGTCGGCAGCAGGAAATACAAACCCAGCACAACATAGAAATTCGGCAGCGTCCGCAAGAACCGGCGTGCGTAGAAATTCTTCAGTGAAAGCTGCTGCCCTTGGACGATGCCGCCAAAGATCTGGTTGCTGATCAGATAACCGCTCAACACAAAGAACAGATCAACCCCGACCCAGCCTATCCTGCTGGCCCAGCCAAAGGTCGCTTCCTGGCTGACGAAACACATGTAGTGATACATGAACACCAGGGAAATGGCCGCTGCGCGCAGCGTATCCAGGCCATTGTTTCTGTGTAATTTACTAGTGGCGGCTTGTGTGATTGGTGACATTGCAACGTGGCAGGAAGGAGTAATTGAAATTATCCGCAACAGTGTCCACACAAAACGCCGGCACAAAGGGGCCGGAAAATTTCGAACAGAATATTGCCGAAAAACAATGCAGTCTACGCCTCCACCTGTTAAGCGTCTATCTGTTCCCCAAAAGAAAAAACCACCGCTAAATTCCGCCTCATACAACGACAGAATCTGGCAGTGGATTTTTCAGCACGGAACCTGATTGCCGTCGCCCATGGACAAGCAGGCATCGGCAGTCAGCCCTCAGCGCCAGCCGCGATGCCAGCCATATTGCGGGTGGTGCCAGCCCCAGCCATAGTGCGGGTGATAAGCCCAGGCATAGCCCGGACCAGGTATCGCATAGGTCGGTGCGACATACACCACGCCTGGTGGCGCAGTGTAAACCGGACCCGCAACTGGAGGCGCTACCACGCAGCCACCCAAGGCAAACGCCACGACCGTAGCGGGGATTAATGTTATGAATTTCATGATATTCCGAGTCCTCATGGATGAGTACAACCATTCACCTAAAGCAAAACTTCACACTCCCTCCGTCCAACGACACTTGTCCCTCGATATTGCCACCCAGAGGAAAGTCTCAATCAAGTAACACGATGATTTCTATGTGAAGACATAAGCGTAAGTTAAGCGCCGTTATTACCGGCTAAACGTTGGAGAACGGTGGAATGATGACGGGAGAGTTGTATTTTTCTGTAACTCAAGCAACAAAGTGGCAGATCAATGTAGTGGTCTAATGTAGCCGGGCATCAATTTAGGCGAGAATACTCGCCAAGGAGAGGTGTTTGATGAGCAAGCAAAGAGGTACGTTTTCCCCCGAGTTCAAGCAGCAGGCTGCAAACCTGGTTGCGGACAAGAACTATCGCCATATCGAGGCGAGCCGTTCGGTTGGCGTCGCCGAGTCCGTTTTGCGTCGCTGGGGGCAGCAACTTCAACAGGAACGTCAAGGCATCACGCCGCAGAGCAAGGCCATGACGCCGGATCAGCAACGCATCCAAGATGCTTGAGGCGCGTATCGATCGCCTTGAGCGCGAGAAGGCTATTTTAAAAAAACTACTGCGCTCTTGATGTCGGAAGGGATCGAACGTACGAGATAATCGACAAGGTTTATCACAACAATCCTGTCGAACTAGTCTGCGCAGTATTCGATGTGCCGCGGTCATGCCTGTATGCGTATCGTGAACGATCTCGGCAACCCAATACCAAGCGCATGGCGCTACGTAGCCGCGTTCATGAATTGTTTGTTGAGAGCCGAAGTTCGGCTGGTAGCCGCAGCATCATAGGCATGATGCGAGAAGATGGTGTCGTGATTGGTCGCTTCAAAGTCAACCGACTGATGGAGGAACTGGGTCTGATCTGCAAGCAGCCTGGTCGCCATGCTTACAAGCAGGCAACCGTGGAGGGGATCGATATTCCGAACGGGCTTAATCGGCAGTTCGTGGTCGATGCGCCCAACCAGGTCTGGTGCGGTGACATTACCTATATATGGGCGCAGGGTTGTTGACATTATCTGGCTGCTGTACTGGACCTGTACACGCGTCGGGTCGTTGGCTGGGCATTCTCGACACGACCAGATGCCGATCTGGTCGTCCAGGCGTTGGACATGGCGCCTACGAGCAGCGCGGCCGTCCTCCAGGTCTGATGTTTCACTCGGATCAAGGTGTCAGTACGCCAGTCGTAAGTTTCGTCAGCGCTTGTGGCGCTATCGAATCGAACAGAACATGAGCCGTCGCGGAAATTGCTGGGATACTCAGTCTATGATGGAGCGATTGTTCAGGAGCTTAAAATCTGAATGGGTACCGAACATGGGCTACATGACGGCACAGCAAGCACATCGGGACATCAGTCACTATCTGATGCAACGATATAACTGGATACGGCTGTATCAGTTCAATGACTGACTCGCGCCGGCGATGGCCGAAGAAAAACTTAACGCGGTGTCCGGAATTACTTGACCACTGCATGCGGAAACGAATGCAGTCCTATTAGGAAATGGCTTAACTTCCTAGAAAGTTAGTATCCACACCAGAATTCTTAGAAGCAATTTTCTTTTTTGGAGTAGGCGAAGATTTTTTGATATTGCCCGCTTTTTCTTTTTCACCGGAATCAAGGCGCAGCAAAGTATCTGCATAAGATATAAACCGACTGAGATAATCCGGCGAGATATCGCGCATGAGCATCAAAGAACGTAACACCAGCATATGAGAATTAATTGGCCCGGCATTTTTTGGCGCCTGTTCCAGTGCTTGTGTTAATTGTTTGTCTGCACTGAGCTTTGACCACGTATTCCTGAAATTCCGTATAGTTTTTAATTCGGTGCGCTGCCCGGTATCCGCACCTCGCTGCCCCTCCGCATTTGCGGGTGAAGATTGTTCAAGCTGAAGCAGCAGCGAATTCAATGATGTGTCTTGGTCGTTTGTTTTCAGGGTGCCGATAAAGCGTTGCAACTCCTTGAAATCACCGGCGGCAATTAGTCGCTGTAATATTTCGGCAGCGTGTGGATACTGCGGCGTGATTTGGGCAATGGTGTCTTTTGCATCGCATTGCGCCTGTTCAAAGCGCTCTCTGAAAGCGATTAGTGCTTGCTTTAACCGGATATCAAGCAGTTGTTTGACGTTTTCCTGATTGACATTTCCACAGTACAGCGCTGCGCGTTTGGCGAGCACTTTAATATAGTGCAAGCGCACAGGGTCAAACCGCTCTGCACCTGCAGCGCTCAGGGATGCGATCTCCAGGTTGAAACCGACAAGCGTGTCCAGCGGCGCTTCTACCGTACCTATATCAACTGTCTCATTAACCACTTCATCCATGGGATGGTATTTTGGTGTCGGAAGTTTTCGGTACAGGCGCCATTTCCACCCGGCGGTTTTGTGCGCGCGATGTATCGTCGCTATTGGGCTTGATCGGATGTTCTGCGCCAAAAGCTGCGGAAAAAACCATGGATGAAGGCATCCCGTCATCGATCAAGGTGCGGGTAACTGTCAAGGCACGCTGAGCAGACAATTCCAGGTTGTCTGCGAAACGGCCACCCTGTATCGGTTTGTCGTCGGTAAATCCGCTTACCATCAGCAATTCATCACGCGCTGTCAGATAAGCGCGTAACGGCATGACCAAGCTATTCAACAGTTGCTTTCCTTCAGGTTGCAACTTGTCTGAATTAAGGGAAAACAGAACCTGACCACTGATGCCTATACGTCCGTTATTCAAAGTGATACGCCCTGTTGCCAAGGGAACCGCCAAGGCTTTTTCCAGACTCATGCGGCGCTGCTCTTCAATCTGACGCCTCTTTACTTCATCCTGCAGGTGCGATGCCAGCTCCATCTGGACGCCTACGACGCCCAGCAATATCAGCATAAAAGCACCCAGCAAGCCCGACATCAAATCGCCAAAAACAGTCCAGACCGGCGCGGTGTGTTCCATGCCAATGTCACTGTCTTCCATTACAGCACCCCTTCAGCAAGTATGGTTTGCTTCGCAGGAAACTGACGCAAGGCTTCAAAAATCTCCTTTTGCGACATCATGCTCAAATCAATGATTTCACGGGCCTGAGACACGTAGTAAGCGAGTTGCTCATTACTTCTGAGCGCAGACTTATCCATAGCTTCTTCTATGCGCTGCAGGTTGCCAATCAACTTTTCATTGGCCTCATTGAAAGAGTGGACAGCAAAACCAAAGGCTTCACTCAAGCTAGATACTTCAACGGCGCTGCTGGTGACGTGTGCCGCAATGTCAGACAATTTAGTCGTTTCGGCCGCAACATTCTCTGAAATTGCACTACTGGCAGCGTTAAGCGCAGCAGCGGAAGAATCCACCAGGGAACCGATCATGGAGCGCTGCTCCAGGGAAGTCTGGTTGATTGCGTTGAGCAGTGTGTTGAGCGTTGCCATAATACGGCTGCGCTCTTCAAGCAGTTCATTGTCGCGCACAACACTATTGGATATTTCCCGACGCAATTGCCCAATTACTTCCGCCGCCGCCCGCGGCGCTTCCGAAGCTGTTTCGATGAGTCGCGTAATCGGTGCTTCCAGTGCTGTACCCAGGGTGGTCAAATGACTTGTCAGCGCTGTTTGTAATTGTCCAAGCCGTTCAACTGCAGCATTGCCACGCAGAGCCTCCTCATCTTTTAGTGCACCCAGTTCGGTACGCAGCATGCTGGCCAATCGATCCATACGCTCACAATGCTGTTCGATCCATTGTGCTTCACTGGCGATACGAGAACGTATCAGTTCTTCTGCACTCGTGATCAACCGCGTTGTCTCGGTAAGCGTATTGGCGGCATTGGTCTGTGACTGTTTGATGATCTCTTGCGTGGTCTGGGTCAAGGTACTGCAAATCTCCCGCTGCTGCGTCAGCGTTTGCAAACTGGTTTGCTGCAATTCGCGGGTGAGCGTTGCAGCCACTGCTTCCAGTGACTGCGTCCATGCTTGCTGTCGCTGTTTGTCTTGTTCTGCCTGTCCGGTTTGCAGGCCGGTATAAGCATCGCCTACTGCAGAAACGAAGGCACCCGAGCGTTGTTCGAATGTGTCTGTGAACGCTTTCAGTGAGCGCCCCATATCCGCAACAATACCGGCACTTTCCTGTTCGTGACTGGCAAGGGCTGCCGTCCAGGTATCAGACACTGTGGTGGCAGTTTTATTGATCTCTTGCGCGGTCTGAGTCAAAGCACTGCAAATTTCCTGCTGCTGCGCCAGAGTTTGCGAACCGGTTTGCTGTAATTCGCGGGTGAGCGTCGCAGCCATTGTTTCCAGCGACTGCGTCCATGCTTGCTGCCGTTGCCTGTCTTGTCCTGCCTGTGCGATTTGCAGACCAGTATAGGCCTCCCCGACTGTGACGATCAATGCACCGGAACGCTGCTCGAAGGTTTCCTTGAAGGCCTCCAGCGAGCGCCCTATATTCAAGCTAATGCCTGCGTTTGCCTGCTCATGGCTGGCGAGCGCTGCCTTCCAGGTATCGGCCACCGTGGTAACTGTCGTGCCGAAACGAGTTGTAAGACCATCGAGCTGAACCTGCACGTTATCGGCCATGCGTTCATGCATCGCCTTCGCTTCCGCCGCGATGCCGCTCATCGCCGCTTCGAACACAGGTTTGATGCTTTCACCAGCAGCCTGAGCGCTCTGGCTCAAACTCGCGCGCAGGGATGTATCCACTGCGTTTGCCAGATCGGTATAGACAACCTTGACTTCGCCATGAAAGCCTTCCTGATTGCTGATCAGGCGTTGGTTCAACTGTTGATTGCGCTCTTCCATCTGCGTCATCATCGCCTGCAATTTATCGACGACTTCGGGCAATGCCTGAGATTGCAGCTGCAACGCCTTGAAGGTTTCCTGCCGCTGATGTGCGAGTGAGAAACGGCGCAACACGGTAGAAATTCTGGTGTCCAATAATTGTGCCGCCTGCATTCTTTCACGTCGGCTTAATGCCGACATCAAACCGAGCATCGCCGATGCGGCAACCCCGGCTACGGAGGTGCCAAACGCGAGCCCCAGTCCTCTAACCGGGACGGCAAGCGCCGAGCGAATCGCCTGAAGATCGATCGTTTTTTCCAATGCAAACACGGCGCCATTAAGCGTAACCACCATCCCCAGAAACGTACCCAGCATACCCAGCATGACCAGCAGTCCAACAAGATAAGGAGTCAGGGCGGGGCCGGGTAAGCCAACACGTTCGCCTTCGATACGCAAACGAGCCGGATTTTGCAGGGAAACATGTATACGGGCCAACCACTCGCCAAGGTCGACAAGGCCGTCTGGAATCGCATTCAGTGCCGTAACCAAAGTTTCACTGGCCTGACGAAACTGGCGCAACTCAAGCGCACCAAAAATATAGACCGCACCAATAATGGCTGTTATTGCCAGAGCCAGAACACTTGAGCCGACAAATCCAACACCGACCCAAACTATTCCCAGTGCTCCCAGGATAAAAATGATTGTAAATAAATGTTTGTTCATTGTATTTCGTTTTTCAACCTAGAAACGGTAATTGGACAGATGTGAGTGTGCATTTCCCGACTCCCTCGCTAGGCGCGATGACGAGGACTATATTCCGCCAAGAGGAGTAACAACGCCAAAGAGTCGGAAAATGGGTAATCATGCCTGTAGCGCACTTCACCATTCGGTCAGCCTTATTAAATCCATAAAACTCAATATTCATATTACTTTCCAGATATACGGGAGCGATCAACTACCGTTTCCAGGTTCAATGCATTAATGAGTCCTCCTGTTGGCTGTAGGCGTAACTCCAGTTCAGCCAGTAGCAGCGTTTGCATGTCATTGCAAAAGCATGCCAGCCACGCTCCCGCTTTCATCCAGTTGGCAGGATTATCAGTTTGATGCGTATCAGCAAGCACCTGCTGGTGCCCGTTAAACAATTGCTCAAAACGTTTTTTGAGAAGAAGCGGTACCGTCGCAAGCAATTTACGCTCGCGCTCACGTAATATCCGCTCAAGAATCACATCCAGATCGGCAAGTTTTTTGAGCTTCGGCGATGTATTAACCAGTACGTCCCGAACATTGGTTCGCAGGGGCTGAATTCTCACCTCCATATCATGCTGATGCGCATCATAAAACCTGCGATATGGTACATAAGCCACAGAAAGATCGATTGGCAGTTCAAGTTTTTGAACAGGCAAGCTTATATGGCTCTTACCCAAACCGGGTGAGCAACTATTCATGATCGAATTCTTCAAATTTGTCTGAATGCGATCAAATTCTTTTCCAATGGCATCACGTGCCACATCCCGCCCTGCCGACTGCAGCTTCGGCAGATTTGCCATGCCGTCATTGTGTACAGCAGATAAAGGAATTGCATCTGTAAAGTGAATCCATTGGCCTAGTTTTTCTGCAAACTCATTTCCGAGCTCGGTAGATTCCACAACAGACATCTCTGTCAGACAACGAATAAGTTGTGAGCTATGGAAATTTGTGCGCAGTGACATATGCGTTATTCCAGTTTTAAATTAAAAGGCAAATTGAAAAATATCTCCCCGCCCCAAGACCAGAGGCACGATAAATTACACGCTAGTTGCTAACAATCCAGTTGGAAAAATTCAGGAACCATTCAACAACGAAGCAAAGCAGGAATAAGCTTTGAAGCTGCTGATCTGGTATGCCGTTCCGCAAACTCAGTGTCACATCCCGTAACGAGTGCAGAATGCCAAAACTCTCTTTGGCGTCCAATTTTCTTGCCTTGTCAAATCGAGATGCGGATTCAAAAACGTATCACAATCAAATTTTTGTCAACACGATAATCGAAAGCTGGCCATTTTAACATCGCGAGTCCGTAAGCGGACCCAATGGGTACAGCCGACGGCTCGAGCCTGGACTTACCCATCACTCTGGATTTGTATAGCTGAAGATTACCAATCACCTGAAGCCCCGCCACCATCGAACCCACCGCCATTGCCGGAATAGTTGCTGCTCCCTCTGCCACTACGGGAATCACTTTCAGAGTTTGAATGGCTTTGTTGCATAAATAATCGCTGTCCGTAATGTCCCTATCTCAGACGGATTTATAACATGGGCATCCCTGCTTTGGTTTGCCACAGTATCCCCAAGTCCTTCCCGGTGCTTTGCTGACACAGTTCGTAACGAACATAAATTTTGTAACTAAGCTAGTCTGTATTGGCTACGGTTTTGGTGATTTATCTCTGTCGAATACCTGGCAAGTGCATCACCAAGGGTAAGGGAGTCAGCTTCCTTAATGGCATCACTGAGGCCTCTCAATAATTGCTGCTCTCGCTGATTAACCCAAAGGACAGCCTCGGCATTTGATGGGAAGGATCGTGCTACCTCGGGATATCCTTGGATGCGAACGCGTGCTTGATATTGTGAAGAGCCGCGTTTACGGATTCGAGCCATGCTAAGTCTCCTGGTTGGAGACCCAATGGAACAAAAACGGGACGGACAATAAAATCGCTCAACAAAACAAAAAGGGCTTCCTCACGGAAACCCTTATGTTTGCTTATATTCTGTTGGTGGGGCGTGTGTGATTCGAACACACGACCTACGGATTAAGAGTCCGCTGCTCTACCAGCTGAGCTAACGCCCCAACAGGGGACGAATTATAGCTGCAGTTTATTATTTTTGCTAGTTCTTCGTATGAATTTCTATCGGGACTAATATTTCATGTTGTTTCCAGCTTCGGTAGGCCTTGGTTACGCTGTGCAAAACAGGCAAATGGCGACTCGAAACAACTGCGGATCTTTTCGAACGGCTGCAAATTACGAAGTCACCAGACCGACCCAGTGCAACGTCGACTCCTCTGCGGCAAACTGTGTACGGCGGACCGGCTGGACAGCCTTGGCGGCACTGATGGCAGATTGGTAGATGGTCTTCTGGGCTTTTCTGACCAGGCGCTGTTCTATGCGCTGCGTATACATATCGCCATACTCGACTATCTTCTCCAGCATCAATACCAGCTCGTCATCTTCAATCTTGCTTTGCGCCAGTTGGCGCCAGAAACCACACTCAGTCCACCGCCGGAAACGCATGTATACCGTACTGGAACTGCCGAACTGTTGCGGCAGGTGACGCCACAGGCTTTTGTTGAGTACGATCCATATGACAGCTTCAATGAACAGACGATTGTTTTTTGCACGTGCACCGGGATCGCTTTGCTTGCCGGTCAGCATAGGCTCCAGCTTTTGCCATTGCTCATCTCGAAGTTTCATTTCCTGTTTCTGTACTTGATTCATCGTGAGGGCCTTTGGAAATTTTTGGGGTTGCTCTAATTGCCTCTCCTGTTGGTAGCGATTGCCTGCTTCTGGTAACGACTAGTTCTGTCGCTACAAAACCTGACTACATAACAACTCACCCGAGGCTCAGACTTGGCATTTTATCAACCAGAAATGCCGTACGATATAGGACGGGTCTGAAAATCAAAGGGAATATGACGCAGGTCAGGCCGGCATAATTTGTATCGGCGTTCAGCTTCGAACGGGGTTACGGCAATAGAGACGACTGCAATGAATACGACGTCTTTGATGGAATGGATGTGGTTGCCGTACTGGATCAACAACGGCGGAGAGGGTGACAACCGGCTGAAGCTATTCACGAAAGACACAAAACCGCTTTGGTTTCATGTCGTGTCTTTCGTGTTTTCGTGAACAGGGTTTTTATCTGAGCAGACTCACAGCGGATCCGGCCATGCGCGCATTGCCTGCGCACCGATCGCTAGCAATTTTTCACGGCTGGCGTTGTCACGCGCCTGCGTCGACATGCCGTGGATCACTGTAACGAGGAAACTGGCCAGCGCTGCAGTATCCGTATCGGCTGCCAGATCGCCTTCGCTGATACCACGATCCAGACGTTCCTTGATGCCGTTCTCCATTTGCATCCGGTAATCCGCCAACACTTCCTGGACATGCGATGACGCCGCAGTGCAATTGGTGGCCGAAGTGACCACCATACAACCAGGCGGCTGCTTGGGATCGCTTTGCGACACCGCGATGACTTCAAGATAGCTGCGGATCGCCTCTTTGGCGGTCAATGCTTCGGCAGCGATCGAGGCAAAGAAGCAGGGCTTTTTCTCCAGATAATAGTCCACCGCCTCAAGGAACAAGCGTTCCTTGTCGCCGAATGCCGTGTACAGGCTGGGCGGAGTAATCCCCATGGCGCTGGTCAGGTCATTGAGCGACGTCGCTTCATAGCCATAACGCCAAAAAACCAGCATTGCGCTTTCCAGCGCTTGTTCCCTATCGAAGGATAAAGGGCGGCCGGGCCTCTTGCGCGGCTTGGTTTGTGTCATTTCCATAGTGATCGATATTAAACCACTTGACAGCGGAAAACAACCCCGCTAGAGTCACACTCTAATTCGTAGTGATCGCTATTGAATTATGATTTTTGCGCCATAACTATGGCCTTAAGGAAATTTAAGTGTCGCACAGAAACGGATTTTGCGTATTCCCCGGTCGTTTTTACATTTAAGGAAAAGCAATCAGGTGGACTTGGAGGATCAGACAAGAACTGTGCAGTAAGCGGCTATCGGCCGCCAGCTCGCAGGCTCTATATTGCTAATCGTGATTTGAAGCAATTGCCTGATTTGTCAAAACACCTCTTCCCGAGCCCGGCCGGAATATCCGAAACAGCCGCTCACACCAATATTTCCGAATCACAGTTCTCTGCAGCTTTCTTTACCAGTTTCTTTTTGTGCAATTGATTCAGTTCTTTTCAGCTTTCCATCTCGCCTTATCTCATTACCAGGGGTCTCAAAATGCGCACTTCGACACCATTATTTTCACGCAAAGCCATTGCAATCGCCGTCGGCATCGTCATCCTGGCCGCCGCCGGAACTTTCACGCTCACCAGCCGCGCCGCCAAGCCGTCCGGCCCGCCACCAGCAGCGGCATCCGTTTCGGTAGCAGCGGCACTGGAAAAATCCGTCACCGAATGGGATGATTTTTCCGGCCGCGTCGAGGCCATCGAACGCGTGGAAATACGCCCGCGCGTCTCCGGCACTATCGACGCCGTGCATTTCCAGGAAGGCCAGCTGGTCAAGAAAGGCGACCTGCTGTTTACTATCGATCCGCGCCCTTATCAGGCAGAACTGGCGCGTGCGGTCGCCACCCAGGCCGGCGCCCAGGCTGGATTGTCGCTGGCTAAAACCGAACTGGCCCGCACCAGCCGCCTGATCGAAGAACACGCGGTCGCACAGCGTGAACTGGACCAGCGCAACAATGCTCTGCTGGAAGCCGACGCCAGTTTGAAAGCAGCGGACGCCGCTGTATTGACCGCCCGCCTGAATCTGCAATACACCGCGATCTCAGCGCCGGTCAGCGGCCGCGTCTCGCGCGCTGAAATCACGGTCGGCAACCTGGTCGGGGCCGGCGTCAGCTCCCCTGCCCTGACCACCGTCGTGTCGGTATCGCCGGTGTACGTCAACTTTGAGGTGGATGAGCAAACCTATATCCGCTACGCCGCCAACGGCGCAGTCGGCAATTCCGGCGTCAGTCATTTGCCGGTGTCGATCGGACTGGCGAGCGAAGACGGATATCCGCACCAGGGCCAGATCAAGGCTTTCGACAACCGCCTCGACACGGCATCCGGCACGATGCGGGTACGCGCCGTATTCGACAATCCGAACGGCACCCTGACTCCCGGTATGTACGCGCGCGTGCGCACCGGCGGCGCAGCGGCGGAAACCGCCGTATTGATCGACGACAAGGCGGTCGGCACCGACCAGGACAAGAAGTACGTGATGGTGCTCGGCGCTGACAACAAGGTCACCTATCGCATGGTCAAGCTAGGGCCGATCGTTGACGGCCTGCGGGTAGTGCGCTCCGGCCTCAAGAAAGATGAACGAATTGTCGTCAATGGCTTGCAACGGATCCGGCCGAACGACCTGGTCACACCGGTGACAGTCGCCATGGGCGGTGAAGAACTCGCCCCGGCGAAGAACGCATTGGCCGTGGCTGCAGCTAAATAACAAGGGCGCCGACGATTACCTTCTATCGCATCGACGTTAAATACAGGCAGAGCCCAACACCATGAATATTTCTAAATTCTTTATCGACCGCCCCATCTTTGCGGGCGTGTTATCTGCGATCATTTTGATCGGCGGCCTGATTTCCATGCTCAGCCTGCCGATCTCCGAATACCCGGAAGTGATTCCGCCCTCGGTGATCGTCAAGGCGCAGTATCCAGGCGCCAATCCGCAAACCATCGCGGAAACCGTCGCCACGCCGATCGAGGAGCAGATCAACGGCGTCGAAGGCATGCTCTACATGTCTTCGCAAGCGACTTCCGACGGCCTGATGACACTGACCATCACTTTCAAACTCGGCACCTCGCCCGATCTGGCGCAACAACTGGTGCAGAACCGTGTCAACCAGGCGTTGCCACGGCTGCCGGATGTGGTGCAGCGGCTGGGCGTGACCACGGTCAAGAGTTCACCCAACCTGACCATGGTGGTGCACTTGCTGTCGCCTAACGACCGCTACGACATGGCCTACCTGCGCAACTATGCGGTGTTGAATGTCAAGGATCGCCTGGCGCGCTTGCCTGGCATCGGTTCAGTACAGCTGTTCGGTTCCGGCGATTACTCGATGCGGGTCTGGCTCGATCCGCGCAAAGTGGCTGAGCGTGGCCTGGCGGCGACCGATGTGGTGAACGCCATCCGCGAACAGAACGTCAACGTTGCAGCCGGCGTGATCGGTGCTTCGCCGTCCGTACCTGGCGTGAATTACCAAATCTCTGTGAATGCTCGCGGCCGCCTGGCGAACGAAGAAGAGTTTGGCAACATCGTCATCCGTACCTCTCCGGATGGCGTGGTGACCTATCTGAAAGATGTGGCGCGGATCGAACTGGGCGCCAGCGAATACGCCCTGCGCTCGCTGCTCGACAACAAGCAAGCCGTGGCGATTCCGATCTTCCAGGCGCCCGGCTCAAATGCGCTGGAAATCTCCGACAACGTCCGCGCCACCATGGCCGAACTGAAAAAAGACATGCCGGAAGGCGTCGACTACAAGATCGTCTACGATCCGACCCAGTTCGTCCGCTCGTCCATCGAAGCGGTGGTGCACACGCTGCTGGAAGCGATCCTGCTGGTCGTGATCGTGGTGATCATCTTCCTGCAAACCTGGCGCGCTTCGATCATCCCGCTGTTGGCAGTGCCGATTTCTGTGATCGGCACTTTCGCGGTGATGATGGGCCTGGGCTTTTCGATCAACGCATTAAGCCTGTTCGGGCTGGTGCTGGCGATCGGGATTGTGGTCGATGACGCCATCGTGGTGGTGGAAAACGTCGAACGCAATATTGAAAACGGTTTATCTGCCAAGGAAGCAACCTACAAGGCGATGCGCGAAGTCTCCGGACCGATCGTGGCCATCGCCCTGACCTTGTGTGCGGTGTTCGTCCCGCTGGCTTTCGTCAGCGGCCTGACCGGCGAGTTCTTCAAGCAGTTTGCGCTGACCATCGCCATCTCGACCGTGATCTCGGCATTCAACTCGCTCACCTTGTCGCCAGCCCTGGCCGCTCTGCTGCTCAAAGGCCACGGCGCCAAGAAAGACGGCTTCCAGCGCGCCATCGACAGCGTCTTCGGCGGTTTCTTTAAGGTGTTCAACCGCGTCTTCCATCGCGGCTCGACCTTGTATGGCGAAGGCGTGACCGGTATTCTCAAACGCAAAACAGCAGCGCTCGGCGTCTACGCAGTACTGATCGGCCTTACCATGCTGCTGTTCCATACCGTGCCGAACGGCTTTATCCCGGCGCAAGACAAACAGTACCTGGTCGGTTTCGCCCAGTTGCCGGACGCCGCCTCGCTGGACCGCACCGAGGACGTGATGCGCAAGATGTCCGAGATCGCGCTGAAACAGCCTGGTGTGGAATCCGCCGTGGCCTTCCCCGGCCTGTCGATCAACGGCTTCGTCAACAGCCCTAACTCCGGCATCGTCTTCACTACGCTGAAACCGTTTGACGAACGCCGTAGCGCCGACCAGAGCGGTGAAGCGATTGCACAACAGCTGAACCAGAAATTCTCGGCAATCCAAGGCGCCTTCATTGCAGTATTCCCGCCACCGCCGGTACAAGGCTTAGGCACAATCGGCGGCTTCAAGCTGCAAATCGAAGACCGTGGCGCGCTGGGCAACCAAGCGTTGAACGATGCGCTGCAGGCATTCATGGCGAAAGCGCACCAGGCGCCGGAACTGGCAGGCATGTTCTCCAGCTTCCAGATCAACGTACCGCAGTTGTACGCTGATGTCGACCGGGTGCGTGCGCAGCAGCTGGGCGTATCGATCCCGTCGGTGTTCGATACCTTGCAAATTTACCTGGGCTCTTTGTACGTGAACGACTTCAACAAGTTCGGCCGCACCTTCCAGGTACGGGTCCAGGCAGATGCGCCGTTCCGCGCCCACGCTGAAGACATCGGCTTGCTCAAGGCACGTAACGACAAGGGAGAAATGGTGCCGCTGTCGTCGCTGCTGAAGATGACGCAAAGCTATGGTCCCGACCAGGCAGTACGTTACAACGCTTTCCCTTCGGCCGACGTCAATGGCGGTCCTGCTCCGGGTTATAGCACCGGCCAGGCCCAGGCGGTGGTAGAACGCATTGCGGCCGAGACACTGCCACGCGGCATCAGCTACGAATGGACCGAAATCACCTATCAGGACAAGATCGCCGGCAATACGCTGTTCATCATCTTGCCGCTGTCGATCCTGCTGGTGTTCTTCGTGCTCGCCGCACAGTATGAAAGCCTGACCCTGCCGCTGGCGGTATTGCTGATCGTGCCGATGGGGATTCTCTCTGCAATTGCAGGAGTCTGGTTGACCAAAGGCGATAACAATATCTTCACCCAGATCAGTCTGATCGTGCTGGTGGGGCTAGCGTGCAAGAACGCCATCTTGATTGTCGAGTTTGCGCATGAACTGGAACTGCAGGGCCGCTCCATCTACGCCGCTGCGATTGAAGCTGCGCGTCTGCGCCTGCGGCCTATTCTGATGACCTCGATCGCCTTTATCGCCGGTGTGGTGCCGCTGATCCTGTCGAGCGGCGCCGGCGCAGAAATGCGCCATGCCATGGGTGTGGCCGTGTTCTCGGGAATGATCGGAGTGACCGCTTTCGGCCTGTTCCTGACGCCAATCTTTTATGTACTGTTGCGCACCCTGGCGTCGCGCTGGACACATCCCAAGCATGAAGCCGAGGCTTATCGCGACCACAACAACGGTCACGGCTCTGCATCGCACAGCAGCGCAGCGCCTGCAATCGCGACTACAGCGCAAATTGAAGGAATTTGAACATGAAAACATTTAACCTGAAACTGACCACGCTGATGGCGGCGCTGGTGCTGGCGGGCTGCTCGACCACCAAACCGCCTGAGCAAGTATCAGTGGACATGCCGTCACAGTACCGCGAAACCGCTGGCCTCGAAGGCAGCTGGAAAGTCGCACAGCCTGCCGACGCCGCCGACCGCGGCGCCTGGTGGTCGGTATTCAACGATGCCGACCTCAGCAAGCTGATCGACCAGGCGACCCAGTCCAGTCCAACGCTGGTGATGGCGATGGCGCGCGTCAAGGAAGCCCGCGCCACCGCCGGCCTGGCCGACGCCGACCGCGCGTTCCAGCTGGGTGTGGGCTTCGGTCCAACGCGCCAGGGCACGGCCAGTGCAACTTCAACCCAATGGCAGGCACAATTGGGGGCGTCTTATGAAGTTGACTTGTTCGGTCGCCTGTCGGACAGCAGTCGCGCCGCCCGTCTCGACGCAGAGGGACAGGAAGCTGCGTATCGCTCGGTGTTGCTGGCTTTGCAGGCCGACGTCGCCCAGCAGTACTTTGCGATCCGCTCGCTTGATTCGGAACTCGACGTACTGCAACAAACCGTGAAGCTGCGACAAGAAAACCTGCGCCTGGTGCAGCACCGCTATGACGCCGGCGACACCAGCGAGCTGGATGTGGCGCAAGCCAACACCGAGCTATCGGTAACCCAGGCCGAACAGGAAGGCGTCAGCCGCAGCCGCGCCCAGCGCGATCATGCATTGGCGATCCTGCTCGGCAAAGCGCCGGCGCAGTTCACACTGGCGACTGCGCCAATACAACCTGTCACCGTCAACGTGCCGCCTGGTTTGCCGTCGGATTTGCTGGAACGTCGTCCGGATATCGCCCAGGCACAACGCCAACTGGCCGCCGCCAGCGCCCGTATCGGCGTCGCCAAGGCAGGATTTTTTCCGAGCCTGGTGCTGACCGCGTCCGGCGGCTTCGCTTCGGATGCGCTGCACAACCTGTTCCAGTGGTCTAGCCGCAGCTGGATGCTGGGACCGCTGGTTGGCAGCATACTGAATATGCCTTTGCTGGACGGCGGCCGCAACAAAGCCAATCTGGCCAAGGCTGACGCCAACTATGAATCGGTGGTGGCGAATTACCGACAACAGGTGCTGGTCGGCTTCCAGGACGTCGAAGACAACCTGAGCGCCATGCGGACCCTGGATAACCAGATCCGCTTCCAGGAGGATGCGGTGAAATCGGCGCAACTTGCCGCACGTCTCGCCGACTCCCGCTACAAAAATGGCTCCACCAGTTATTTTGAGGTGATCGATGCGCAACGCTCCAGTCTCGCCGCGCAACGAGCGAAGAGTCAAAGCGTCGGTCAGCGAGCAGTGGCTTCAGTGGGCTTGATCCGGGCGCTGGGAGGCGGCTGGAATGCTCCTGCGAACACGGCAGCGCTGGCCATGGCCAAATAATCGTCAGTTGATAGCGTGAAAAATGGCGAGGCCTGACTTCATGTCAGGACCTCGCTATTTTTTTAAAGCGCTTGCGCGGCAATTATCGGCAGTTTAGTCTTTCAGCATCGCCCACCTGCCCTCGCAAACATGTCCACTCTTACGCCATCTGCACATAACGCTGACCAAGCTGAAATTGACGCATTGGTAAAGGCCTTCTTTTCTGTATTCACCAACAAGAATGGCGTCAAACCGGATGTCGATGCCATCCATCGCATGTTCATTCCCCAAGGCTTGATCATCAGATGCAACGATACAGAACGCGAAATCTATACGTTGCAGCAATTTATCGCGCCGCGCCTGGAATTGCTGAATGGCGGCCGGCTGGTCGATTTCCAGGAACAGGAAGTCTCGGCGCGCACGGATATTTTTGGCGGCATCGCCCAACGTTACTGCGTGTATGAAAAGAGCGGCGTGCTGGACGGCAAGGCGTTCCATGCCTATGGCGTCAAGACCGTGCAACTGGTCCGCATGGACGATGGCTGGAAAATGGTGTCGCTGGCCTGGGAAGATGAACGGGACGGACTAGCTATCCCGGATCAGTTCAAGATCTGAACTTAATCCCGGATATCGCGTAAAGGCGACGCCTTTATCAGCCCGAAAGTCAGCAGCCCACCACCCACTGCAATCGCAATCAAGCCGCTGCGCACCCCCAGATGTTCTGCGATCCACCCGGCTGACAAGGCACCTAAAGGCGCTGCGGCAACCGTCATGAAACGCATTGTCGATACCATGCGGCCATGAAAAGCGTCCGGCGTCAGCTTGAGCCGTAAGGCCAGGTACGGCATGAAATACAGCATGGCGCTGCAATCGAACACAAACACGACGATCCCGTAAGCCAGCGCGCTCAGCAGCGACGAGCCGAACAGCGTCGGCGGAATCATCGCCAGCAGCATCCACGCCAGCGCCGTGCCGCCGAGACCGATCAGGATCGTGCGGCCGCTGCCAAACTTGCGCGACAGCGGTTTCAACAGCATCGAACTGACCAGCACGCCGAAGCCTCCCAGCGTTTGCGCTGCGCCCAATACGCCCGGCGACATACCCAGCTGTCGGGTGGCAAACAAAATCTGCAGCGCCAGGTAACCGTTGAACAAGATTTGCCACAGCGCCGTGCCCCAGGCCAACGCCCACAGTACCTCATGATTTTTCACCATCTTGATGCCATCCACCATTTCGCGGAACGGATGGCGGTTGGATGGTGCTGGATAGGGATCGCGCTTGCGCAAATAACGCAGATTCCACCAGGACGACAGGAAGCTGAGCGCATTCACCAGCACCGCCACCGGCGCCGTCAACACCTGCACCAGCATGCCGGCGATGCCAGGACCGATCAGGCGCGCCATTGAGTCAGTAGCAGCAAATTTGCTTTGGGCGTCGAGCAGATGTTCACGCCCAACCAGTTGCGCCAAAAATACCTGCGCAGCGCTGCCGCCCACCACAAAGCCGATGCCCATCATGAATCCCACTGTGTACAACACATGCATTGACAGCAGACCCAGCCAATAACTGATCGGAATTACCACCAGCACACAGCCGAACATGAATTCCGACCACAACAGCACCGGATATTTACTGCGGCGATCCAGCCATACCCCGGCCGGCAGGGAAAACAAGGCGAACGGCAGTGTCTGCAAGGCGATCAGGGTGCCCATCTGGGCCGGTGTCGCGTGCAGCAACAATACCGCGGTCAGTGGAATGGCAAGACTGCTGATTTGTTCGCCAAAGCTGGCGATGGTGGTGGTCAGCCAGAAGCGGCGAAAGTCGTGATGGCGCAACATCGGATCGGCCGACAGTTTGCGCATGAAAAATAGACGGAATGCAGTAAAAATAATGGCAACTTTTTGAAAGCGGCAAAACTGGATAAGTGAGCGCAGCGCGAATAATTCCGAGTAGGAACGTTGTTCAAATCATAGCAGTGTTGCCGCCCATTTTTGCCGGCTTCTAAAAATTAAATATGCGCTTTTGCCACACATTTGCTTAGAACAACGTCTCGGCCACGGCTCGAACCGCTCCCTGCTTGTATTCCCATTGCAAATGTAAAATGTAAAACAAGACGAGCTCCCTGGCTTTTCTTGCAATTCGCGTCAATATCAGCGAAATCGCCGATTGTCAGGCAGGCTGCAAAACCATTATCAATAAGATCATTTTCAACAAGGCCTGGCAATTTAAGACGACTGGTCATATAATGGCCGGATGGATAAAATTCACACCATCAACGACACCCGTGCAACGCTATTGGAAATAGGACTCCAATTGTTTGCCGAGCAAGGCTACAACGGCACGGGCATCAAGGAAATCGTCGATGCGGCCGGCGTGCCGAAAGGGTCGTTCTATAACTATTTCAAGAGCAAGGAAGATTTCGGCGGCGAAGTCATCTCGCACTATGCCGACGGCTTTGCCGAAAAATGGTCGATGTACTTCGCCGAAGGCCCGGAACAGCCGCTGGCCGCCCTGCGCTACACCTATGAACGCATCATCAGCTATCACGAACAGTGCGAAGTAAAAGCCGGCTGCCTGTTGGGCAATTTTGCCGCTGAAATGTCTGAGTCCAGCGAGCTTTGCCGTGTCACGTTGCAAGAAGTGGTGAGCGGCTGGCGCAAGCGCTTTGTCAGCTATCTGCGCAGGGCCCAGGCCGATGGTTCAGTGCGTACCGACCTGAGCGCCGAACAACTTGCCGATTTTTTCTGGAATGCATGGGAAGGCGCTTTGCTTCGCATGAAAATTGAGCGCTCAACTGCGCCGGTGCGCGCTTGCGTCAATTTGATGTTCGATCATTTTTTCTTGCCGCAATAATCTTGCTGCAATACGTATCTCCTCCCCGCGCAATCGACATCATGTAGAAAGTGCGGGTAGGGAAATTTATTTGGATTTTTTTAAAACACATTTGAGACGACCGGTCATTTGAAGATTTTGTGAAATCTGTTTGTAGTCGCAACCCAAATCAACCAGCGCCTGTGCGCGTTTTACTCAAGAAGGAAGCAACATGAGTCACATCAAAGAAGCCCGTACCGAAGAAAGCCTGTTCCAGCCTGCACGCATCGGCGACATCGAAGTAGCCAACCGCATCGTCATGGCGCCATTGACGCGCAACCGCGCCGGCGAAGGCAATGTGCCGAACGAACTCAACTTGAAATATTACGCCCAGCGCGCAGGCGCCGGCCTGATCGTCACAGAAGCAACCCAAGTATCGGCACAAGCCCAAGGCTATGCCAACACCCCTGGCCTGCATACGCCGGAACAAGTCGCTGCCTGGAAAAAAATTACCGATGCCGTGCATGAAAAAGGCGGCCGCATCGTAGTGCAGATCTGGCACACCGGACGCATGTCGCATGTATCGTTCCAGCCGGACGGCAAAGCGCCGGTAGCGCCATCGGCGATCCGCGCAGACGCCAAGACCTTTGTGGTCGGCGAAGGTTTTGTCGATACATCGGTGCCGCGCGAATTGACCCTGGCGGAAATCCCTGGCGTGGTGGACGATTTCCGCCAGACCGCAAGACGCGCACTGGAAGCAGGCTTCGACGGCATCGAAATCCACGGCGCCCACGGCTACCTGCTTGACAGCTTCCTGCGCGACGGTTCCAACCACCGCACCGACAACTACGGCGGCAGCATTGAAAACCGCGCCCGCCTGTTGCTGGAAGTAGTTGCCGCGGCCACTGCCGAAATCGGCGGCGGCCGCGTCGGGGTACGCCTGTCGCCGGTATCGCCAGTCAACGATTCCAGCGAAAGCCAGCCGCAACCACTGTTCAACTACGTGGTGGAACAGCTCAACAAGCTCGGCCTGGCCTACCTGCACGTGGTGGAAGGCCATACAGGCGGCCCTCGCGATAACGCTCCGTTCGATTACGAAGCCCTGCACCAGCGCTTCGACGGCGCCTGGCTGGTCAACAACGGCTACGACCGCATGATGGCTCGCGAAGCCATCGCCAGCGGTCACGGCGACCTGGTCGCATTCGGCCGCGCCTTCATCACCAACCCGGACCTGGTGCATCGCTTGCAGCACAACCTGCCGCTCAATGTCCCGTTCAGCGATGCACCGTTGTATGGCGGCGTCGGCGAGCACGGTTATACCGACTACCCGGCACTGACAGAAGCATAAACAAGGTCTTCTCCAATCCCGCTTGCGCAATGAAGAAATTCGGCGAGCGGGATTTTTTTCGTTCAAGTTTTTGATTTTGACGTTGACGTTGACGTTGCCTTTGAAGTACCCCGCATTGGGACGTTGCCAAATGGGGTGCGTGCCAGGCGGGAATTGTGGGGAAACATGTTTGAGCGAAGCGAGTTGGTTTCCCCACCCGACTGGCATGCGCCCCATTTGGGGACCCGCCAACGGCGGGCAACGGCTTTGCGGTCGCCTTCTTTTTGGTTACTTTTCTTGCGCCCGGCCAGGGGGCGAAGCAAGAAAAAGTGACTGGCTGCCGGGCCACCCCCGGCAGGCACCCACGGAGCGGAAACCGTTTTAGGTAACTTCGATCTTTTATCGAATGCGACCGAATGTACTTCGTGGTCCGTTAAAAGGGGTCAGAGTAATTTTCGCAAAGAACGCGAAAAAAAACTCCGACCCCATTTAACTAGCAAAGCGGATCGCTACAAAACCTCGAACCCACTTTTCTATTGAGAAGCAGGCTTCTCGCTGCCATACGTAATCGCCAGATATTCCCCAATCTCCTTCACCTGATCATCACTCAAAGGTGCCCCATATGCATGCTGCATCTTCGCAACTTCCGCCGTCCACTGCGTCAACGTCATCTTGCCAGGCTGCTGATTAATATAGTCCGCCGAATGACAAATCGCACACATCTGCGTAGCCACCACATACCCCGGATGAGTGGAAGGCCGCAACTGCGCAGTCTCCTGCGGCAGCGTAATACTGACAGGCGCAGCCGCCGCCCCAAGCGACCAACCGGCAACGCCAAAGAAAGCCCCGACAAGCAACGTTTTCAAATAGGTCATGACAATCTCCTAGGCGACACTGATTTTGGTGGTCTCGACCACATTGCGCGCATAACCCGCCGGATTCCAGGTCGCCACCATCGGCTGCACCTCCCCGTCATTCGACGTAGCCCTCACCATCAGCTGTAGCTCCCCCTTGCGCACCGGCGTCAGACCGAAGCGCCACTCGCGGAAAGAATACTTGCCAAGATCCTTGCCCAGCACCGCACTCTTCCAGTTCCGACCTCCATCCGCCGAAATATCAACCGTCTTGATGCCACTACCGCCGTCGAAGGCAATCCCCTTGAGTTCGACTCGCCGTCCGGCATGCACCACCGAACCGTCTTGCAAACTGGTAATGAACGAACGCGTCTTCAAGCGCGATATCGGCCGCGTCTTCGCTGGCGCCTTACCGGGCTCCACGCACATGCAATCGTTGTCCGGCACCCGATAAGCAGTCGCCATGAAGAAGCCATCAAAAACATGATCCAGCACCTCGATTTGATTCAGGTGCTTGACCCAATACGTCCCAAAGTAACCAGGCACAATGAGCTTGATCGGATAACCGTTCAGGAAGGGAATATCGGCTCCGTTCATGGACCAGGCGATGATCGGCTCGCCGCTCATCGCGTGATCGATATCGAGCGCCTTGATAAAGGCTGGCGTGGTTGGTAAAACCGGCTCGTCCAGGCCTTTGAAACTGACTTGCCTGGCATCGCCCAGCACGCCGGCATGCTCCAGCACCGCCTTCAGAGGTATCCCGACCCAGCGCGCGTTGCCCATGGAACCGTTACCGAGTTGCGCGCCGAAAACCCGCGGCGTCGAAAAGGCCCGGCTGTTACCGGAGCACTGGTTGATCGCAATCACTTCGACTGCCGGCGCAAGCGCTTTCAGCTCGGCAAGCGACAACGACAATTCTCGCGTTACGCGGCCACCGATCTTCAGCCGATAAGTTTCGACATCAATCGACGTCGGAATATTCGCCAGGTGATAACGCACAAAAAACGCATCGTTGGCGGTAAGCGGCCCTTCGTTGAATACACTGAAAGGCGTTTCAAGATGCGGCGGACGGGTCGTGATGCGCATCAGCGGCCGCTTTTGCGGATACGCGACCAGTTCGCGTTCACCGTTGTCTACAGGGATGCTGGTCGTAGCGGCGGCAAAACTCTGCATGGGCGCAAGCGCCAATGAAGTAGCCGCAAATCCTGCCTGCTGCAAAAACTTGCGGCGCGCGCCATTGTTTTCATCGAATTTCATGGTGGTCTCCTGCCATAGCAACATTGTTGTAATAATGCGAGCAGGCCTTCCCTCCAAATCACGACCACTCGCCTGCTTCGCTGACTGTATCAGGTAATATGACAAGAACTTTAGTACGATAATGGCAACCCGTAAAGCAAATTACAAAGCTAGTATCTACCTGCCAAACAGGTAGATCACAAAGCGCTTATTCTTGGAGAAAACGTATGTCCTCATCACACGTCGGCTTTCATTGGGACGACCCGCTATTACTGGAGCAGCAACTCAGCAGCGAAGAACGCATGGCGCGCGACAGCGCAGCCGCGTATGCCCGCGACAAGCTGGCGCCGCGCGTGTTGCTGTCGTTTCGCAATGAACGGACCGACGCCGGGATTTTCCGTGAGATGGGCGCGCTAGGCTTGCTCGGCGCGACCATTCCCGAAGAATACGGCGGCGCGGGGCTGAACTATGTCAGCTACGGTTTGATCGCGCGCGAAATCGAACGCATCGATTCAGGCTACCGCTCTATGATGAGCGTGCAAAGCTCCCTGGTCATGCTGCCGATCTTTGAATTCGGCAATCTCGCTACCAAGAAAAAATATCTGCCGAAACTGGCCAGCGGTGAATTCATTGGCTGTTTCGGCCTGACCGAACCCGACCATGGCTCCGATCCCGGCAGCATGGTGACGCGTGCACGCAAAGTCGATGGCGGCTATGCGCTCACCGGCAGCAAGATGTGGATCACCAACAGCCCTATCGCCGATGTCTTTGTGGTCTGGGCAAAGGATGACGAAGGCGCGATCCGCGGCTTCGTCCTGGAGAAAGGCTGGCAAGGTTTGTCGACGCCGGTAATCCATGGCAAGGTCGGTCTGCGCACCTCAATCACCGGCGAAATCGTGATGGACCAGGTATTCTGTCCTGAAGAAAACGCCTTCCCGGATGTGCGTGGCTTGAAAGGCCCGTTCACCTGCCTCAACTCGGCACGCTACGGCATCGCCTGGGGAGCACTCGGCGCAGCCGAATTCTGCTGGCATGCGGCACGCCAGTACACTATGGACCGCAAACAGTTCGGCCGGCCACTCGCAGCCAACCAGCTGGTGCAAGTAAAACTGGTCAACATGCAAACCGAGATCACCATGGCGCTGCAAGGCTGTTTGCGGCTGGGCCGCATGAAAGACGAAGGCAGCGCTTCAGTTGAAATCACTTCCATCATGAAGCGCAACTCCTGCGGAAAATCGCTCGACATCGCCCGTGTGGCGCGCGACATGTTGGGTGGCAATGGCATCTCCGACGAGTTCGGCGTGATTCGCCATCTGGTGAACCTGGAAGTAGTCAACACCTACGAAGGCACGCATGACGTGCATGCACTGATCCTAGGCCGGGCGCAAACCGGAATCGCCGCCTTCGCTAACTGAACCAAGATTGCGTCAGCCCATAGCGACTCAGCCTTGAAAGCAAAAATGGAAGCCTTCAGGCTTCCATTCATGGCGCTATGCAATGACAACAAATAGCGGATTAAAAAACGATACGCCCCTGTACATAGACCATGCGCGGCGCGCCGACCAGTTTCCCGATGTTGGAATCGGTAGTGCGGGTGAAATAGCGCTTGTCGGTCAGGTTGTTGACGCCGGCCAGCAACTCCGTGCCCTTCAAGCCTGGCACCTTCCAGTTGACTTGCGCATTCCAGGTGCGGAAGCCTGGAATCTCACCGTTGCCGCCATTCGCACTTTCGGCGATGGTATTGGCGTTGTCGGCAAACTGACGGCTTTGGTGGGTTGTCGACAGATCGAAACCCCAGGGGCCGACAGCATAACGGGCGCCGATGGTATCAGTATTGCGCGAGTAGAACGGTACGTCGAGACCAGCCGTGGAACCTGACTTCTGCAGTGCGCGGGTATAAGTATAGTTAGCATAGAGATTCAAGCCTGCCAACGCACCGGCCTTGTCGAAGGCATAGTCGATCGCGGTTTCGATGCCGTCATGGCGGGTGGCGCCGATATTCTGGAACACCGCAGGCGAACTGCCGGCCACTTGCTGGATCTGGTTATCGAAGCGGATATCGAAGGCCGTGACCTCCGCAGACAGCTGCCTGCTTTTCCAGCGCGCGCCGACTTCGGCGGTTTTCGCGACTTCAGGCACCAGCGGGTTGCCGGCGATCGCGGCATTCAGCTGCGTGTTCTGCACAGGACCGAACGAGGTGCTGTAATTGGTGAACAGCGTCAGGTTTTGGTTCAACAGGTAAGCAACGCTGAGCGAAGGCAATGCCTTGTTGTTATCGATCGGAAATACCGGGCCGTTGAGAACGTCGGTGCGGGTTGAGCGAATATGCTCGTAACGTATGCCAGGCGTGATGCGCCAGGCGCCGAATGAAATCTTGTCGTCGATATAGACGGCGTGAGCGCCGGTGAAATTATCGAAAGAACTGGATGGCGCCGTAGCGGCGCCGGTAGCGACCGAGGTGTTATAGACCAGGTCATTGCCGGTTTCGCGGATATAACGGTAGCCGACTGTCACATCATTGGTGCTGCCGCCGATGTCGAAACGCTGCGTGTAGCGCGGCTCAATTCCCAGCGTCTGGTAGGTACGCGGCTGGTGTCCGAGATTCTTGCCGCTGATCAGCGTGCTTTGGCGGAAACTTTCATTGTAATAAGTACGGATCTCGAATTCCTGGGTATCGGAAATAGTATTCAGGTAACCGATGTCGGCCGCCTTGCGGTTGCCGCTCCAGAAGTCGGTAGGCCGGGTATTCTGGAAAGGATTCGCGGCATATTGGGCTGCTGTCAAACCGCCTGGCGTCTGCGAACGTACATCGTAGTACGACAGCTTGCCGTAGATCTCGGAACTCGGCGTGATCTGGTAACGGTATTTCAAGGAAAAATCGTTCACCGTTTCGCCGCTGTTGGTCCTCCAGCCAGAGCCATCGACGCCGGAATACAACACAGCCAGGCCGAGGCCGTTATCCAGCTGGCTACCAACGAAGGCGCTGTACTGGCGATTGGCTCCGCCCGCCTCGGTGTAGTTATTGGTGCGCAGCGTGGCGTCGCCGTTGAATCCTGGTTCGGTTGGAATCGCGCGAGTCTTGAAATTGATAATGCCGCCGACATTCTGCGGGCCGTAACGGACCGAACCGGCGCCACGCACGACGTCGATCGCTTCGATGTTGTTGAGACTGACCGGCGCAAACGACAACTGCGGCTGACCGTAAGGTGCAACCGCCATCGGAATACCATCGAGCAGCACGGTGGAACGCGGCGAGAAGCGACCGGCAAGGCCACGCACGCCAATATTCAGCGACACTGAGCTGCCGGCAGAACTGGAGTTGTCACTAACCTGCACGCCGGGAATACGGCGCATCACATCGCCGATGCTGGAAGCGCCGGAGTCGTCGATATCTTCTTTCCTGACCACGGTACGTGCGCCAGGATAACGCTTGACGCTGTTTTGCAAACCGGTGCCGAGCCAGTCGCCGCTGACTTGAATCGACTCTAAAGTATGTTCATCGACAGAAGTTGCCGACGCTTCGGCTTGTTGCGCGTACGACGTCACAGGCAATGCCAAGGCCAGAGCAATGGCTGCTGAGCATTTCAAGCGGCGAGTATTAAAAAAGGGGGAGGGAAAATCGGGATGGGAAAGTTCGAGGATTGCCATGCTGCTTTTCTCCAGAGACACGAATCATGGTCGCACTGGCTGTTCAATTGCTACGCGACATGGTCGGAAACGGCAGATACTGGCTGGCGGTGGGACGATCACAAACGACCGCAATAATAATGATTCTCATTTTTATCGTCAACATAAAGATACATCATGTTGTTTTTGCGCGTGGGCAGCTGACGATCTGCAACACGCCGGCGCGCCAACATGGACACATTGCAAATACCGGCTGCAACCCCTATGATTTGATCTGACTCAGACACCGCGTTGCGACGAACTTCAAGCAATCATTCTCACGACTACGCAGCGTGACCTACGGCAACTTCATCCGGAGGATAATTAAAATGAAAACCATTCTGACGTTCGTCGCGGCTGCATTCCTGTATAGCGCAACGCCCTCTTTCGGAGCCGATCAGCAAACTGAGATCATCAAGCAGGCACAAACCGCAGCCGTTGCATGGATGGCGTTGACCGATGCCGGAAAATACGGAGAGAGCTGGGAACGCGCAGGCACCTTCTTTAAAACCGGCATTTCAAAAAACACCTGGGAAACCGGTATCCGCTCATTGCGCGCGCCACTTGGCGGCGTCAAGACGCGCGAACTCAAAAGCACCGAATATGCGACCACCTTGCCCGGCGCACCTGATGGCGAATATGTAGTGATCCGGTACGAGACCCAGTTTGAAAACAAAAAATCTGCGGTCGAAACAATCACGCCGATGCGCGAAAAAGACGGCAGCTGGAAAGTCTCTGGTTATTTCATTCGCTGAAAGCCAGAAAAATACGGGAGAACACGAAACAGGCGGGAGAATTTAAAAACCGAAGAGGATAAATGCGCAGCGTGACCACTAGCGACAGAGGTGTATCCAGAGGGTTGTACGTAACCCCGGGATCCGAAAGCCACCTTGTGAGGGCCTCGAAATCTCTATAAGCAGGGTGCCTTATGGGCAAATCTGGACATAACCAGAAATCATCAGCTCAGCTGTTGGCGTAGAATTCACATCAGCCCGAGCAATCATTGAACCGTGGTTCAATCAAAAATCCGCGTGAAGCAATGTGACATACATTGATTGTTGTGGTGCACAACAACATCTTCAGTGCACACAGTGTTACAAGAATGGAATATCATGTCCACTCACAAATTCGTATGTACCATAGCTGTTTGTTATATCCGTTACTATCGCTGCTTTAACGGCTTTTTGTTGCAGCGCGTATTGCAGCATATTGCAGCTTAATGTACCCACGAGACAGCACTCTTGCATTGACATAACATCATGATTCGTTTCCGCCAAATCGAAGCTTTTCGTTCCCTGATGATCTCCGGCACTAGTGTGTCCGCTGCCCGCCGCATGCACGTTACCCAGCCTGCAATCAGCCGTTTGATCGCCGACCTTGAGGCCGACCTCGGTTTTCGTCTGTTCAACCGGGCTAAAGGCCGGCTCGAACCGACCAATGCAGGGGTACGTTTTTACAAAGCGGTCGAGGAAAATTTCCTGGGACTGGAACGCTTGATGCAGGTGGCCGGTAACATTCGCCATGAAGCGCCCGAAGGTTTGACAATTGCCTGCCTGCCAGTATTGTCTACCACCCTGCTGCCGGAAATCCTGCAACGCTTTTTCAAGCAACACCCGGACGTCTCGGTCAAAATCGATAGCTGCACGGTGCCGGAAATCCTGGTCAGTCTGCAAGATATCAAAGTGGATATGGCGCTCAGCCTGGCGTTTCCGCCTTTCGCCGGCATCGAAGTCGAACCGATCATGGAAGCCACCGTATTGTGCGCCATGCTATCCACACATCCGCTGGCACAAAAGGAGGTCATCGTGCCGGAGGACCTGGATGGCGAAAACGTGATTGGCTGGATGCCCAATAGCGCACAATCCTATGACCGTGAGCTGTCGACACTGAATTCGGCGGCGATCCGCCCCAACTACACGATCCAGACGCACACTTCGCATACCCGCTATGCGATGGTAGCCAACGGATTCGGGGTTGCTATCGTGGAGCCGTTCGCAGCAAAGATCTGGCGTCCGCATGGCGTTGTCACAAGGCCGTTCAAGGCCGACATCTCCTACAAATATGTACTTGCCTACCCCAGCGGCGGCATCCGCTCCGAGCTCGGACACGATCTGCGCGAGGCCGCTCTCCATGTCGCTAAAAGTTATCGCTTTTAAGAGGAAAACCGATGTACGCGCCCAAAAGACTGATTCAGAATTTAAGCGTTTACCTTGGTGAATTAGAAAGGCTCATTTCAGCGGATGGCCAATGCACCACTGCTGAAAAAACCAAATTGCTTGCCGAAGCTGCCAACATAAAAGAATACGTGGGAGCACTCAATCAACTCCCGGATAATCATCGCCTGACGGCGCAGCACATCCAACTTGGCCTTGCACTGGCGCCCCATCCTGAAGGCGGGTTTTATCGCGAATTCATCCGCAATGAGACCTGTACTGTGATTTTTTACCTGCTGCCTGCCGAGGCGATTTCCAGCTGGCACAGCTTGAAAGACACCAGGGAAGTATTCAAACAGATATCCGGGGCCAGCTTATTCATCCCCAAAATAGACGCGAGCGGACATTGGCGCTCTGAAGAAGAAGCGAGCTACGAAAACGACGTCGTTATCGAGAAAAATAAAGCGGCTGGTTTTGGCGACTGGTTTGGCGCCTACCCAAACGGCGAATACGGGCTCGTGACATGCGAATGCCGTGGGCCGTTTGAGTTCGCCAAATTCAAAATCGCCACCCCGGAAAATCTGTCCGATTTTCATCGCCAGAATCCTGAGAGACAACACATGATTGATAAACTTGCGCCGAAAAGTAGTTAACAATCAAAAGCCGCCTCTAGTCCGCCGGCAAAACGATCGTCGCCACCAAGCCGCCATCGGGATGATTGCGTAATTGCAGCTCACCGCCATGCGCCTGCACAATATTGCGTGCAATACCCAGCCCCAGCCCCATGCCGGCGGCATTCTGATCGCGGCCATGTTCCAGTCGCGTGTATGGGTCGAACAGGCTGAGTAAAGCTTCTTCCGGCACGCCGGGGCCATGGTCGCGAATCTGGATCTGGATGTTATGGCCTGATTCATTGATCAGGCTGGCGACCAATACCTCCACTTTCTGGCCGTAGTGCAGCGCGTTGTCGAACAGGTTACCGATGGCGCGCTTGAGCGCCAGCGGCTTGGCCATGACAGTCAAGCCAGACTCGCTGAACGCAACTTCGTGCCCTGCCATGCGGGCGTCGCGGATCATGCGCAGGATCAGCGCATCGAGCCGCACCTCGGTGCGGTTTTCATGGATGTCGCTATCCTTCACCGATTGCAAGGCGCCCTTGACCATCATGTCGAGCTCATCCAGGTCTTCGTGGAATTCGCTGCGCAATTCTTCATCGTCTAGCAGCTCGGTGCGCAATTTCAGGCGTGTGATCGGCGTGCGCAAATCATGCGAAATCGAGACAAACAGGCGCTCGCGATCATCGAGGTAGCGTTTGATGCGCTCGCGCATGGCGCGGAAGGCGCGTGCGGTCTTGATGAATTCGCGGCTGCCGGTTTCCGGCAACTCCGGCGGTGCTTCTCCCTTGCCAAACGCTTCGGCGGCGTCCGACAGCGCTGCCAGCGGCCGCGTGGTCCAGCGCACCACCAGGATCGACAGCAGCAGCACGGTCGCCAACGATACGGCCTGCAACAACAGGCGCTCGGGAGACAAAGGATTATCGCTATCGAGGAAATAAGGGTTCGGCATCAGGGCAGCCAGATAGAGCCAGTTGCCGGGCTCAAGCTCGGTCTGGATCACCAGCACCGGCGCCGGATTCGGCTTGATCAGCAAGGTATGCTGGACCCAGCTGTCCGGCAAATCCGCCACCTTCAATCCGTCGGTCGAGACCATCAGCTCATCCGGCCAGGCAAATGCCAGGCGGAATCCGGGCAGGAACGGCAGATCGGTCTTCAGCGTGCTGCCAATCTCGCCCAAGGCCATGTTGGCAAGCGGGTTGTCGGCGATCTTGTGGATGGTGATCGGGCCGTCATTGGCATTGACGAAAAAGCGCGTGCCGCCCATCTCGCGCAATTGCTGGATCAGGATCGGCCGGTAGTTCGCCGGCAAGCTCATGAAGAAACGGATCGCGCTGGCGGCGCTGTGGGCCAGATGTTGGGATGCGGTCTTGGTTTCGACCTCCGCCTTGCTGCGCAGCTGGGCCGACCAGATCAGACCGCCGGCCAGCTGCGTCACCAGCACGCCGAACACCATCACCACCGACAGACGGCCAAGCAGCGTATGCGGCAACAGCCAGGAAAGCAGCCGGTTATAACGGGCCGACCAGGTTACTGTAGACATGGAATCAGGTTTGTGAATCAAATCTGTGAATCAAACTTGTGAAGCAGCCACATCGGCAGAAAATACATAACCGATGCCGCGCACAGTCTTGATCAGATGCGGATCTTTACCCCCGTCATTGAGGCGCAAGCGCAGTTTGCTGATTTGGACATCCAGCGAACGGTCCAGCGGACCGACATCACGCCCACGGGTTTCTTCGCACAGGACACCGCGGTCGAGTACATCGCCCGGATGTTCGACGAAATACTTCAACAACTGGTAATCGAGGCCGGTCAGCGCAACCAGCTGGCCGTCCGGATCGCTCAGGGTACGCTCCACTGTATCCAGCGTGAAACCGACAAAGCGGTAGTAACGCGGCGCTACAGCGCTGTCTATGCCCGTGCGGCGGTGGATTGCCTTGATGCGCGCCAGCAGTTCGCGCGGACTATAGGGCTTGGCGATATAGTCGTCGGCTCCAAGCTCCAGGCCGACCACGCGGTCGGTCTCGTCA
Organism: Collimonas arenae; assembly: GCF_000786695.1. Taxonomy (NCBI): domain Bacteria; kingdom Pseudomonadati; phylum Pseudomonadota; class Betaproteobacteria; order Burkholderiales; family Oxalobacteraceae; genus Collimonas; species Collimonas arenae. Next base: position 2,209,282 of record NZ_CP009962.1, on the reverse strand, counting down.
GAACTGGCAGTAAGCATGATGATCGGCACATTCGATTTGCGCCGCACAGTTTTGCACAAGGCGAAGCCATCGGTATCCGGTAGCATGACGTCGAGAATCACCAGCGACAACTCTTCCGAATAGCGCTGGAACTCGGCCAGGAATGCTTCGCCGTTATGCGCCAGACGCACTTCATACTGGTTCTTTTCCAGGTAAGCCTTTAGCAGCGTCCGGGTTTTCTGGTCATCGTCGACAATAAGTATCTTGCGCATCATTTTAGGGCCTGTTAGCAGTCAATTTGGGAGTGCGAACGTGACGTAGGCGTTACAGGCCTAGGCGTAGCGACGCGACGTAGCGGCACTACGGCAAGGAGCTGCAACAACGGCATGTGACGCCTACGGCTCGTTCCCTCCGGGTTCAAACCAAAACGTGCGCTGGACTGCGTTGCATGGCTTGCAGGGGCGACCTGCCCCTGCCACGCCACGCGCCTTGCCAGCACACGTTTTGGTTTGAACGCATCTCCCAAATTGACTGCTAACAGGCCCTAATTTCCTGTTTTCGTGACAGTCCGCGCTATGCTGGCAAGCTTGCGCTGGATATCGCTCTCGCTCATCTTGTCATCCACAAAGTAACGATGCACTTCGGCGACAATGGCGTCCTTTGCGGTTTCGTCCGCGGCCATGCGATGCACCAGGCTCGGCGCCTGGAACGCACTGCCCTTGCTGAATGCACTCCACGAGGCGCGCGCGCAGCTGTCCATTTTCGACAGATCCGGCGAGCGCCACACCGAAATCGCGCCCTTGACCTGATTGTATGCGGTTTGCACCGGCTGCGACATGACGATCTGCGCCAGTTTTTCCTGCGCTGGCTGGTGCGAATAATCGCCGGCGAACATCGCTAGGGTATCGACACTATACAGATGATAATCGGCGGTGCCGGGCACCGTGCTGCAGGAAAAATCCTGGTCGGTATTCAGCCCCCATGCCAGCAACTCGCCCTTGGCCCAATCGCCCATGACGAACATGGCAGCGTCGCCATTAGCCAGCTCGCGCGTCATTTCGGGCCATGGCCGCTCCTTGAGCGGCGTCGGCATCCATTCTTTCAAGGAACGCAACCGCTTCAGCGCATGCGTCATGCGTGGATCGCCGAAGGCCGGCGGATTCAGATCGACAAACAGGGACCGATAGTACGCCGGACCGCTTTCCGCCAGCACCAGCGTTTCAAACAAGGTGGCGACTTGCCATGCTTCGCTGCTTTGCGCCAGCGGCGTGATGCCTGCCTGCTTGAGCTTCTCGGCCACACGGCTGAAGTCAGCCCACGTCTTGGGCGGCGTCAGGCTCAAGCGATCGAAGATTTTCTTGTTATAGAAGAGATTGTTGATCCGATGAATTCCCAGCGGCACCGCTACCACATGGCCACGGTTGTTCACCAGCGACCAGACTGTGGGAAACAAGAGCTTTTGCCAATTTCCGGGAGTAGCGACATCGTCCAGTTCCAGCAACAAGCCGAGGTCGGCCCATTCGCCAAACACGATACCGTTCAACTGGGTCGCTTCCGGCGCTTTACCGGCCAGCACCATGCTCTTCAATACCTTGCTGGCGCCGAGGCCGGCGCCGCCAGGAATGGCGGCATCGCGCCATTGGATATTTTCTTCCGCGAGTTTGCTGCTCAGCACCTCGACCGCCTTGCGTTCACCGGCTGAGGTCCACCAGTGCAACACCTGCAACGAAGCCGGTGGCTGGCTGACGTTTGCAGATGGCGTCGCTGCGGCGGCAGCCGCTTGGCCAATCGAGTAATTAAACAGACAGGAAAACGCACATAACGCAATCCAGCTGCGATATCCTGTATGCCAGTTTTTTACTCTTCCCCTGTTATCCGAGTGTTGCCTATCAATCATGTGTGCCTTGTTGATATTTTTTATAAACACTGATTTCGTCTCCCCACAACGCGTGTGACTATAGCGCAAGTCCCACCTGCAACGTTAGCGCTGTTCTCGTTTTGTAAAGAAACGTAAGTTTTCGTAATGTTATCTATATCCGCAAAATTACCGCTTCACCGGCATTTAAGGCATTTGTCGTCTGAAACGATAATAATTGATAGGCCGCTCTGTAAAGATATGTAATTGTAAAAATGGTTTAATTTTTAACTTAACCAATAAAATCAATGCCTTACAGAAAATCCACAACTGAATCATGCATAAGATAGCGGCACAATTTTTATGGTGCTAATGTCTGTTCGCGGCGGTTTGCTCTACTTGTCGATTACTTAGAGGGCCGCAAAATCCAATCCGATAAAAACCAAGAGGAGACTTAGATGCAAACGGTCAACCGAATTCGCACTATCCGCAACGCCGTACTGATCGCCCTGGCGACCTTTGGCACGGCACAAGCCGGCACACTGACAATCGAAAGCTGGCGCGTCGACGACAAAACCTTGTGGGAAACCGTGTTGATCCCGGCTTTCCAGAAAAAGAATCCGGGCATCGAAGTCAAATTTGCGCCTACTGCACCGACCGAATATGACTCCAGCCTGTCCGCACGCCTTGCCGGCGGCACCGCAGGCGACCTGATCGCGTGCCGTCCGTTCGATGTTTCGCTGTCGCTGTACAAGAAGGGTAACCTGGAAAAACTGGATGGCAAGCCAGGCATGGAACACTTCCCTTCCTCCTCCAAGACCGCATGGCAAACCGATGACGGCAAAGACACCTTCTGTATGCCGATCGCTTCGGTCATCCACGGCTTCCTGTACAACCAGAAGATTTTCAAAGACCTGAACCTGCAACCGCCGAAGACTGAAGCCGAATTCTTCAAGGTGCTCGATACCATCAAGAGCAATGGCAAATACGCGCCGCTGGCGCTGGGCACCAACGACCAATGGGAATCCAGCCAGATCATCTTTACCGGCCTGGGTCCTAACTATTGGCACGGCGAAGAAGGCCGCAAGGCGCTGATTTCCGGCAAGGAAAAATTCACCGATCCTAATTTCGTCAACGCATTCGAATACGAAGCGAAACTGGGTAAATATCTGTCCAAGGGCGCCAGCTCACAAACCTATGGCGACAGCCAGAACCAGTTTGCCCTGGGCAAGGCAGCGATTTATCCTGCCGGTTCCTGGGATATCGCCTATTTCAACGACAATTCAAAAATCTCGATGGGCGCATTCCCGCCGCCAGTGCCAAAAGCCGGCGACAAGTGCTATATCTCGGACCACAACGATATCGGCATGGGCGTCAACAAGAAGTCAAAGAACAAGGAAGATGCTTACAAGTTCCTGGCCTGGCTCGGTTCGCAAGAATTTGCTGACATCTACACCAATAAAGTCACCGGCTTCTTCTCGCTGTCGGATCACTTGATCTCGGTCAAGGATCCGGTCGCCAAGCAGATGATCGATTGGCGCAAATCCTGCTCGTCGACCATTCGCCTGAATGCGCAAATCCTGAACCGCGGCGAACCAAGCATGGAAAACCAGCTGTGGAATGTCAATGCACAGGTGCTGAACGGCAAGCTGGCGCCTAAGGACGCGGCAGCGCAAATCCAGGCCGGTTTTGCCAAGTGGTACAAGCCGCAACAATAATTATCACTTGCATTAATGCTATTGTTTGGCAAAGGATAGGGTGAAGATTGCCCCATCCTTTGCCGACAAGCCTGCTAGCGTAGTACTGAAGTAATATCCTAGACTACAGGTACTACATTGGCATCCAAGGTTTGCCGCCAAGGTGAACCCGTGAAGAACGGCACACGTACAAAAATACGCACACAATAATAAGCCGCCATCGCGTTCGTATTTCAGAGTTCGCTCAGCGGGCGGCCATTTCACGATCTCCCCCGTGAAGCTGCTGCGCCTGCTAGTGAACTTGCATTCAAAGAAAACCAGAATGAATCTTCAAAAAAAGACCTTTCCCTGGCACATCGTGGTGTTCCTGGCGCCAGCGGTCATCATCTATTCCATGTTCAGCGCCCTGCCTTTGCTGGATACCCTGCGCCTCGGCTTTTACACCAGCAACGATGCCGGTGTCCACAGCTTCGTCGGCCTGGCCAATTACCATACCATCCTGTTCGATTCGGACTGGTCCAAGGCGTTCTGGAACGCCATGTTGAACAATCTCAAATTCTTCGCGATTCACATGCTGCTGCAGAATCCGATCGGTTTGTTGCTGGCTACCCTGTTCAGCCTCAAAGGGCTGCGCGGCGCGCGCACTTACCGTACCCTGATTTTCTTGCCGACCTTGCTGTCAGTCGTGATCATCGGCTTTATCTGGCAGCTGATCCTGTCGCCGTTGTGGGGCGTAGGCGAAGGCTTGATGCAGCACGTCGGCCTGGGCGATTACTTTGCGCCATGGCTGGGGCAGGAAACCACCGCGCTGGTGACGCTCGGCCTGATCTCGGTCTGGCAATACGTTGGCATCCCGATGATGCTGATCTATGCCGCACTGCTAGCGGTACCTGAAGAAATACTTGAAGCGGCGTATGCCGAAGGCGCCAGTTCTTTCCGTATCTTCTGGCAAATCAAGCTGCCGCTGATCCTGCCGACGCTGGGCCTGGTGACCATCCTCACCTTCGTCGCCAACTTCAACGCCTTCGACCTGATCTACTCGGTCAAGGGTGCGCTGGCCGGACCTAACTACACCACCGACATCCTGGGCACGTTCTTCTACCGCACCTTCTTCGGCTACCAGGCGCAAATCGGCAGCCCGACCATGGGCGCGGCAGTAGCTACGCTGATGTTCCTGGTGATCCTGATGGGCGTCGCCACTTATTTCTATTTTGTGCAGCGCAAGCTGACACGCTACGAACTGTAACGGGGACAGATCATGACTTCCATTTCCTCGCTCTCTTCTACCGCGGCCTCCACCCCGGCGCCAGTCGTCGCCCGCAGCCGCTTTGCCAACCTGGGCCGTATCTGGGTCCATGTGGTTCTGTGCGGCTATGCGGTCATTGCGCTGTTTCCGATCGCTTTGATCCTGATCAATTCGGTCAAGTCGCGCGACGCCATCTTCGACAACCCGCTGGCGTTTCCGACGCCGGATTCGTTCTCGCTGATCGGCTTTGAAAAAGTACTGCATAACACCAACTTCATGCTGTACTTCGGCAACAGCCTGGTGGTGACGCTTGGCTCGCTCGCGCTGATCGTGCTGTTCGGCGCGATGGCCGGTTGGGCCTTGTCGGAATACAAGTTCCGCGGCAACCGTTTGATGGCGCTGTACCTGGCGCTCGGCATCATGATTCCGATACGGCTCGGCACCGTCTCGATCCTGCAACTGGTGGTGAGTCTGAACCTGATCAATACCCGCACTGCGTTGATCTTGGTATACACCGCGCAGGGCTTGCCTTTGGCGGTGATGATCCTGTCCGAATTCATCCGCCAGATTCCCAAGGAGCTGAAGGATGCGGCGCGCTGCGATGGCGTTGGCGAGTTCAAGATCTTCTTCCAGATCATCCTGCCGCTGATCCGTCCAGCGATTGCGACAGTCGCGGTATTCACCATGATTCCAGCCTGGAACGACCTCTGGTTCCCCTTGATTCTGGCGCCTTCCGATGAAACCAAGACGGTCACGCTCGGCGTGCAGCAGTTCATCGGGCAGTATGTGACCGACTGGAACTCGGTACTGGCGGCGCTATCGCTGGCGGTGATCCCGATCCTGGTCATGTACGTAATATTCTCGCGGCAACTGATTCGCGGCCTGACCTCCGGCGCGGTGAAGTAAGACGCAACCAAGCAAAACAAAGCAGAAGACGAGACTCCTATGGCAAACGTAAGCGTTAAGCAACTCACCAAATCGTACGACGGCAAGCAAAACGTGCTCGCCGATCTCAACCTGGAAATCAAGGACGGCGAATTCGTCGTGCTGGTCGGCCCGTCCGGCTGCGGCAAATCCACCTTGCTGCGCATGCTGTGCGGTCTGGAATCGATCACCGGCGGTGAACTGTCGATCGGCGACCGCGTGGTCAATCACCTGCCGCCGGCTGAACGCGGCATCGCCATGGTGTTCCAGAGCTATGCCCTGTATCCGCATATGACCGTGTACAAGAACATGGCGTTCGGCCTGAAAATCGCCGGCGCCGACAAGGCAGCCATCGACCAGCGCATCCGGCACGCCGCCGGCATCCTGAAAATCGACCATTTGCTGGACCGGCTGCCGCGCGAACTTTCGGGCGGACAGCGCCAGCGTGTCGCCATCGGCCGCGCCATCGTGCGCAAGCCGAAACTGTTCCTGTTCGATGAACCGCTGTCCAATCTGGATGCTGCCTTGCGCGTCCAGACCCGTCTGGAAATCGCCAAGCTGCACAAGCAGCTGGAAGCGACCATCGTCTACGTGACCCATGACCAGGTCGAAGCCATGACCCTGGGCGACAAGATCGTGGTGATGAACGATGGCTTCATCCAGCAGGCGGGATCGCCGCTGGAGCTGTACCAGCGGCCGAAAAACCTGTTTGTCGCGACTTTCATCGGCTCGCCGAAAATGAACCTGTTCAGCGGCAGCGTGAGCGCAGTTGAAGCCGGCAGCCTGCGCATCAAGCTTGCCAACGGCCAGGAAATCCGCGCCGACGTTGCCCCCGGGAACGCCAAGGCCGGCGATCCCGTCACGGTTGGCCTGCGCCCTGAACATATCCTGGAAAACGCGCATAGTGGTGAAGTATTCACCGGCAAAGTCAGCATCGTCGAGCATCTGGGCGAGGCGAATTTCATCTATGTCACCCTGCAGGACGGCCAGGATCTGCTGGTGCGTGGCGATGGCAACAACCCGGTGCATATCGGCGATACCGTCACCCTGTCTGCGCCGAGCAGCGCTTTCCACGTGTTCGACGCCCAGGGGCTGGCCTTGGAACGGCTAAAACCAGGAAATATGATTTCATCCAAACAATAGAAATAGATACACTATGCGCCTCGGAAAATGGCGTGGGGATTAAGTTGAAAACAGCATTCGAATATCTGATCGGCGTCGATGGCGGCGGCACTAAGACCCATATCCGGGTCGAACGGCCGGATGGCAGCCATGTCGCCGACGGCAGCAGTGGGCCGTCAGCGCTGATGCATGGCACCAGTAAATCCTGGTGCGCCATCGTCACCGCGCTGGATAACGCATTCCTGACGGCGGGCATCACACGCCCGCCCTATCCGGCAATTGCTGCCGGCTGCGGCTTGTCGGGTGTCAACAATCCGCAGTGGGGAACCCAGTTTACCGAGCAGAATCCAGGCTTCGGCGCACTCGCCATCGGTACCGATGCCTTCACCACCCTGCTCGGCGCCCATCTGGGGCAACCCGGTGTGGTCGTCGCCATCGGCACTGGCAGCGTCGGCGAAGTCTTGCTGGCCGACGGCAGCCGGCGTGAAGTCGGCGGCTGGGGCTTCCAGACGGGCGACGAGGCCAGCGGCGGCTGGATCGGCCTGCGCGCCGCCAACCATGTCGAACGGGCGCTGGATGGCCGCGCCGAAGCCGGACCGCTGTCCAAGGCCATCATCAGCTTTTGCGGCGGCGGCGACGAATTCAGCACCGACCAGAACCGGCAACGCGTCATCGCTTGGGTCAATAGCGCCAACCAAAGCATCTTCGCGCAACTGGCGCCGCTGGTGGTGGCGCATGCAGGCCACGACCAAGCCGCGCAGACGATCTTGCGCAAAGCCGGCGTCGAAATCGCCGAGATCGCACGAGCGCTGGATCCTACGCAACAATTGCCGATCGCTCTTTGCGGCGGTCTCGCCAGTCCGCTCCGGGCCTACCTGCCGGAGCCATTGAAATCACGCGCGATCACGCCGCGCGCCGACGCGGCAACCGGCGCACTGCTGTTATTGCGCCGACAACTTGCAACCGAGCTCGCCGGAGAACCCACATGAGTACCAGCAGCAACCTGACCCAACTACATGGCAATGTCCTGACCACCGAAGGCTGGATCGCCGGCAGCATCGGCTTTCACGACATGATCACCGAAATCCGCGGCGAGTCGCTGGAGCAAGCCCCGGCCGAGGGAGACTATATCCTGCCCGGCTTTATCGACCTGCACGTGCATGGCGGCGGCGGCAAGGACATCATGGAAGCCGGCGATGCCGTCCATGTGGTATCGCGCCTGCACGCACAGCATGGCACCACCAGCATGCTGGCCACCACCATGACAGCGCCGCCGGAAGAACTGGAAGCGGCGCTCGGCGCCATCGGCAAAGCTTGCCGCGGACGCCGCGCAGGCAGCGCCCGCGTGCTGGGCGCGCATCTGGAAGGCCCCTACATCAATCCGGGCAAGCTTGGCGCCCAACCAGATTTCGCGATTGCCGCATCGGTCGAGCAGATCGACTGGCTACGCAGCTTTGCACCATTGAAGCTGATCACCATTGCGCCGGAAATCAACGGCCACATGGCGCTGGTCAAAACCCTGTCGCAACTCGGCATGCGAGTTCAGATCGGCCACACCCTGGGTACCTATGAAGATGGCGTCGCCGCCCTGAAAAACGGCGCAGCCGGCTTCACCCACCTGTTCAACGCAATGAGCTCATTCCATCACCGCCAGCCGGGCATGGCCGGCGCCGCCCTGGCGCATGCCGAATACGCCGAACTGATTCCTGACCTGCTGCACGTCCACCCGGGCGCGATCAAGACTGCATTGCGTGCAATTCCGCGCCTGTATTGCGTCACCGATTCGACCGCTGCGTCTGGCATGCCGGACGGCGACTACATGCTGGGTCGTCAGGTGGTGCACAAGTGCCTGGGCGGCGTGCGACTGGACAACGGCACCCTGGCTGGCAGTACGCTGACCATGGACCAGGCCCTGCGCAACCTGGTGTCGCTCGGACTGGATATCGCCGAGGCTTCGCTGCGCGTCTCTACCTATCCCGCCGACTACCTGGGCATGCAAGAACGCGGACGCCTGAAAGAAGGCTGTTTCGCCGATATCCTGGTGCTGGATCGCCAGCTCAAACTCAAAGCAGTTTATGTAGAAGGAGAAAGAATTGACCTCGTTGATGCTTAAAGAAGCCCGCTCGGCGGCAGAACATGTTGCCTTGCAGCTCGGCCAGGATAATGATCGCTATGCCGAACTCGGACAGCGCCTCAGAGCCGCGCCGCCCTCCAGCATCCTGACCGTGGCGCGTGGCAGTTCTGACCATGCCGCCAATTATTGCGCCTATCTGATCATGGCGCGCCTGGGCCGCATCGTCGCCTCGCTGCCGCTATCGCTGGTGACGCTCAACAAGGCGCCGCTGATTGCGCGCGACGCGCTCGCTATCGCCATTTCACAGTCCGGCCAAAGTCCTGACGTGATCGAACCGATCCGCTATTTCCGCGACAGCGGCGCCACCACCGTTGCACTGGTCAATGATGCGGCTTCGCCGCTGGCTGACAGCGCCGAATGGGCGCTGCCCTTACATGCCGGCGCCGAACTCAGCGTCGCCGCCACCAAGAGCTTTATCGCCAGCCTGGTGGCTGCAGCAAGGCTCACTGCACACTGGCAGGACGACGCCGCTTTCCTGGCGGCCATCGATGCCTTGCCGCAGGCGCTGACAGCCGCCACCCAACTCGACTGGAGCCCGGCGATCGAAGTGCTGGCGCCGTCCTCCCGCATCATGGTGGTTGGACGCGGCATTAGCTTGCCGCTGGCATTGGAATCGGCCTTGAAATTCAAGGAAACCTCGGCGATCCAGGCCGAAGCCTTCAGCGGCGCTGAAATCAAGCACGGCCCGATGGCCTTGATCGATGAAGGTTATCCGTTGTTGATTTTCGCCACTCGCGGACCAACGCAAACCAGTTTGCTCAAGCTCGCCGATGAAATGCGCGGCCGGGGCGCCAAGGTATTGCTGGCTGCGCCGGACGACGTCGCCGCGCGCGACCTTACCTTGCCGATCGCCGCCACGCCGGATCTTGATCCGATTGTAGCGATTCAAGCCTTTTATGTGATGGCGGCGCAATTGGCGGTGGCACGCGGCATGGATCCGGACCAGCCGCGGCATTTGAGTAAAGTAACGAAGACGCAGTAACGGAAACTAAGTGCCGGAGACTCAGCAACGCGGTCGCGATTGCGCAGTTGAATCAGGTTTTCCCGACTCAACTGCGCACTACGTATTAAAACACGTGCCGCATTCCAACCCGTAGCAACCCCTGTGCGCTATTGCTCGACGGCGCAAACGAATTCCCTATCACGCCATTCACACCGCGTGAAGCCCTGCGATAATCGGCTGACACATAGAGATCACTGCGCTTGGACAGATGATAGTCCAGACCCAGCGACAACTGATTCGCCTTCGTATCTTCAAAATGCATGCGCTGATAGCCCACTGTGCCATCCAGCGCAGCACTGAGACGGTAACGGCCGCCGATTTCTATCAGGCGCAAATCCGAAGCCTGGCCAAAACCGCGAAACTCGATATCTGCAAAATTGGCCATCGCCGTCAAATCCCCCATTTCATAGGCAGCGCCAATGGCAAAAATCTTCTGGCTGTCTATGGCCATGTTGTTAATCGGAATCCGGTCGCCGCTGCTGGGATCGATGGTAAACGTCGGTTGCCCAAGAAAGTGTGTCAGGCCCAAGCTTTGATATGGCCCGATCGCTTGTGTTCCGCGCGGCGTATTGAGGCGCATATAGGAAGCACCGGCGGAGAACGGTCCGTTGGCATAATGCGCACCGATATTCCAAGCATTGCCACTACCAGCGCCCTCGGCATTGTTTTCATCGGGATGCTGGCTCTTGTCGGCGAACGCATACAGGGCGCCAAAAGTCAGCCCTTTGAAATCAGCGCTGGCAAACTTGACCGAACGTTGGATGGCATTGCCCGCGATACGGTCAAAATCCCCTTGATGCGAGGCGTAGCCGCTAGAACTGGCGCTGATGTTGAATGGCGTCACATAGTCGTTGATCAGATCGTACTGCGTGCCGAAGGTAAGCTGTCCAAACTGGTTGCTCAAGCCGACCATGGCCACCCGGTCGAACAAGGTTCCTTGTGAAGACAAGCTGCCGTCGTCCAGGTTGAAGCTGCTTTCCAGCTGAAACAAGGCGCTCAAGCCGCCACCCAGATTTTCCACGCCTTTCACACCCCAGCGATTGGGTTCCATCACGCCGGTATCCAGCTTGGCGTTGCCATGGCCGGCCTCGTTGTTGACGAATGTGACGCCGGCATCCAGTACGCCATAAAATGTCACGGCACTTTGCGAAACGATTTTTTTCTCTGCTGCCGATGCTTCCGTTTGCGCCTGGACCAATGGAGAAAACGCCAGGGCGCAGCTGCTGCCAATTAAGCTGAGTAAGACTTTCATATCTTTATTCCAATAATTTTCCACAATTTGAATGCACTGCGAATCGGCAACCGGATATGCTTTAATCCGGCTGCCGGCCACGCTTTTGATCAGTACGCTAGAACCACTGGCCGTAACGGCGGATGTAGATCGTCTTGACGGTCTGCGCCAGGATCATGTAGCCAACCATGGTCAGGATCAGCCAGAGGAAATACGACTTATCCAGGGAGACGAAACCGATCGACGCTGCCAGCGGCGAGAACGGCAGGTAACAGCCGATCCCGATGGCAATCGTGGTCGACAGCAGCACCGGCAGCGCCGCTGTGCTCTGGATGAACGGGATCTTGCGGGTACGCAGCATATGCACCACCAGCGTCTGCGATACCAGACCCTCGATGAACCAGCCGGAATTCATGATGCTTTGACCTGCGCTACCGCCATCGGCTGCATACATTGCACCGGCACCGAATACGGTCCACATCAGGATATAGGTGGTGATATCGAATACGGACGAAGTCGGGCCGATCCAGATCATGAAACGGCGGATATTTCCGGCATCCCACTTGCGCGGCTTCTTGAGGAAGTCTTCATCCATCTTGTCCCAAGGCAGCATCATTTGCGAAATGTCGTAGATCAGGTTCTGGATAAGCAGATGCACCGCCAGCATTGGCTCCCACGGCAGCCAGGCCGACGCCACCAGCACCGAAAACACATTGCCGAAATTGGAACTGGCGGTCATGTTGAGGTACTTGAGGATATTGCCGAACGTCTCACGGCCCTTGACGACGCCCTCTTCCAGCACCATCAAACTCTTTTCCAGCAAAATGATATCGGCGGTTTCCTTGGCGATATCAGCGCCGCTGTCGACCGAAATGCCGACGTCGGCATCGCGCAATGCCGGCGCATCATTGATGCCGTCGCCCAGAAAGCCGACGGTGTGGCCATTTGCCTGCAAGGCCTTGACGACCCGCGATTTCTGCAACGGCGTCAGCTTGGCGAAAACGGTGGTGTACTTCACCGCCTCGTTCAGTTGCTGTTCCGACATCGCCTCAATTTCCTGGCCGGACAGCGGCGTGCCTGGATCGAGGCCGACATCGCGGCAAACCTTGAGCGTGACGATGGCGTTATCGCCAGTCAATACCTTGACTGCGACACCGTATTCTTGCAAAGCCCGAATCGCCGGTGCAGCGGAATCTTTCGGTGGATCGAAAAAAGTCAGGAAGCCGCGCACTATCAGGCTCACCTCATCTTCGGTCTTATACTGCGGCTTGGCATGTGCCGCATCGATCTGGCGCGTTGCCACAATCAGCACGCGATAACCTTCTTCGTTGTATTCACGCGCTTTTTCCAACAGCGCCGTACGCGCCACGTCATCTAAAGGACGAATTTCATCGCCCTCCTGCGTATGGCTGCACACAGCCAGCATTTCTTCCACGGCGCCTTTCGACACCATCAGCTGCGCTCCGCCCTGATCTTCCACTATCACCGACAAGCGACGCCGTACAAAATCGAAAGGCATTTCATCGACTTTGCTGTACTGCAGAAGCTTGGCGGCAGGACCGCGTTCGTCGGCGTGGCTGACAATCGCGATATCCATCAGGTTTTTTTGGCCGCTTTGGTGAAAACTGTTCAACCATGCCAGCTGCAAGATGCTTTCATCTTTGTTGCCCTTGATGTTCAGATGGCGTTCCAGGATGATTTTGTCTTGGGTCAGCGTACCGGTCTTGTCGGTGCAAAGCACATCCATGGCGCCGAAGTTCTGCACCGAATTCAAGCGCTTGACCACCACCTTACGGCGCGCCATCGCCATCGCGCCTTTGGCCAGATTCGCGGAAACGATCATCGGCAGCATTTCCGGCGTCAAGCCGACCGCCACCGCCAGCGCAAATGTCAGGGCCGACATCCAGTCGCCCTTGGTCACGCCATTGATCATGAACACGATAGGCACCATCACCAGCATGAAGCGGATCAACAGCCATGAAACACTGCTGACGCCGCGGTCAAAACTGGTTTCGATACGTTTGTGGCTAACCACGTTCTTCGCCAGCGAGCCGAAATAAGTATTGGCCCCGGTAGCGACCACCACGGCGGTCGCAGTGCCGCTGACGACGTTGGTTCCCATGAAACAGATATCGGACAAATCGAGCAGATCAGCCTGGCCGTCGCCCGCCGCATCGGCAGATTTTTGCGCTACTGCACCAAGCGTGTCGTACTTTTCGACCGGCAGCGCCTCCCCTGTCAACACCGCTTGGCTGATGAACAGGTCGCGCGAAGAAAACAGGCGTATATCGGCAGGAATCATGTCGCCGGCTTGCAAGCTGACAACGTCACCCACCACCAGTTCGCGCATGGGAATTTCCTGACGCTGGGGATTGGCGGCATCATTGCTACGGCGCAGCACAGTGGCGGTCGTGCGCACCATGGATTTCAAGCGCTCCGTCGCCTTGTTGGAGCGATATTCCTGGAAGAAACGCAAGAGACTGCTGATGGTGACCATCGACAACAGGATAATCACTCCCGTCCAGCTGCGGTCGTCAGGTTCAGCCAGGTGGACATCGAGGACATAGCTGATAGTCGCCAATATCAGCAGCACGATAACAAAAGGATTCTTGAAAGACAGGGCCAGCTGGACCAACGCGTGCGGCGCCTTGTCGTGGGCGACTTCATTGGGACCGGAGCGTTGCAAGCGTTCGGCGGCGTCATGGGAAAACAAGCCGAAAGGTGAGCTTTTGGTGCGGTCGAAGGTGGCTTGAATCGGCTTGCCGGATTCTTCAACAATGCGCATTGAAATTTTTTGTTCCGGCACAGAGGATCCTGCAATGAACCCTTTCTGCTTTTGCTTGGACTTGCCGGTTTTATGCTGGGGTGTCTGAGTCATGTAATTCTCCTACGCCATGCCGCCGGCAAGAAAAATCATCTGTTTATTCAGACAATACGATTCCCTGCCGCGCCACGGTCATGCGTGTTCGGTTGATCGGTGTAACAGGACGAAGGTCGCCCGCGTTGGTTATCGTGTTGACTATCCAAGCGGGCGACCTATCGCCACCTTCGCTGTCGTCTTCCATAGGTATCCTTGTGTTGGCAAGTGATTGGCGGGATGCTCTCGCGAGTTATCGAGACGAGAACATGATTTTTTTATTGCGGCATGAGGATGGGAGCAACATGCACCTGCTGCGGACCGTGCTCGACCGCAGGCAGCAATATACTCAGCAGAATAAGCAGCCAGGCCAGCGCCATCAGCAGCGCCAGCAATACGGCGTTTCTTGCGGATAAAAATTGCTGATGCATGCTTGCTCCTTAACGGCCGTCGATCAGCGTGCCGTACATGCCGCAGCTCTGGACTGGCTGGCGCGATTGCTGAGAGCGCACATCGCGGGCATGGCTGGCGGCCTGGGACGAAGTCCAGCCGAAAGTCCAGCCCTTGGATGGCGTGTCCACAGCACGTTTTTGCTGAGCGTTGATGAATGATTTGATAGTCATGATTAGCCTCGATAGACGTGTTTGCATAGCGGCCCTCCAGGAGGAGAACCGTGATCGAAGGCGAGCAAGGGCGGCGAACTACAGCCGTTGACTATGCTTCAGGCTGGAAATGAAAATGCTGTGCGCCCTGCTCGCGTATTAAAGGTGCTTTATGTAAGGGACAACTGGGGGGACAGTCCATATCAACATTCCTTTATAAACGCGCTGGAGCGGCAGCCAAGGCGACCGGCAGCTGGTGGATGAACTGGATGAACAACGACGTTCATGCAGCGTGGGGCGGCAACGACGTGCCTGGAAAAATGGACCATGCCAATCTCCTCGAACCGGCATTCAGCAAAAGCAAGGACGCGATCAGTCAGCGCGGACACAGCCATAAAGGCGGGGCGCGAAAAATCACGTCACTGCAAGGCAGAAACGACGGAATAAGCGGATAAATGATTGGATGGGGATGTAAAGCGCGGTCTTGCTGATCGCATCTACAACTCGGCGTACGCAGAGTTGTAGCGGAGGGAGGTCTGCTACTGCTATGCGTGTTGTGCCGGGCCGATCGCCCATCCACTTCTACTATTAGAACCAGAGTCCACAAGGACCTCCATATAATGCAATGACCGAAGTTTATAGATGAAAGAATAACCCTGTCAAGGATAAATCCGGCTATTTTCGAAATTACCCCGTTGCCTGAAACATGGCTCCGGCTGTGGCAATCCAGCCCATCGCACTGAAAATCCGGCAGTCGGATAAACTGTGCGCTCGTATCTCACTCCAGAAACCATCATGCAAAACATTCAAGCTGTAGAACTTGCCAAAGCCTATCGCCTGCTGAATCACGGCCCCACCACCATCGTTACCAGCGCCCACGCAGGCGCCAACAATGTGATGGCGGCAGCGTGGGCCATGGCGCTGGATTTCGATCCACCCAAAGTGCTGGTAGTGATCGATAAAAGCACGCTGACGCGTGAACTGGTGGAAGCCTCAGGGGAGTTTGCGCTGAACATTCCTACCCGCGCTCAGGCCGAACAGACGCTGGCGGTAGGCTCCCGTTCCGGACGCGACGGCGACAAGTTCGCGGCGCTGGATATCGCGACTTTTTCATCGCAGAAAATCGGCGCGCCGCTGATGTCCGGCTGCCTTGCGTGGCTGGAATGCAAGATCATTCCGGAGCCGCACAACCAGCAGCGTTACGATCTGTTCATCGCCGAGGTGGTCGCCGCCTGGGCCGACGCCGCCGCATTTTCGGATGGCCGCTGGCACTTCCCCAGTGAGGACCAGCACTCTCTGCACTACCTGTCTGGCGGCGCCTTCTTCGCCACCGGCGAAGCCTTCAATGTGAAGCTGAAGCCGTAGTGAGGATCTAGCTCATGGCAAACCTGCGCTTGCCTAGCCGCGGCCAATAAACGGCATATTGGTCGCCATCACCGTCATGAACTGAACGTTCGCATCCAGCGGCAGGCTCGCCATGTACAACACCGCATTGGCGACGTTTTCAACCGACATGGTCGGCTCGACCGCCACCTGGCCATTGGCCTGCATGATGCCCTGTTCCATGCGCTCCGTCATGTCGGTTGCAGCGTTGCCGATATCGATCTGGCCGCAGGCGATATTGTATTTGCGGCCATCCAGCGAGGTGGATTTTGTGAGGCCCGTGATGGCGTGTTTGGTGGCGGTATAGGCCACCGAATTCGGCCGCGGCACGTGCGCAGCGATCGAGCCGTTGTTGATGATGCGGCCGCCGCCCGGCGTTTGCGCCTTCATGATCTTGAACGCTTCCTGCGTGCACAGGAAAGCGCCGGTCAGGTTGACATCGACTGAGGCCTTCCATTGTGCGAAATCAACCTCCTCCAGCGATGCCGACTTGGTAAAGATTCCGGCATTATTAAACAACAAATCCAGGCGGCCGAACTGCTGCCTGATCGATTCGAATAACGCCCTGACCGAAGCCTGGTCGCTGACATCCGTCGACACCGGCATTGCATGCGCCGCCTGCGCGCCCGCGGCGGCCATCGTTGCCTCTAGCGCATCGATGCGCCGCCCTGCGAGCACCACGCTGTAATCGTTACGCAACAAGGCCAGGGCGATGTGCTTGCCGATGCCGGAACCTGCGCCAGTGACCAATGCGACTTTTTTTCTGACTGCCATTTCCATGCTCCTGAGTGATTGTTTTGCTTATTCTAACGATGTTTCGGCTTGCGCTCGCAGCCGCCTCGGACAACGCCCACAAACTTGTAATATTCAAATGCAACTTTGGTCGTTCACTGCGTGATTTTGTTTTGTTAATCTTCTCTGCATGGTGATCGTTTTTCGATCTACCTGAATAACGGGAACAAGCGGAAACATTAACAGGGACTAAAAAATGAAATCAACTGCCATCTTATTTGCCAGCCTGGCGCTGCTATCCGGTCTGGCGCATGCCGACAAACTCGACGACATCAAGAAAGCCGGCGTCTTGCGCGTCGCCACTTTCGACGGCAATCCGCCATTCGGCTTTATCGACCAGAAGACCAACAAAATCATCGGACTGGATGTCGATTACGCCAACGCAGTCGCCAGGAAACTCGGCGTCAAGGTCGAGCTGGTCCCGACCAATCCGGCCAACCGGATTCCCTTGCTGACTTCGGGAAAAGTCGACTTGGTGTTTGCGAACTTCACGATCAATCCGGAACGCGCCCAGGTGATTGATTTCAGCATCCCCTACTTCGCTTCTGGGCAACAGTTCCTGAGTAAAAAAGGCGTGCTGAAGAATGCCGCACAAATTCCTGAACTGCGGATCGGCACCGACAAAGGCACCACCATGGAAACTACCTTGCGCGAGAAATACCCCGCCGCCAAGGTCGTGCTGTACGACGATACGCCGTTTGCCCTGGCGGCTCTGCGCAACGGCAATGTCCAGGCGATTACCCAGGATGGATCCAAGCTTATCGCGCTGCTGGCCAATATTCCGGACAAGGAGAAGTATGAGATCCCAGCCTTTGCCATTTCCGAGGAATATGAAGGCGTCGGCGTGCCTAAGGGTGAAACCCGGCTTGTGAACACCCTCAACGATACCCTGCGCGAATTTGAAAAAGATGGCACCGCGCTAAAGATCTACGACAAATGGTTCGGCCCCGACAGCAAGTCGCCGCTGCCGCGCCTGTTCAAGATTGGCGACACCAAACTGAGCCAGAACTGATTACGCTTGATGTCTGTCTTGCACTGGCAACCCTTGCGGTTCGCCAGTGTTTTTTTGTTTAGAGGCTGCTGCGAACACACCTGGCGTTGTTACGTCGAGGCGACCATCCGTTCCTAGCCGTACTGCTTGTACTGTCTTCGTCGGCGCGCCTAGCCATCTGTGTTCGCAACAGCCTCTTAGATCTGATTAGCCCCATTGGTAGCAGCAAAGGTAACAGCAAAGTAAAAATGACTGAATTTCAATCGCTTCTTGGGCAAATGCTGGCCCCGAAATACATCGGCTGGCTCCTCGACGGCCTATCGATGACACTCTACGTTTCTGCGGTGGTCAGCGTGCTGTCGACCTTGCTCGGTATCGTGATTGCCGCAGCGCGTTCCAGCCATCGACGCTGGCTGTCATTGCAGGCGGCAACCTTTCTTTCGCTCTTCCGCAATACGCCGCTGCTGGTGCAACTTTTTTTCTGGTATTTCGGCGTCTCCAGCCTGCTGCCTGAAGGCGCCGGAGCGTGGCTGAATACGGTGCATGACGTGGCGCTGGGGCCGTACCTGAGGCTGACATGGCCCTCGTTCGAATTACTCTGCGCGGTGCTCGGCCTGAGCCTGTATTCCGCCGCCTATATCAGCGAGGAAATCCGTGCTGGCATGCGCGGCGTGGCCGAAGCACAGCGGCTGGCAGGGGCTGCACTCGGCTTCAGTAGCTGGCAGGTATTGCGTTATGTGATCCTGCCACAGGCGACACGTATCGCCTTGCCGCCCCTGCTTGGCCAGTACATGAACATCATCAAGAACACATCCCTGAGCATGGCTATCGGCCTGGCTGAACTGTCTTACACCTCGCGCCAGGTCGAAGCACAAACCTTCAAGACGTTTCAGGCTTTCGGCGTAGCGACCTTGTTTTACATCGCCGCCATCGCCCTGCTCGAAACCATCGGACAGCTGATCCAGCGTCGGCACAAACTGATCAGCGGCGGCCAGCGATGAGCATACAGTTGAGCGTGCTGACGGACAACCTGCCGTATCTGCTGTGGGGTGCTTATCCCGACGGTCCGCTGGGCGGCGCAGCCTTGACTGTGTTGCTCAGCCTGGGTTCTGCGCTGGCTTCGGCTGTGCTGGGCCTGGTGCTCGGCGTCAGTTTGTCGTTGTCGCGCGGCTGGCTGAATCTGTTGCTGACCATGGTGCTTGGCTTCTTTCGGGCGATTCCAGTGCTGATGCTGATTTTCTGGACGTACTTTTTACTGCCTGTTGTGTTCCATATCGATGTGCCTGGCGTGCTGTCCGTAATGTGCGCGCTGGCGCTGATCGGCGGAGCTTATCTGGCGCATTCGGTACATGCCGGTATCAGCGGTATCCGCACAGGTCAATGGGATGCCGGCTTGTCCCTGGGAATGACACGCATGTCGGTGTTGCGCTATATCGTGCTGCCGCAAGCGCTGCAGATGATGCTGCCGTCCTTTGTCAATCAATGGGTGACGTTGATCAAGGACAGTTCATTGGCTTACATCGTCGGCGTGGGTGAATTATCGTTTGTGGCGGCGCAGGTGAATAGCCGGGTAATGATTTATCCAGCCGAGATATTCTTGTTTATCGGCTTGATCTATTTTCTGCTGTGTTCCGGACTCGGCTGGTTTGCGAATCGGGTTGCGGGTTATTTTCGCTCAGCCCGATATAACCCGCCGCTTCAGGCCACTGCTGCCTAAGAGGCTGTTGCAAACACATCTGGCGCTGTTGCCCTTGCAGGGCGCGCCGGGCTTGCAAGCCCGGGCCGTTCCGCAGGCAGACGACAGTGTCGTCTGAAACCCCTGCTACACCCTCCTAGCCGTACTGTTCGTACTGTCTTCGTCGGCGCGCCTAGCCAGCTGTGTTTGCAACAGCCTCTAAGTAGTCGCCGATAGTAGTCGCCGATATTTACGCCTTTTCCATGCCAAACGTAATGGAATCTTTATCTGGCTAAGATTCGCTGCATGGATTGACTAAGTCAGGATTGAATTTATACTGTACATATATACAGTATAATTTATCATCCCTTAAGTCATCCATTGTTTCAATTTCGTCATGTCTTACTCTGCCAGCGCCTTCTCCAGCCATGCCGCTGCGGTTCAATCAGTCGTTTCGACCTTGCCGCATGCCTTGTGGCGCGCAAATCAGATGGGGTCTTACCAGGGCTTGGTCACGGCTTCCGGCCATGCATTGCTGGACCGGGAACTGCCAAACGGAGGCTGGCCACATGCGACGCTGATCGAACTGCTGCTGCACCAGGCCGGCTGCGGCGAAATGCGTCTGCTGCAACCGGCGCTGGCGCAGATTGCCCAACAGCGCCGGATCGTGCTGCTGCAACCGCCGCACCTGCCGCAGATCGCCGCCTGGAATAGCGCGGGGTTGCCCGGAGAGAAATTACTATGGATCAAGGCCGCGCGTAGCACTGATGCCCTGTGGTCGGCGGAACAGGTCTTGCGCAACGGCAGTTGCGGCGCACTGCTGGTATGGCAATCGCAGATTCGCAGTGAAGCTTTACGTCGCTTGCATCTGGCGGCGCAGGCCAGCGACACCATGCTGTGGATGATCCGCCCCTTGAACGCCGCGCACGAATCGTCACCCTCCCCTTTGCGCCTGTCATTGCAGCCGGCGCGAAATGGCGTCGAAATCCAGCTGCTCAAACGCAAAGGCCCCCAGCACGAACAGGCTTTTTACCTGCCCTTGCCTGCGATCATTCCTGAAATCACGCCGGTGGCGGCTCCGGTTATTTTTCTCAACCCTTCGGCATCACCTCACCATGGCTCTCTGGATAGGCATACATCTTCCACTGCTCGCGCTGGAAACCTTGCGCCCGCGCTGGGCTAAGCCCTGCATGCTCGCCGTCATGGAGCACGACCAGGTGCTGACCATGACAGCCAGCGCGGCTGCCGGCGGCATACGGCCGGGCATGCGCCGCGGCGGCGTGCTTGCGCTGGCGCCGGAGGCCTTGCTATGCGAACGCGAAGCGGCGCGAGAACAAGGCGCACGCGACGACATCGCACTGACGCTGTTGCAATACACGCCCGAAGTAACGCACGCTGAAGAGAATTCGCTGCTGCTTGACGTCAGCGCCAGCTTGAGCGCTTTCAGCGGGCGGCTTGCTCTGTGCCGCCGCATCCGCGACAGCATCCAGACGCTCGGCTTCACGCTTCAGTTAAGCATGGCGCCGACAGCCCAAGGCGCGTGGCTGCTGGCCCGTTACCGCTGCCAGCACCGCACTCCGCCGTTACCCAGGCAACGGCGCAGCCTGCACATCGCTGGCATGCAGCGGCGGCTGGATGCCTTACCGTTCATGATCTTGCCGGCAGTGCGTCCCTATCAGGATTGGCTGGCGGGCATCGGCTGCAAAACCTTGGCCGATCTGCGCAAATTACCGCGCGCCGGTTTGCAGCGACGCAGCGACAAACAGGTGCTGGAAAGCCTGGACCACGCCTACGGCGCGACGCCGGAAATATTTGAATGGGTACAAGCGCCGCTTTCCTTTTCCGCCTGGCTGGAATTGCCAGACCGGATCGAACACGCCGAAGCGGTGCTGTTTGCGGCGCGCCGCCTGATTTTGCAAATGATAGGCTGGCTGGTGGCGCAGCAACTCGCGGTCTCCTGCTTCGTACTGTCGCTGGAACATGAACGCGGTCGCCAGGCGATTGCGCCAACCGCATTGGAAATCGCATTGGCGGAACCGGCCTGGCATGAAGAGCACCTGTTGCGTTTGCTGAAAGAGCGGCTAGGCCGCTTGCAACTCGATGCGCCGGTCATCGCCTTGCGCCTGCAAGCCACCCGCGTAGCGCCGATGCTGCCGCCGACTGCTTCACTGTTTCCCGAGCCAGGCGGTACGCCGGGTGCTTATGCACGTTTGCTGGAATTATTAAGCGCACGGCTCGGCAGTGAAAACGTGCTGCAGCCTGCAGCATACGCCGATCACCGGCCGGAAGTCGCCAACGCCTGGCAAGCCGCCACCGACCAGCTCCGGCGTGCATCTGACGACACCATCCGTAGCGTCCAGCCGCAACGCCCGTTCTGGCTGTTGAAAACGCCGCTAGCCTTGACGACCCGCAACCACCGCCCTTTCTACAGCTCTCCTTTACGGCTACTTGTCGGACCTGAACGTATCGAATGCAGCTGGTGGGACGGCGTGGCGGCGGTACGCGATTACTTCGTCGCCGAAGGCGAAGAGGCCGCCTGCTATTGGATTTACCGGGAACGCAGCGGCGCCGAAGTCCGCTGGTTCTTGCACGGCCTGTTCGCCTGACTGCAAACAAACAGGTAGCCATCATGGATGAAATTTCCCCTATTGCACCGTCATCAGTGGTTATTCCCGGCGTGCTGCCAGAATACGCCGAGCTGCAATGCGTCTCGAATTTCAGCTTCCTGCGCGGCGCCTCACACCCCGAGGAGCTGGTGGAGCGTGCGGCCCAGCTTGATTACCGTGCGCTGGCGATCACCGATGAATGCTCTCTGGCAGGCGTGGTGCGCGCGCATGTAGAAGCAAAAAAGCACACATTGCAACTGCTGATAGGCAGCCAGTTTCAATTGCATGACGCCGATGGCAGTCCAGTGTTTTCATTGATTGCACTGGCGCAGAATCGCGAAGGCTACGGCAATCTGTCGGAACTGATCACACTGGCGCGCAGCCGCGCCGGCAAAGGCCACTATCTGTTGCGGCCGCAGGATCTGGACAATCCTGACGCCGACCATGCCCACTTGCGCCAGCTACCCGACTGTTTATTGATTCTGTTGCCGACACAAAACATAACCCACGATACGCTGGCGCGCCAGGCCGCCTGGCTGCACATCAATTTCCCCGGCCGCTGCTGGATCGGCCTGACTTTGCTGCATCAGGCTGGCGATGAACAACAACGCGCAGTGATCGAACAAGTAGCGCAGATGCAAGGCCTGCCGATCGTGGCTACCGGCGATGTCTGCATGCACCGGCGCTCGCGCAAGCCCTTGCAAGATACGATGACGGCAATCCGCATCGGCAAACCGGTGACGGCTTGCGGTTATGCACTCGCCCCGAACGCGGAGCAGCATCTGCGCGCCCGTCTGCGGCTGGCCAATCTCTATCCGGCGGCGGCGCTGGCGGCGACCGTGGAAATCGCCGGGAAATGCCATTTCTCGCTGGATGAGCTGCGCTACGAATACCCAGATGAAGTGGTGCCGGCGGGCCATACCGCAGCCAGTTACCTGCGCCAGCAAACCTATATCGGCGCACGCAAGCGTTATGCCGATGAAATTCCGGCTGCGGTGCAAAACCAGCTGGAAGATGAACTGGAGATCATCCATGCATTGCAATACGAATCGTATTTCCTGACGGTGTACGACATCGTCGAGTTCGCCCGCAGGAAAAGCATTCTCTGCCAGGGACGTGGCTCGGCGGCCAATTCGGCGGTGTGCTACTGCCTCGGCATTACCGAAGTCGACCCGTCCCGCAGCACCTTGCTGTTCGGTCGCTTTATCAGCAAGGAGCGCGATGAGCCGCCCGATATCGACGTCGATTTCGAGCATCAGCGGCGCGAAGAAGTCATCCAGTACATCTATGAAAAATACGGCCGCCGCCGCGCCGCGCTGACCGCCGTGGTGATCAGCTACCGGCCGCGCAGCGTGTTGCGCGATGTCGGCAAGGCGCTTGGGGTCGATCCGGGCCTGGTCGACCAAGTCGCCAAATCACAGCGCTGGTGGGATGACAAACAACAGTTGCAACAGAATTTCAGCGAACTTGGCATCGCGCCAGGAACCGCGATTGCCGAGCACTGGGCCGGACTCTCGCATACGCTGATGGGTTTTCCGCGCCATCTGTCGCAGCACCCGGGCGGCTTCGTGATCTCGCGCGGCAAGCTGTCGCGGCTGGTGCCTATTGAAAACGCTGCGATGGAAAACCGCAGCGTGGTGCAATGGGATAAGGACGACCTGGATGCGCTGCGCATTCTCAAGGTCGATGTACTGGCGCTAGGTATGCTGTCGATGTTGCAGCGGGCGCTGGCAATGGTGGCGTTCCAGCGCGGCGAAGTCTTTGAAATGCAGGATATTCCGCGCGAGGACCCGGTCACCTACGAGATGATCTGCAAGGCCGATACGATAGGCGTGTTCCAGATTGAAAGCCGGGCCCAGATGAGCATGCTGCCGCGGCTAAAACCGCGAAAATTCTACGATCTGGTGATCCAGGTCGCCATCGTCCGGCCGGGGCCGATCCAGGGAGGCATGGTGCATCCTTTCCTGAAAAACAGAAAATTGAATAAGGAAGATATTGTCTATCCCAAGGATGCATTGAAACCAGCATTGGAACGCACCTTGGGTATACCGATTTTCCAGGAACAGGTGATGCAGATCGCCGTCATCGCTGCCGGCTTTACCCAAGGCGAAGCCGATGAGTTACGCCGTTCGATGGCGGCATGGAAGCGCAAAGGCGGCCTGGAAAAATTCGAACGCAAGCTGATCGATGGCATGGTCGCCAAAGACTATGACGAGAGTTTCGCCAGAGCCATCTTCAGCCAGATCCAGGGTTTCGGCGAATACGGCTTTCCGGAAAGCCACGCCGCCAGTTTCGCTTTGCTGGCCTACGCCAGTTCCTGGCTCAAATGCCACGAGCCGGAAGCCTTCCTGGCGGCATTGCTGAACAGCCAGCCGATGGGGTTTTATTCGCCTTCGCAACTGGTGCAGGATGCGCGCCGGCATGGCGTCGATGTGCTGCCGGTGGATATCAACGTCAGCAACTGGGAAGCCACGCTGGAATCAACCGCAGCCGCCCGGCCGGCCGTCAGGCTGGGACTGAACCTGGTACGCGGCCTGCGCTTCGAGAATGCGGAAGAAATTGAAGCGGCGCGCGCAGTGCGCCCTTTCGGCGATCTCCAGGACATGGCTTTGCGCAGCGGGCTCAGGCGCGATCAGTTGCAAGCGCTGGCGGCCGCAGGATCGCTCGCACCGCTATCAGGAAACCGCCGCCAGGCCTTATGGCAGGCGCTGGTCAGCGCGCCGGAAAAAGGCTTGCTCAGACAAACCCAGGTCCATGAAGAAGAATTGCAGCTGACGCCGCCGGGAGAAGCGGAAAATATCGTCAGCGATTACCACACGCTGGGACTGACTCTGGGCCGTCACCCGCTGGCGCTGCTGCGCGCCAAACTCAGCGCCAAACGCTTCCTGCCAGCCGATGTGCTAAACACGTTTGCCAATGGCCAGCTGGCGCGCGGCTGCGGCATCGTCACGGTGCGCCAACGGCCAGGTACGGCCAAGGGCGTGGTGTTTGTCACCCTGGAAGATGAAACCGGCACCGTCAATGTGGTGGTCTGGCCCGATCTGGCCGATCTGCAACGCAAGGAATTGCGGGCAGCGACCTTGATGGGCGTATATGGGGTCTGGCAAACCCAGGATGGCGTCAGCCATCTGGTGGCGAAACGCCTGCTCGATCTGTCGCCGCTGCTGGGCAAGCTGGATACCAGCAGCCGCGACTTTCACTAATGTTATTTCTGCTGCGGCATGTGCATATGATCGGGATGCAGGTCGAGCATCTGGTCGATGCCGGCGCCAGGATCTTCGCTGCCGTCTTCCTGGACCGCCACCGCCCGCTGCAAACCGTCTTCGCTGGCCAGATCGCGCTTGCGCTGCCAACTCACCGCCACCAGCCCGCCCACGCCCAGCACCGCCAGGCAAGCCGCCGGCACCAGCATCGGCGTGACATTGCTCTGTGTGACCTTGCCGACATAAGGCATCAGGTTCTGGCCAAAAAAACCACCCAGGTTGCCGATCGAATTAATGGCGGCGACACTGGCCGCGGCGCGCGCGCCTTGAAAAAACTTTGGCGGCAAGGACCAAAAACAAGGGTACAACAGCGTGATGCAAGCGCCACCCACCACCAGCGCGCCAAAACGCAGCACATTGGAATCCAGCAGCGCGCTGGAAGCGAAACACACCAATCCCAGCAAACCGATGGCAGCGATTGCCTTGTACACGACCCGGTCATGGCGCAGCTTCCCTGGCAGCCATAGCAGCAGCAATACGGCCAACCCCCACGGCATCATGTTGAGCAAGCCATTGATGGTGGAGCTGACGCCGAAGCCCTTTACCAGCGTCGGCAGCCAGTAGGTGACCCCGTACAGCGAGGTCGACATCAGCATGTAAGTAGCGGCAAACAGCAGCACGCGCACATCCCACAAGGCTGCCAGCGGATTGCCGTGCGTAGCATTGGCCGGCGCATCGCGCCGCATCATGTCGTTCAGCTTGGTTTTCTGCGCAGCCGACAGGAATTTGGCTTCATCGATCGAACCCGGCAGATATACCATCACGATCAATGTCAGCAATATCGCCGGTGCGCCCGTAGCGATGAAAACCCACTGCCAGCCCGCCAATCCCAGCGTACCGTTCAGGTTCAGCAACAAGCCGCCGACCAGTGCGCCCAGCATATTGGCCAAGGCGCTACCCAAGGTAAACACACCCAGCACCCGGGTCCGGTATATCTGTGGAAACCAGAGCGTGAGGTAGTAGATCACGCCTGGGTAAAAACCCGCTTCAGCTACACCCAACATGAAACGCAGCACATAGAACATGGGTAGCGAACTGGTAAACCCCAGCAATATCGTCACCGCCCCCCAGGTAAACATGATGCGCGCCAGCCATACCCGCGCACCGTATTTGTGCAACGCCAGCGTACTGGGAATTTCAAACAGCAAATAGCCGATGAAAAACAGAGAAGCGCCCAAGCCATAGGCCGCCTCGCTCATATGCAAGGCGTGCACCATGTCGAGCTTGGCAAAACCGACATTCTGGCGATCGATGAAAGACACCAGGAACATCACGATCAGCAATGGCATCAGACGCCATGCCACTTTCTTCATTAACTGGTCTTCAGACAACTCACTTTGTGACTGCACGATGGGTCTCCGTTTTCTTGTGTGAATCCGTGGTCTTCGCCAACGGACGAGGTACTGAAAAATTGTTGTGAAATCAATTCGAAATCAGTTACTCCAATGACGCCGCCATACCGGCGCCACTTTGGGATGGGCTTCTATGCGCTTGATCAGTTCGAGAAAAGCCGGCCTTGCCTCAGCAAGATGTGCGCGCGCTCCCGACCATTTGGAGACCACGGCAGCCAGCAGGTCCAGCGCACCGGGTTGGTCGCCGTTCAGGAAGGGATTAGGTGGATAGGTATCGGCAAAAATTTCCCAATAGCGATGCAAGCGCTCGCGCGCGCCTTGGCGGATCTGTTCTTTGATTGCCTCATCGGCATTGACGCACCAGCGTTCCGGGTAATCGATCACGCCGATGGCGGCATAGCAGTTGGTTGCGATAAACACCAGGCCTCTGATTGCCTGCGCGCGCTGCGCTTCGTTGTCGGGTAAAAGCCGGGCAGATGGGTGGCTGAGCCCGAGATGCAGCAGGATCGCCGCGCTTTCGCTGAGTACGCTGCCATCCGGCAGTTGCAGCGTGGGAATTTGTCTGAGGGGATTGCATTGCTGCAGTTCATCCAGCGCCGAGCCGGGTTCCCAGGAAGCGGCGTCGACCTGGCGGTAAGGTAGCCCCGCCAGTTCCAGCGCGAGTTCCACCGCTGCGGAGCCTGTGCCCTTGAAGCCAAAGAGTGTGTACATGCATCCCCGCCAATCCATCTTTTGGAAGATAAATTCTAACAGGGAGTTGCGCCGTCATGTCAGATCAGGCTGCGCTCTTCAGACGGCGACCCTGAGCTCTCGGGAATCTGGCAAGTCCATGGCATGCCGCACCCGCCCGCAAAACTCTTCGGGGGAACGGGAAATAATTTCATCCGGCACGCTGAATTTCTTGATCAACCGCTTGTAGCTTTCAAAGCCATAGGAAACCATGAAAGGATGCATGCCGGACCCGATCGCGGCCAGGTAATCCTTGTGCTCGTCGCCACAGATATAGCCGCGCGCCGGATTAATGTCCATGCGCTCCCTGATCGACCGGAATTCCTGCATTTTTTCCAGATGCAACGGCACATGCGCAAAAAAGTCGAAGGCATCGATGTCGATATCATGTCGCCGGAACAACAAGCGCAGCGTCTGCTCAGGATCATTGGTCATGTTGCGCGTCACCAGGCCGACAGCAATATCGGGGGCCGCAATCAGGCTTTGCACCAATTCGGCAATTCCCGGATAGAGCTTGGCCTCTTCTCGGTAAACTTCGGTCAGCGTGGCAATCAGTTGCTTGCGATTCTGCTTGCCTATCTGTTTTTTCAGATTGGACGGAAATTCTTTCAAGCCGCCCAGGTATTTGAACAAACGACGCCGCTTCTGGAATCTTTCTTCATCGCCGATCTCCATGCCGTGCCGGGAAAACGTCTTGTCGATAGCGCTATAGGCATCAATCGTGGTGCCGTCTGCATCGAGAATGATCAATCGCTTGCTGTTTTTGTACATTATCCATCCGTCAGGGAGAAGCAACACATCCATGCGTCGTTCTTGCCGTCAACATATAGCAGTCTTATGACAGCACGATGACTTCAGGGATTGGCCGTGTATCATGGCGGCTGACAAACTTCCCCTTCCCAGACGATGAGCGCCATCACCGATCTCGATACCCTGCTCGGCTCCATGAGCCCGATTGCCAGCGACGGACTGTACGTTTTCTGCTGCATACCGAACGCCAGCTATGGCGCCCATGCGGCGCTAGCGCCGATTGCATCGTTCCAGGAAAAAGAAGGCCTGACGCTGATTCTGCGGCAGCAGTCCGCCGACAGCGCCGGACTAGCCTATGACGGCGCATTCGCCATGATTACGTTGAATGTTCACTCCAGCCTTGCCGCCGTCGGGCTCACTGCCGCGGTGGCGACCGAGCTGACGAAGTCCGGCATCAGCGCCAACGTGCTTGCCGCCTGCTTTCACGATCACGTATTTGTACCCGCCGCGCGGGCCGACCAAGCGCTGGCGGTTTTGCGCTCGCTGGCGCAACGCCATGCCGGCAATAGCGTCGCATAAAACAATTCAGCCAGAATAAGCAAATCAGGGAATTGCTTCAGAGCGTCGCGTCGCGCGTTCCTTGCGCAACAAGCGCACGCTGTGGACCGCGGTCAACGCCACCGCGCACCAGATGGGGATATAGGTCGCCAGTTGCCCCGGCGCCAGAGCTTCCCCGAGAAACAAGAGCGCAACGCCAACCAGCAACACCGGCTCGACATAGCCAAGGATGCCGAACAAGGCCATTGGCAGCAACCGGCTGGCGCCCAGATATGCGCCCAGCGCCACAGTGCTCAGCAGCCCCAGGCCAGGCAGCCACAACAGCCACATGTCCGGCCGGTGCGCGATCACGGCGAAGGAATCTCGCGCGTACAGCATGGCTAGCGCAAACGGCAGCAGCAAGGCAAGCTCAAGCGCAAACGCCACCACCGGATCGGCATTTATCTTGCGACGCAAGATAAAGTAAGGCGGATAACCGAGCGCAACCACCAGCGTCGGCCAGGCAAAACTACGCGTCATCCACAGCTCATGCAGCACGCCCACCAAAGCGCAGGCGACCGCCAGCCACTGGAAGATATCCAAGCGCTCCTGATAATAGAAACGGCCGACCAGCACCATCGTCAATGGCAGCAGAAAATAGCCCAGCGACACTTCCAGCGCACGGCCGTGCAACGGCGCCCACAAGAAAATCCAGAGCTGCACCCCAAGCAAAGATGCAACTATCAACAACGCAAGGAAAGTCAAAGGTTCACGCCGCAAGCGCTGCAGCAAGGCGCGCGCCTGCGGCCAGCGGCGGCGCAAGACCAGCAACGCCAGCGCGCCTGGCAAGGTCCACACCACACGCCAGGCAAAGATATCCAAACCATCGAGCGGCGCGAGCAACTTGGTATAGCCGGACAGCAAGGCAAACAGCATCGACGCGCCTACCGACAAACTGATGCCGCGCCCTATTTCATGCTGGTTCATTGAATCCGATCATGCAGCACAGAGTGATCACGCCAACGCTTCCTTGGCAGCCTGCTCCGGCGTCAAGCCGTCATAGAACTGGTCGGTAAACCATTCCACCTGCTCTTCGATATGCTCTTGCGCCTGCTCGATCGTCGCACCGCCCGCCACCAGAAAACCCTCGACTTCGATACACCAGTTGATCAACGCCAGCGTTTCGGCATCCAGCTCTTCATTCTTTTTTGCCATCATTTTTCCAGTCAAAACCATTAAATTATGGCAGCCTGACAACATGCCGCTTGCGACTCATCGCTAGCGGCATGTCCGCTGCCGCCGGTATTTTACTCGCCTCAGGGCCTGTCGGTGCTTAGCCATCGATATGAACCTGGCTTCCAGCAAGCCTGCGAATTATTGACAGTGAACGATTTCGATTTCGC